>PXSQ01000027.1:0-62657 GCA_003022725.1 Halobacteriales archaeon SW_7_65_23 | reverse complement strand
CGTAATTTCGTGGAGTCACGTGTCACGTTCAGCCGTTCACCCGTGCGAATACAGCCAGGAGAGTGTCACGATGTGACACAGAGTTACGTCCGACAGTATGAGGAGTCGCCGCGTCGGCGTCGTTTCGAAACGTCGTTGTTTTACGCTCCGGACGGGTACAGGAGTGCAATGAGTCAGGAATCGACGGATCGGCCGGACGGCGACCTCCGCGAGACCGGGATGTCGCTCCGGCACGACCGCGAGTGGGACTACGAACTCGACCGCATCACGGACGCGGTCGCCGAGCGCGACGCGACCTCAGTCGGGCTCCAGTTCCCAGAAGGACTAAAGCGGCGCGGACCGGGTGTCGCCGACGACCTTCGGGAACTGTTGCCCGACGACGTGAACGTCCTCATCTCCGGCCAACCCTGCTACGGCGCCTGCGATCTGGACACCTTCCTCATGAAGCGGACCGACGTGTTCGTTCACTTCGGCCACTCGCCGATGAAGGAGTCCGAGAAGATCATCTACGTACCGTTGTTCTCGAACGTCGACGTCACCCCGATCGTCGACCGGGCGCTCGAGGAGGAGATCGCACCGCCCGAGGACGATCCGGACGTCGGCCTGGTCACGACCGCCCAGCACATGAACAAGTTCGATGAGATGCAGGCGTACCTCGAGGATCGGGGCTACAACGTCCACACTCGGCGCGGGGACGAACGCCTCACTCACGAGGGACAGGTGCTCGGCTGCAACTACGCATCGGCCGAAGTCGACGCCGAGCAGGTGCTGTACGTCGGCGGCGGGAAGTTCCACCCGCTCGGGCTGGCGATGGAGTACCCCGACAAACACGTCGTGATTGCGGATCCAGTGAATAACGTGGTGACGGTCGCCGACACGGAGAAGTTCATGAAACAGCGCTACGCCTCGGTTCACAAGGCGATGGACGCGGACACCTGGGGCGTGATCTTCTGTACGAAAATCGGACAGGGTCGATGGGAGGAAGCCGAGGAGATCGTCGAGAACAACGACGACGCCTACCTGATCACGATGGACGAAGTGACCCCGGATCGGTTGCGTAACTTCGGCCTGGACGCGTACGTGAACACCGGCTGTCCGCGGATCACGACCGACGACGGGCCGCAGTTTCACAAGCCGATGCTGACGCCCGGCGAGTACAAGATTGCGATCGGCGAGAAGCCGCTAGAGGAGTTGGAGTTCGATACGTTCCACGGAACCTGGTGAGCGTAATTCTGGGTTCAGGCACTAGACCTACTGATATTCGGTAGATTCCGAAGGATCGTCTGCCTGAACCGCTTCGATAAACCAAGCAATGTGAGTAAATAAATACCAGCACCGCTGATTACTAGGAGTATAACTAGAGCGAAATTGTGTTGACCGAGACTCGTGGCCGAAACGATTCCGAGACCAACAACTATCAGGATGCCCATCATGAGTGCTGCCAGGATCTGATACGTAATCTCACCAATAGGTGTTTTGAATGTAACCAATCTTGCAAGGCTCCTGTAAGCAAGTACTAGCGAAAACCCTACTGAGACGACGCTGGCAACTGCTGCGCCATCAATTCCATATTCTGGGATGAGCAGCACGTTCAGGCCCGCATTGAGGCTAATAAAAACTACGTTGATCCGAAATGAGAGGTCCGGCCTGTTGATTCCGTTCAATGCGTTTAACAGCTGTTCCAGATACGAGTACAGTAAGGTGGCCAGGACCAGGAGAATCAGAACACTTGCTCCCTGCCTGAACTCCGGCCCGTATATGCGGAGGAGCCGTTCGGCCAGAATTCCGCCGCCGACCAGACCAGGGATAGCGATCAGTCCTGTGTAGGCGAGCGAATCATTGATCAACCCGGAGACAGCTTGATCTTTTTTTTGTGTTGCCATGTAGCTAATCTCGGGAAACATCGTCTGGCTGATTGCGCCTCCAAACAGTTCTAGGAACTTTGCGATGGACCATGCAACTGAATACACTCCAACTAGCGAGGACTGGACGAACACCCCCAGGAGTAGAATATCGACATCGTTGAACGTGCGGGATTTTAATGACCCCAGCCAGGAATACTTAGCGTAATCATAGAGGCTCCGAAAATGCTGCTTGCTGGGCACTCTTGGACGGACACGCACCCAGTACAGACCAATCAATGCGACAATCAATCCACCGATTGTCCAGCCCATAAATAATCCACCAAGACCAGCACCACCAATGACCAGAGCGAGCTGAATGAGGCTCTGGCCACCGACCTGGACAGTGTTCAGGATTCCGACTATATGAACGAGTCGCTGTCCCTTGAGGATACGGTACGTGATTTTAAAGAATATGTTCACGGCGAGCAACCCGATTATTACCCACACGACCGATAGTGAAATATACTGACTGAATCCATCGATGTACCGTTCGAATACCGGTCGTAAAACAATAATACACCCGGCGAACAGAACTATTAGAGCGATAATCCACACCAACGAAGCCGCCAGATACGCTCCTTGCTCTTTGCCTTCGCTTATACGTTTTGTAACTGCCTTTCCAATCCCCAACTCACTTAATAATATCATCCAACTCACAATCGTCAGAACGAGAGCATAGATCCCCAAGACTTCGGCGCCAAGTTCCCGAGCAAAGTAGACCGTGGCAAAGAAACCAATTGCCGAGCCCACTACTTTCGAGACGAAAACAATAATCGATGTCTGTCCAATTTTCATATCTTAATTACCGTTGTCTTCGTCCCTAGTCCGGCATCTTTCCGAACCGAGGTATAAAACTCCATCTATCCCGATAAAGACACAGGCGCGGTCACTTAACCGCCGGAGCGGGTGTGATACAAATTTGTTCACAGTAAGTGGCTTCCTTGCTCACTGGTCAGGTAGAAGAACGTTATTGTATTACTTAGCTTCTTAATTAACAGTTTGTGGCACTATTTGTTATTAATATATAGTATTTAAAATAATTAGACAATTTTATTAAATAGCTACAAACATTGGTTGAGGAAGATTTTTTGATGGTTATCGGTATCCTAGCTCACGTAATTGTGATTTCGTTTCTTCGGTGATAGTATCGTCTCTACAACTATCACTTCTCGTAGATCTTGCTGCATCTGTAAGTAACTCCCGGAGTTTCGATCCCATAGTTTCACTTTCTTCGGAATCGAAACGTTGGTTAGTCCGTGATTCCCTCTGAATTTCAAATAGCTCCGCATCATCAGTGTCATACTGTATGTATTTTTTATTATTCATGACAATGGCTTCATGTGGTTTAGAAAATCTACTCGAGACACCATTATCATAGACCCAATCATTGTATGGAAGGCCCTCGCTTTCCATCAGAACCGGTTTTGGAGAAGGGTTTAGCAGATCTGCATCGATAGCATGTTCAGGAACCTCGACACCGGCTTGTTTCAACGAAGTGGAAAATAACCATCGGTTCGATACTGGGATCGAGATATCTACCGATTCTGATTTTGGGGTATTAATAATAAGTGGGACGTGAGTCAGTTCATTATATAGACCAGCCTTGTGTTCGTAGAGACCCCACTCCCCGAACGCTTCTCCGTGATCACTTGTAACCACCACCATTGAATTTGAAAATTGATTTTTTTGCCGTAAAATCTCTATTAGTTCCTCTATTTTCGAATCGAGATAGGAGATACACCCATCGTACTGATCACGTAATGCATTTATTTTTTGTTCTTGATCCTCTACCGTTTGACCAAAGTAGTCTTCTTGCGAACTCCAGTGCGAAACCAATGGATCGTCAGTGTATCTGTACTGAAACTCGTCGGGCGACTGGTACGGAGCGTGCCCTTCCATGTAGTTTAAATATAAGAAGAACGGTTGGTCTTGGGGATTTGAAAGAAACTTGCGGACAAACTCATTTGTGGATGCTGCGCCGCGGTCGCTGTGGCCAACCCAGCCGTTTTCTGATGCCTTGCGGTAGATCCAGTTGCCAACAGTTTTGAGTGCAGATCCATCCCGGTCCCTGATATATTGTAGAGCTTCATCCAGTTGCTCGTACCACGTGCCATCACTGGTATTCGAACGTATTCTCGAGATTGGGACTCCGCCGTCAAGCGGTTCGTTATACGATTCAGTGTTGAACTGAAAATGGTGGAATCCTCTGTCGAAATCAAAGTCGGGCGAAACGTGAGCATTGTTCGAAAAACCTACTGTTTTGTACCCGGTTTCACCGAGTAACGTTGCCAAGCTAGGGAGATCAGGAGTTAGTCGTTCGTTGGATCTATCAGTTTGGTGTGCAACGGACAACGTCCCAGTGAACATTCCCGCATGTGACGGTGTAGTCCAGGGTGCGGAGGAAAATGCGTGTGAGTAAAACATGGATTCGTTGGCCAAAGACTTCAGGAACGGTGTTGTATCACGCTTATATCCATAGCAGGAGGTACTTTCAGCTCGGACTGTATCTAATACGATCCAAATTATATTGTGCCGTCCTTGCTGCATGTGAGATGATTTTTATGCAGGTTTTTATATCTGCTCTTGCGAAGGCCAGTGTTCGTGTGTAGGGTAGATCTGACTTAAGTTTGGGTTGTCAATTAATATCAGGTCAGAATTTTCAATCTGCCCGAACTAATTTGACGAGCACCTCAGAGATCAAAATACAGACCGGTATTTACCCGATCAGTTCTTGGGTCCTTCGCATAATAAATGTCGTGACTCCCCGATCTATTCGTCGACTTCGAGATAGCCAAGCGCTTTAAGTCGTTCCCGATCTACTTCATCCTCGGGTTCTCGAAGTTCTTCTTTTATTTCTTCATCAAAATACTTCTTCGGTATTTCTTGTCGGAATCTATCACTCATATCTTCTCTTTCATCTGAAATGTCTTTTACTTCTCTCGAGGATGCCGAAAGATCATATAAATACTCTTTATTAGGTGTGTAGATATATTTATATCCGTCCCAACGACCAGCGACAACTGGATCAACGTTTTGCTGGCTACCTGTAGCAATAACCTTTCTTGACTCCCCTGAGAGGAGATTAACACCTTCGAAACTATCTGGGCTTTTTACATTATGGAAATCAAGTATCGTTGGTGCCACATCAACTAGTTCACGCTGCTCCAAAATTTCTTCCTCTCTCTCATTATTGGGCTGGTAGACTATTAGCGGGACGTGAAGCAATTCATCATATGGTAAATTCCTATGGAAATACATACCATGGTCATGAAACTCTTCTCCGTGATCACTTGTGAAAATGATATTTGTGTTCTGCCAGAGGCTCAGGTCTTTTAAATGGCTAAAAAGACGATCGAGTTGAGATGAACAGTATTTGAGATCAGAATCATAGAGGTCGACAACTAACTCGTGTTCTTCAGAAGTCATATCGGTAGGATTCGTCCCGGCTTTCTTCATCAGTTTGCGAATTCTGTCATTAGAAACCTCACTCGTATACTTAGGATCATTATTGTGTACACCATATGGTCGATGGCCTTCCATGTAGTGAAGCCAGAGAAAAAAATCATCACCAGAGTGTTCGGTTAGCCAGTCTACCGCGGAATCCGTAACTACCTTAGCACTAGTATATCCTTTGAATTCAAAACTTGATTCGGATATCGGCAATGAATTGTAGATCCGTTCCGTTACTTGGTGTAATTTTGGTGATATTTGAGTGGCCCTGCTCACTGCTGAAGTAAGTTGTTTTTCGATTTTCACATGCTTGGGTTGCTGCTGTCTGCTTTTTTTATGATACTCATCACGGCCGTGCGTAACATAGGTATCAAAATGAAGAGATCCCTCTGCTGATTTAAATCCGGTTCTAGTGCCGATACAGGCAGTTGTCATACCAGCCCTACTCAGTTCACCAGATATCGTAGGTAGAGATGATAGGTTCGCATGCGCCAGGCGAACTGAGGAGTGAATAGCAGGGACAGAAACACGAGTGTATGGTCCATTCGCAAATGCATTTTTAAATGTCATCCCAGAAGTTGTCACATGAGATAGTCCAGGCATTGTGTTCCGATCGTATCCGTACTCCTCCAGATGATCTGCCCGAAGAGCATCGACAGTGATGAGAATCGTGTTCATCGGACGCAATTGTCTTTACCCATTTGTAATTCTTTCTCACCACTGATCATAAGCAATGGAGTAGTTTAATTTGTTGAGGACCGAACTGTGTGTCGAACAAACAGACAAAGCCAGAATACGTTTTATACAGTTTAGATGGTGACCAATATCTGTTACGTGGTAAATGCAGTTTCAGAAACATCAGTACCAGCGACCATAGGGACTGCGATTACCGATCACACGAACTTCTCTGTGGACATACTTGCATGGTTTGACGCAAAATCGTTCGAAGGAGACGATCGAGTAGGTTTAACTTGTCTCAACGCCCGTCGGAATAAATTTGGAATTGATAGCAGCACGTACAGGCGTGCACATAATGAATTGGAACGGTACGATCTCATCCAGGCCCACCACAATCACTCCGGGTCGTTTGCCAAACTCCTGGGATACGGGCTCGGAATTCCATTGGTTTCCCGCGAAGGGAACACGCGCAACGGGTTTACCCGGAAAGGACGGATCGCAAACGGGCTCACAAACGGGCTCGCAGACCGGATCGTCCCGAACTCGCGGGCAGTCTACGAGTCGTTTACCCGGTGGGAGCGAGCGCTCATCGACGAGGAGGACGTCGAAATCATCCCGAACGGCGTCGACCTGGTACGGATCGAGGACGCCAGGGCCAGCGATTACGACCTCCGTGACCGGCTGGACATTCCGGAGGGGGCGCTCGTCGTCGGAACCGCAGCGATCCTCACCGAACAGAAGGCGATCGACGTGCTCATCAAGGGCTTGGGTAGCGCCAACGAACGATCGGAGCAACGCCTCGACCTCGTGATCGCTGGCGACGGCCCGGCCAGAGCCGAACTCGAAGCGCTGTCGGATCGGCTCGGCGTCCGTGAGCAGGTGCACTTCCTCGGCATGGTCGATCGGTTCACCGTCTACCAGCTCCTGACGCGGATCGACATCTACGCCATGCCGTCGCGGTGGGAAGGGTTTGCCAGCGCCGCCGTCGAAGCCCTCGGCGCTGGTAATCCATGCGTCTTTTCGGACATCGACCCGTTCCTGCTTCCGTACAAGAACGTCAGTCTGTTCCACCGTGTCGACGACGCCGACGATCTCGCGAGCAGGCTCGCCGAACTCGCGGAAGACTCTAATCTCAGAGACCAGTATGGGAAGCGCGGGCGGCAGCTAGTCGAAGAAAACTACACGCTGGAAGCCGTCGCCGGGGAGTACGCGGACTTGTACGCTAACGTTCTGGAGGAGAAGAGAACGAGTAATTGACCGAGTGGGGCTGGTATCTCACATGTACCCCAGATCTTCGAGTTGTTCTGCAACCCGTTCTGCTGATGCTCCACTACGCTGTTCGTCCCAGAGTGACTCCGGTGAGTAATCTGACTGTCGGATGGCCCTCTCGATCGCACCCCTGATATCCCTGACATCAGTCACACCCTCCAAGAGCCCGGGCGTGGTGCTCGCAACCATCGCCTCGTCGGTGTGCAACCCGTTCTGAAGCCCGTGATCACTCACGAGCACCAACGTATCGTCCGCACGGAGGTCGCCGGCGAGTTCGGCCACAAGCTGATCGAGCTCGCCGTAGGCCCTGTTCCGGACCTTCGGCCGGTCGTGTGAGACGTGTCCGATCAGATCGAGGCCGCTCGTGTACCCGAACACAAGTTCGTACTGCCTGCTCCGGAGGGCCCTCCTGGTGCGCGCGACCCGGATCATCATCATTTCCAGACACTGTTCGTAAAACTCCGCAACGTTCGCAGAGGTGTGTCCCCCTTTTGCATCGGGATCCCGCTCGAACAGGTCACCCATGTTCCGTCGTAGTTGATGTTCACGGTCGTCAGACTCTGTATCGACAACGTAGTTCGGTACGCCGATCGCTTTCGACGCGATCCCGTCGAAGACAGTCGAGATGCCACGCTCCGCGTAGTAGGTGGCCGGAACCCGAAATGCATCCTCGGCGGTGTTGTTCAGCAACCACGCGCCGATTTTGGTTCGGATCGATTCGGGCAGCATGTAGTCAGCGACAGTGCTGGCGAAATTCAGTGCCGGGTTCTCCCACGCCACGCCATCGTCGAGCACGAGCCCGTGTTCGTCCGGTGGGAGTCCAGTGATGATCGTCGGCCAGAGTTCGTGGGTGCTCGGCTCACCGGCGGAGCTGACGATCGTCTCGATCCGTTCGTGACGTTCCAGACAAAGGTGTGGATGGTCCACAGGATCGACCAGATCCGGATCCAGCGCGTCGACACCCAAGACGACAACTGTCACACTCGGTCGATACCCTGCCGGGACAGTTAGGTGTTACGTAACCCGTTGTCGGGGACTTATATGGTCCGGAGGATCCGCTCGTACCGTTGCACGGCTGCCTCGAAGCTGTACTCGGTTTCGACGAGGTCGCGACCCTGGTCGCTGATCGTCACGAGATCGGGCCGGTCGAGGATCTCTGTGATCCCGGCGGCGATAGCATCCGGATCGACGGACTGCATCAGAAAGCCCGTTTCGCCGTCCTGTACGACATCCGGGACCCCCGATACCGGCGTCGCGTACGCCGGCGTACCGCAGGCCATCGCCTCCAGGATTGTCGTCGGCAGGCCCTCCGTCTTGGAGGGGAGCAACAGCAGCCGCATCCTGTTGAGTTCGGCCGGCACCTCCTCGTGATCGACCCAGCCGACCACCTCGACCTGTCCAGTGGCAATCTCGTCGGCGAGCCGTCGTTCGAGTTCCTCCCGGTACGCCCCGTCGCCGACAAACCGCACTTGTATGTCGTCGGGGAGCTGTGCGACCGCCTCGACGAGCGTCGGAATGCGCTTCTCGACGTCGAGTCGCCCGAGAAAGCCGACTGTTCGTCCCCGCTGGTCGTAGGGAACCTCGACCGAGAACCGGTCGGTGTCGATAAATCGGGCTCCGGTCGTGTGGAGCTTCGACTTATACCGGTCGAGGTCGAGTGCCTGCGCCACTCCTGGCGAGTACGTGATGATGCCGTGCGCAGCTACGTAGGTGAGCCGTTCGAGCACTCTGACCATCCCCGCAAACAGCCGCGCAACGTTGTCCGGGGCTCGCTGTTCCCACCGGAGGCGGAGTGACAGGGGAACGTCACCGCGCGGCAGGACCGCCACGCGCTTGCCGCGGAGTCGTGCGAACAGCACTGGTAACAGGTACGACGTGGTGCCGAAAAACAGGACGATCGACTCGTCGCGGCGGTGGATCGCCAGGCAGAGTCGCACCTGATTCACGAGAAACTGTACGGCAGCGATCATGATATTGTCACCGACCGCGCTCGAACTGAACTCCACGACCTCTTGCTCGTCTCGCAGTGGCGAATTCGGCGATAGATTGGCTGTCATGACAGCCACGGAGGTGAGTTCGCCTACGATGCGCGCCAGGTCGCGTGCGTGGGTTTTCTCACTCTGCCCGCCCCCCGGCTGCGTGACGATGCAGACGCCACCGATCTCGTCGTCCATGAGTGAAGATCGGATGGGAATCAGTTCGCGTGCCGCTGCTCGAACGCGGCGATCGTCCGCTCGATTCCCTCCTCGAAGGACACCTCCGGATCGTAGCCGAGCAGCTCCCGTGCCTTCGAGATGTCGGCCGCCGAGTGGCGCACGTCGCCGGGACGGGGATCGTCGTAGATCGGATCGAAGTCGGTCCCGAGCTTCCGGTTCAGCGTCTCGACGAGTTCGTTTACTGTGATCCTGTTCCCGCAAGCCACGTTGAACGTCTCGCCGGTCACGTCACCCTCCGCAGCGAGGACGTTTGCCTGGATCACGTTCTCGATGTAAGTGAAATCGCGTGACTGTTCGCCGTCGCCGTAGATGACCGGCCGATCGCCCGCGAGCATCAGGCCGATGAACTTCGGAATTACGGCCGCATACTCCCCTTCCGGGTCCTGGTACGGGCCGAACACGTTGAAATACCGGAGCGCCACTGTGTCGATGTCGTAGAGGTCGCTACACTGCAACGCAAGCTGCTCGGTGTAGTACTTCGAGAGTGCGTAGGGCGACTCCGGGGCCGACTCCATCGTCTCGACTTTCGGGAGCTCCTCACTGGATCCGTACACCGACGACGACGAGGCGACGACAGCAGTGTCGACGTCCGCCTTCCGCGCCGCATCGAGGACGACGGCGGTGCCGGTACAGTTCCCGTCCGTGGAGGTGACCGGGTCCTCGACGCTCCGCGGGACCGAGGGCACAGCGGCCTGATGGAACACGTACTCGACCCCGTCCATCACCGTTGGGACCTCATCCCTGCTGCGAATGTCAGTTTCGGAGAAGGTGAACGAATCCCGGGGACGCAGGCGGTCAAGGTTCTCGCGGCGGCCAGTCTCGAAGTTGTCGATACCGACGACGTCGTAGCCACGATCCAGCAGCGCGTCGGCGAGGGTCGACCCGATGAAGCCGGCGACCCCTGTGACCAGCGCAGTGGGCATACCTGTACTCCTATAGCCGCCCGGTTGAATGTGTCGGTTGCCGGACACGGACGGGCCGTCCCCAGAGAGTCGGATCGGCCGTTCCGGCAAGGGTCGCTCTATCAGCGTATCGGGTGTGGATTTCAAAAAGTATATGCCACAATTGGGGAAAGAGGGGAGTATGTCCGATTACGTTCTCTCGTTCAAACCGACTACCCGTGGCTTCGGGGTCCACGACCCGAGTTCCGTGATTTTCGAGGACGGGGAAGTTGTCTACGGGATCGAGGAAGAACGCCTCTCCCGGCGGAAACACGCCGCAAACCAGTTTCCGAAACGGTCGATCAGGGCCTGTCTCGACGACTGCGGAATTGAACTGGCCGACGTCGACGAGATTCTGCTCCCGTACCGTCCGGAACTCCTCTCGAAACTGCTCTCGAGCCACGTCCAGAACGTCGTCACGAACCCGAGTTTCTTCAGGCGGTCTGCCGGCGAGGAGAGCTCCGGGTCGCTGCTGGGCAACGTCGCCACCGTGACCGATACGGTCGACAAGTACCTCGGCGCCCGCTCGGACGAACTGGTCGAACTCGTCGAACAGCGGCTCGAGAACGAGTTCACCGGGCCGGTGCCCCCGATCTCGACGCTTTCGCATCACCGGTGTCACGCGGCCGGCGCCTACTACCCTGCAACGTTCGAGGAGGGGCTCGTCCTCACAGCTGACGGCAGGGGCGAATACGACTCGACGGTCGTCTGGCGGGCGAAAAACGGCGAACTCACCCGCGAGCGGACGTACGAGCACCCCAACAGCCTCGGACTGCTGTACGGTGCAGCGACGGAGTTTCTCGGCTACCGAGCGTTCAACGGCGAAGGAAAGATCATGGGGCTCGCACCATACGGCAAGCACAACGAGCGGATCGATCGCAAACTGCGATCGGTCGTCGACGGCGGTGTCGACTATGACGTGACTGAAGTGACGACAGGCGAGATCGAGGACGGCGTCGAAAAGCTCGAGGATATGTTCGGACGCTCCCGCAAGAAGGAGGCTGGTGAGTACACCGACTGGGAGCAGGACTTCGCGTTCACTATTCAGCAGTTCCTCGAGGAAACGGTCCTCGATATCGTGCGGGCATACCTCCGGAAGTTCAGCACGTCGAACGTGGGACTCGCGGGTGGGGTGGCGCTGAACTGCAAGATGAACAAGCGCGTGATGGAACTCGACGCAGTGGACGACATCTACATCCAGCCCGTGGCACACGACGGCGGCCTTGCGCTCGGCGCAGGGATGTTGCACCAGAAGAAACCCCTCGACATGCCGACCGTCTACCACGGGCCCTCGTACTCGAACAGCAGGATCGAGGAGACGCTCGAGAAGAACAAACTGGAGTACGAGCAGTCGGACGACATAGAACGGGAGGTCGCGGAGCTGCTGGCAGACGGCAAGCTTATCGGATGGTTCCAGGGTCGGCTCGAAATGGGCCCACGCGCACTCGGCAACCGGAGCATCCTGGCAGACCCGCGAACGGAGGCGTCCCGCGACCGGGTGAACCGGTACGTGAAACACCGCGAGGAGTGGCGGCCCTTTGCCCCTTCGATGCTCGAGGAGGCCGCCGACGAGTACCTGGAGAACGCGGAGCCCTCGCCGTTCATGATCAAAACGTTCGACGTCAGCCAGGAGCACAAAGACGACATCGAGGCCGTGCTCCACCCGGCGGACGACACGACGCGCCCGCAGACGGTCAACGAGAACCAGAATCCGCGGTATTACCGCCTGATCAGCGAGTTCGAGTCGATCACCGGCGTCCCGGTCGTGCTGAACACCTCGTTCAACGACCACGGGGAGCCGATCGTGACGACCCCGACCGAGGCGATCAAGGACTTCTACGGAATGGGGCTGGACGCCCTGGCGCTGGGGGAGTGGCTGCTGCGGAAACCCTGACCGAACCTGCTCCGACGCTACAGGTGGACAATCCCGTCGTCGCCGAGCCCCTCGGTCGCGTTTCTGGTGTCGAACACCAGCGGCGCGTGTTCGACGATCTCCGCGACGTCGAACGCTGAGTGATCGGTCACGAGCACCACGCAGTCCGTTGCCTGGAGGCGCTCGCGGATCAGCTCGACGGACTCGTACTCGGTCCCGACAACGTCCAGCGTCGGAACGTGTGGGTCGTGGTACGCCACGTCGGCGTTCCAGCCCTCGAGCTGGTTGATGATGTCGATCGCGGGCGACTCGCGCGTGTCCGAGACGTCCGGTTTGTACGCGACACCGGCAACGAGAATGTCCGCGGTCGACACCGCAACCCCGCGGTCGTTCAGCAGTTCGACGATCCGCTGGACGACGTGGCCGGGCATCTCGCGGTTGACCGTGTCCGCGAGGTGGATGAAGCGGGTGTCGATCCCCTGCTGGCTTGCCTTCCAGGAGAGATAAAAGGGGTCGACGGGGATACAGTGGCCCCCCAGCCCCGGCCCCGGATAGAAGGACATGAAGCCGAACGGCTTCGTGGCGGCCGCGTCGATCGTGCTCCAGATGTTGGCGTCCAGTTCGTGAGCGACCTGTGCGAGCTCGTTGATGAGACCGATGTTGACCGCGCGGAACGTGTTCTCGAGCAGCTTGACGAGCTCCGCCTCCGTGGCGGAGTTCACCCGGACGATTTCGTCGAACACCTGTTCGTACAGCGCCTCTGCGTGGTCACCGCAGGCGTCGGTAACCCCGCCGAGGACCTTCGGGATCTCCGTGGGGCCGTACTCCTCGTTGCCGGGGTCGATCCGCTCCGGGGAGAACGCCAGGTAGATGTCCTTGCCGATCGTCTCCCCGTTTTCCGCGAGCGTGTCGCCGACGACCTCACGGGTCGCTCCGGGGTAGACAGTGCTTTCGAGGACAACTGTACAGCCGTCGGGAACCATGGGGGTAAGCTGTTGCGCAGCGTCGACGACGAAGGAGAGATCCGGCGTGTCGGTTTTCCGCAGCGGCGTTGGCACGCAGATCGAGACGCCGTCGACGGCCGAGAGTGCGGCATAGTCAGCCGTGAACGTAATTCCTTCCTCCAGTGCGTTGGCGACGTCCGCGTCCGAGACGTCGCTGACTGTCGAGTGACCGTCGCGGAGCGATGCGACCGTGTCCTCGTCGACGTCGACGCCGACCACGTCGTAGCCGGCCCTGTGCATCGCGAGCGAAAGCGGGAGCCCGACGTAGCCGAGGCCGACGACGCCGACCCGGGTCTGTCCTGACATAGTGTGATCCTGGGCGGTGGTGAATTTCAGCCCATCGGTTGTGTACCGACCATCCTGATAGTTACGGCCAGCTTACGCCGGCGCAACGAGACGACGGGATCGGAGGCACCTCAAGCTGTGTCGCCATCCCAGGTCAAAATCCCATACACGTAGCCGAAGCCGACGAGCGCGGTGAGCAACACTAGCCAGAGGAGTTGTTCAACGTTTTCCCGCGACGGGTCGTCGACGATGCCCCGGATGCGGCGCGGGATCGCCTCGATGCCGAGGAACCGCAGGAAGTCGGACTCCTCGGACGTGTCAGCCTCCGGCAACAGCGTTTCGAGGACGCGTTTCGAGTACCCCTGATAGAACGCGCGTTCGGCGATCCACCTCCGGTCAGTCCGGTAGCCGAAGATCTTGTGTGCGACTTCGGCGTCGGGGTTGTAGATCACACCCCGGCCGAACTCGCGCTGGAGGCGGGTGCCGATCTCCGACTCGGTCGCCTGAATCTCCGCATCGCCCTTCCGGCCAACGTTGGGGTCGAACCCGCCGAGTTCCTCGATGATTTCCCGCCGGAACGAGATGTTCGAGGCGTAGGTGTTGCGGACCTCCTCGAAGGGTTCGGCGAACCACCGGTGGTTGACGCCGATCAGCCAGTAGAACTCCTCCGGGAGAAATCGGGGCTTACCGGCCACCCAGAGAGGCACCATCTTCCCGCCAGCGGCGATGGCGTCTGTTTGCTCGTATACACGGACGAGCTCTGCAACCCAGTCGGGAGCGGCGACGGCGTCGTCGTCGATCTGCGCTATGACGTCCCCCGTCGACAGGTCGATCCCCAGATTCCGCGCCTCGCCGACGCCCACGTTTTCGTCGGTCATCCCGACGACCACGTCGTCCCTGTCACCGTAGTCCTCTTCCATCTGCTCGTATACGGTTTCGTTTCCGTCCGAGATCAGCACGGCTTCCACGTCGTCGTGCGACTGGTTTAGGATGCTGTCGACCGCATCCTGGAAATCGTCGTACAAATCCATCGTATACGTGCAGATAATCACGGAGACCTTCATTACCACCCCCTTCCGGAGGGGATCCGATAAGGATTGTGAAGACAGGTGCAGGGCGTATCTCGGCCGTTCTCGCGTCATACGGTTGTGCGTGACTTTTCACCGCTATGGAATCGCGTGTTGTGCGTTTCAGCCCGTGAAACCAACGATATACTCATACTGTCGGACGTAACTCTGTGTCACGTCGTGACACTCTCCTGGTTGTATTCGCACGGTTGAACGGCTGAACGTGACGCGTGACTCCACGAAATTACGTCCGACAGTATAATTCCTTTACTCACCAGTCCCTGCTATCTGCGGATACAGACTCTTTCCGCCTGGATTCTCAGTTCGAGTTTTCACGTACTTGGCGTGACACGAGATTTATAAGGGGTGGGGTCCGGGGATGAGACAATGCTGGACGACCTGCTCGGTCGGACGCAACTCAAACAGGAGATCGAGGAGCTGGAGGCCGAGATCGAGCGCCTGGAGGAGCAATTCGAGGCCGAAGAGCAGCGCCGCACCGAGGCGGTGACCGACCGCCAGGAGGCCCAGCGCCGGGCCAACAAGCTCGAAGACCGGGTCACGCAGCTCGAAGACCAGGTCGATCGACTGCAGTCCGGCGAGACGACCCTCTCCTACCGCCGTGAGGCGGAACTCCGCGGCCGCGAGCTGGACGAGGTACTCGCCAGGCTGGCGTCGGTCGAGACGGGCCCGCAGGGCGCGCTGTCGGCGTACGTCGCCGACGGCTACGACAGGCCGGCGGAGCTCCGGGAGGCGTTCGGCGAGCGCGCGGCGCTCGTTTCCCGGGCCGCGCCGTGCCTGGCACTGGGTGACGACGGGTCCCTCCTTGCAGCCTGCCTCCGCCCACCCGTGGCGCCGGAGCCGTTCGTCGAGTGGGACGACGGGTTCCGCATCGACCGCGAGTGGTTCCAGCCCCGTGGCCGGTACACCCTCGCGTTGATCCGCTCGGACCTGTTCGCGATGGGCACCTACCAGGGCGACGAGCGCACCGCCTTCCACGGGTTCGACAGCGACATCAAGAGCCAGCACTCCAAGGGCGGCTTCTCGCAGGCCCGCTTCGAACGCCTCCGGGACGAACAGATCGACGAACATCTGGATCGGTGCGTTGCCGCCCTCGAGGAGCGCGAAACTGACCGCCTCTACGTCGTCGGCGAACGGTCCGTGCTCGGCGAGATGATGCACCTCGCGGACGCCACCGACGCCGTCGACGCCACCGGCGAGCCCGAGAACGCCCTCCGGGACGCCTGGGAGTCGTTCTGGACCGTCCAGTTGTGGGTGTTGTAAGCGGAGTCGTTCAGACGAGAAAAGTCGAAGACGGTTCCGAAGACAGCAAGAAAGCCCCTGCTCGTTCGACCATCCGGGACTCGCTGTGTTACTCGGTCACTTCGCTCCCTGCGTTACTTGCGTCGTCCGGGATGGTCGAACGAGCAGCCCCTTTCAGTCCCACCCGTACCGGCTGACCGACCGAGCTATACAGCCAGACGTGATTCAGTTACGCCATGCCGACCCAAATCCCGCTGTTCAGGGCATGACACAGCCGATGGACTGTCCTGGCACTGTCCGGAGTCACGTCTGGCTGTATACCGGAAGATAAATTCCTTCGTAGGATCTCACTCAGCGAACGCGTTCCGAGCCGCGTGGAACTGCTCGGACGCAGTAGAGGCGATCCACTCGGCACGCTCCCGTGTCTCCTCGTCGATCCCCGTCTGCGTGTGCAGCGAATCGAGATACGAGACGCTGACGAGCCCCATGTACGCCTCCTGACAGGTATCCAGATCCGTCGGCAGTGGCCGCACCGACTCGTAGGCCGGCCGCCGGGTCGCCGGGGTCGCCGTCGACCGCCAGCAGCCCCGGCCGGTCGAACGTCGCGTCCTCGTGCAGGCTGGCGAGCGTCCGCCCGGCAGTGCGCAGCCACGATTCCTTGAGAACGCGGTCCTCGTACTCCTCCTCGCGGGGTGCCGCGTCGTCGTAGGCGGCGACGTACCCCTCGGCGCTAACGGTGAGCACCTCGGGCACCGCAACTGCGGTCTCCCGCTCGACGTAGCGCTGGACGCGACCCTCCACGCCGGCGTGGCCCCGGGGCTCAGTCGACACCTTGCAGACCGCCCGCTGCCCTCGAAGGTAACTTCGCAGACGACGTGTGGCGGCACGTCGTGGAGCCGCTCGCCGACCGCGAACTCATCGGCGTGTGTCCGGAGAAACCGCTCGACGGCTTCGCTCATGTACCCCGGACGACGCGAGCGACGCATATGTCTCTGCTGGTCCCGTGTGGTCGCGTCACGTGGCGCGACGAGCGGTACGCTTACGGGGCCGTGTCCCGGCAGTCGACGTATGCGCCTCGCCATCCTCGCTCACGAGCAGTTCCCGGACAGGGCGAAAACCGCCGTCGGCGTGCTGCGGTACGCCGACGACGACGTTGTGGCGGTGCTCGATCGGGAGCGTGCAGGCGAGCGGGTGCGCGAGCACGTCCCAGATGTCCAGGACGCACCGATCGTCGCGAGCATGGACGATGTCCCTGACTGCAACGCGCTGCTGATCGGGATCGCGCCGATCGGCGGCGGCTTCGACGAGTCCTGGCGGCTCGACGTCCGTGCGGCGATCGAACGCGGCTGTGACGTGATCGCCGGCCTGCACTACTTCCTCGGCGAGGACGAGGAGTTCGCCGCGCTCGCCGACGACCACGGTGTCTCGCTCCGGGACGTCCGCCGGCCGCCAGACGACCTGACCGTTGCCGAGGGAACCGCCGGCGAGGTCGACGCGCGGGTCGTCCTGACGGTCGGCACGGACTGCTCGTCGGGCAAGATGACCAGCAGCTTCGAGCTCCGGGACGCCGCCCGCGAGCGCGGCCTCGACGCCGCCGTCGTCCCGACCGGGCAGACGGGGATCATGGTCGCCGGCTGGGGGATCGCCATCGACCGCGCCATCGCCGACTTCGCCGCCGGCGCGACCGAGCGCATCGTCCAGCAGGCCGGCGACCACGACGTCGCCTTCGTCGAGGGCCAGGGTGCGCTCGTCCACCCCGCGTACTCCGGCGTCACGACGTCGATCCTGCACGGGTCCCAGCCCGATTCGCTGGTGCTCTGTCACAACGCCGGCAACGAGACGTTCGGCGGATACGACGACTTCGCGCTGCCCTCCCCCGCCGAGTACGTCGGCCTCTACGAATCGATGGCTGTCCCCATTTCGCCTGCAACCGTCGACGCCGGGATGCTCAACACGGCCGACCTCGATCCCGACGAGGCCGAGGCGGCCGTCGCCGACTACGCCGACGAGATCGACGCGCCAGCGACCGACCCCGTCCGGTACGACGCCGACGACGTGCTCGACGCGCTGCTGTGAGCGGAAAGATCTGATTTGACCTGCCTTCGCGACCATCGCCCCCTAATCGACGATGACGGTGACGATGTACATGACGATAAACGCGAGTGCGTAGCCGAGGAAGTGGGCGTAGAGATCGTAGACGCCGCCGTCACCGGTGAACGTTTGGTGGAAGCCGACAAACGGGAACAGCAGGAGCACACCGGCGCCGATGAGCGCGATTTCGGCGCGGCCGCCACCCCACCCGTCGACGATGCTCCTCCAGTCGGGGACGCCCACACAGAGTAGCAGGGCAACGACGTAGATCAGGCTGATCCCGACTGACACGAGCGTGATTTCCTCCATCCACGCGCGGGACGGCACTGCGATGACGGTGATAAGCGAGAGCATAAAAAACAGGAGTGCCGGAGCGTCGCTCTCGTCGATGCTACTCGAGAGGTGGGTGCTGACGTAGCTCACGAGCACGAACGTGAGCAGCCCGAACAGCGCCGCGTTGATCCCGGAGAACCCGAACAGGATCCGTTCGCGCGGAAACAGCTGTTGCATCCCCGAAAGAACCAGCGGAAAGACGAGCAGGAACGTCAGCAGCGCCCGTCTGAACAGCCATCGACACCCGCTCAGCACGCTCAGCGGGTACGTGACTGGCCCAACGAGCGCATACACCAGGAGATTACCGAACAGGTGGGACTGGTCCAGGTGGACGTAATGGGAGACGTACGCGTCGAGTACCGTCGGGTCGGTGACCTCGAATACTAACTGCTCGCGGACCTGCAGCGGGAGCACGAAGACGCCGAGCAGTACGATCGGTACGCCCGCAAGCAACAGCAGATCAACCGGATTCAGCAGCCCGAAGGACCTGTCGTGTGCTTGCCACCCACTGCTCGCTGCACGGCCATCCGTCACATCCCAGGGTTGTGTAACTGTTACAAAATTCGGTCGTATTGAGGAGGAGTCAGTCATATGTTTCACCAGATGGTTAAAGGAGGAGGCGTTCGGAATGCGAAACCCGTCGCCTATATGGAGGCGGGTGCGCACGCCAGCTTTCCACGATTCCCTCTCATCGGTCTGCATGGAGGGCGTCACCGTTCTGCTGGCGTTCAGTCCACGGCTCGAACAGGTGTGGTGAGGAGCCGTCAGACCCGACTGTCTCAGTCCTGTCCGGTGTCACTCACTGCGACACAGCGGGAGACAGAGATGGGTGGACTGTCACAACATCACGGGAGTAACACGGCTGTGCAGCCAGCCAGACGTAGCAATCGGACACACGCTCTCATCGCGTGGGACCCAGTATGGGTGACTGCTACTGAATACTACTGAAAATCAGAACGGTACCCTCCGGACCCGCATAGGTGTTGTCGCTCGATTATCTTCTCTGATAGTGATTGTTGTGAGTCTTTACCGCTGTCGACCCATCAGACGCCGGTGTCAGCCCGTGAAACTCCCGAGAATGCGATGCAACTCCGAAAATAGTCACAACAATCACTATGATAGACGTCGCGGGCTATCCCGGTGCTCCGGCGGGAGCCCACGGGCTTCCCGCCGACGCCACGGACCGCTGTCAACAGAGGAAAAGGCCTATCTCCCACAGCGACCACAGGGTGGATATGAGCGCGGACGCCCCCGACCTTGCGTTCGACGAGCAGTCGTTACTCCCGGCGGTCGCCCAAGACGCCGACTCCGGCGAGGTGTTGATGCTGGCGTACGTCTCGCCGGAGGCACTCGAGCAGACCCGCGAGACCGGACTGGCGCACTACTACTCCCGGAGCAGGGAGGAGCTCTGGCAGAAAGGCCACTCCAGCGGGCACGTCCAGCACGTCGAGGAGATCCGTGTCGACTGCGACGGCGACGCCCTCCTCTACCGGGTGTCCCAGGAGGGCGGGGCGTGTCACACCGGCTACGAATCGTGTTTCCACCGGACGATCGACGGCGACACCGTCGGCACGGAGGTGTTCGATCCCGACAATGTCTACGAATAGTGTCGAGAGCGGTCCCGTGGCCGAACTCGAACAGTGCGAGCAGCGCCTCGAGCGCGCGAACGAGCGCGTCGCCGAGTTCGGCGAGGAGAGGCTCCAACGGCTGGCGGACGTCTACCACGAATTCGTCGGCGTCCTCGATCGCTACGAGGACCAGGTCACCGACGACGGCGGCGACATCCAGACAAACATCGAGTTCCAGAGCCAGATCGCCGAGGTCAACAAGCACATCTCCGACGACTTGCTGCTCTCGGAGACGTTCGAGGAGTGCGACGAGTACCTCCAGCAGAAGTGGTTCAGCGAGTCCGACTTCGAGCACGTGTACGACCAGCTCCAGCCGGTCGCGGACCTCGTGGGTCGGCTGGAGGAACGCGACGCGGCCCTGGAGGCGTACCACGAGGCGCGCCGGGACATCCGGTATCGGGTCCGCGAGATCGACGAGGAGATCGCCGAGCTGGAGCGACTCTCGCGGCTCGGCGACGCCGATCTCGACGCGCCGACCGAGCAGCTACGCGAGCCGATCGAAGCGTACAACGACGCCGTGACCGGGGCGTTCGCCGAGTTCCGCCGGAACTCCCCGGCCCGCGAGGTGCTCGCGTTCGTCGCAGCTATGGGCGACTACCCGCTGGTGCCGTTCGAACAGCCGCCCGAGGAGCTGCTGCGATACGCGAAAGAGCGGGAGCCGGGCAGTGAGACGATCAGCCAGCTGCTGGAGTACGCCGACTACTCCCGGTCGAAGCTCGACCACTACGTCGACGATCCGGGCGCGCTGAAAGGGACGATCGGCGGCAAGCAGACGTACCTCGAACAGCTGGACGCCGCCCCGCTGCGGATCGACTGGCCGCCGCCGGCCGCGAGCGACCTGAAGTACCGCTGCGGGGAGCTGACGGCGGCGGTCAACCGGTTCGCGCCCGACGCCGTCGAGCCGCTGCGCGACGTCGCGGCGCTGCCCCGCGGGAGGAACTACGAGCGCCTCCGCAACGCCGCACAAGCGCGCGAGGAACTGACCGACGTAGAGCGCGACCGCATCGCCACCGAGAACATCGAGGGTCAGCTCGAAGGGCGCCGCGAGGAACGCGAGCACCTGCAGGGGGCGCTGGACGAGTATCCCGAGCGGTAGCAGGCGGCCAGCGCCGTGACAGGCCGGCTCGTCGCTCTCATAGTGATTGTTGTGATTATTTTCGGAGTCGCATCGCATTCTCGGGAGTTTCACGGGCTGACACCGGAGTCTGATGGGTCGACAGCGGTAAAGACGCACAACAATCACTATCAGGTTCCCGGGGAGCGAGCTTGCGACGGTCCTGGTGCACCGTCGTCGGATCGGACCCACCGGCCGACCGCTGCCGCGTACTTCCGGAGCGACGCCCGGAGCGGATACGAGCTACCGACCGCCTGGCACCGCCCCGCCGCGACCGCATCGAGTACGGCGTCGACCGTCTCGTCTGCGGTGCGGACCTCCGTGTAGGCTGTCCCGACCGCCGAAGGGTGGTGCGCGTCGCTCCCGCCGAGTGCGGGGTAGTCGCGTTGCCGCGCGAGCACCGCAGCCCGGCGGTTCTGTACCCCAGTAACTGCCCAGGCGTTGAACGTCTCGATTCCGTCACAGTCGGTGAGGGCACCCCCCTCGACGCCGTGGCGGCTCCGCTGGAACGGGTGGGGGACAACCGCCAGCCCGCCGCGGTCGCGGATCCACTCGACAGTCCGGGCGAACGGACAGCCCGTGGGAGGGTCGGTACTGACGCCGAGCGCGAGCAGGTGCCCGTCAGCAGTCGAGATCTCGACGCCCGGAACGATCAGGACCCCGTATCGGTCCTGGCGAGTGACTGCCCGACGGGCCGCGACGGCGGTGTCGTGGTCGGTGATCGCGACGGCGTCGAGCCCCTGGTCGCGACAGCGGGCGAGCACCGCGTCGACGCTGCCCCGGGCGTCGTAGGACGCGCCGGTGTGGACGTGTGGGTCGAACCGGAGGCGAACCCCGCCGCCCATCACAGCGTCCCCGTGAACACAGCGAGACAGCTGAGCGCCAGCGCGACGACGACGAACAGCCCGGCGAGTGCGTGACTCACGGTGGTTTTGAAGCTCTTGTACCCCGAGACCATCAGCGGACAGGCCGCGACGATGGGAACGGCCGCGAGCCAGCCGTCGAACCAGGGAACGAACAGCGCGAGGTAGAACGTCGCCAGCACGACGAAGTTGACGTGCACCACCGTCCAGCCGACGTAGTAGCTCGTGTCGCCGGCCTCGCCGAACCCTTCGCTCGCGTGCCTGACGAGCCGGAGCCCGCCGAAGCTGAGGATCGCAAACCCCACGACGACCGACATCCACAGCGTCGGCGACAGGGCGACGTGGTACAGCAGTGCCCCCGTTACGAGGTAGGCGAACACATCGATGAACGAGTCGACCTGCCGGCCGAACGGGGAGGAGATACCCCGCTTGCGGGCGTAGTACCCGTCCAGTTTGTCGAACAGGAACGCCCCGAACATCACGATGATTCCGGCGTGGCTCGCCTCCTGTAACAGCAGCACTGCGCTCGTCCACGCGAAAAACAGCGCCACGAGGCTCAGGTAATCCGCGCCAGTCAACCGCCCGAGCAACCCCATACCCACCGAACTGTCCCAGCGGCGCTCCGCCTGTGCGGCCACCCGCCGGGAGACGGCGGACGGCAGGAAACTGTCTGACATGCCTTCGTTCCCGGCTACAGCCCGCATCTATATATTTCTGACTTATATATTTATACTCTCGGTACTTATTTATACATACTCATCGAGCGGACGGCGGCGGTGGCGGACGCGGCCGGCGACGCCGTAGCTGGTGTACCGGGCGGTCGGGCGGAAGCCCAGGCTGGCGAACGCACGCCGCGAGGGGACGTTGTCGGGTGCGACGAGCGCGGCGATCCGGTCGGCCGACAGGGTGGCCGCGGCGGCGGTGACTCCTCGGGCGACGAGTGCGGTGCCGATCCCCCGGCCACGCTCGGCCGGGACGACGGCCAGCTGCCAGAGGTAGCTCCCCTCAACGACGAGTCGGCGGCAGAGTTCGGGGACGTAAACGGGGCGATCGGCGAGACAGCAGTGGCCGACGCGTTCCCCATCGCGTTCGGCCAGGACGAGCAGGTCGCCAGGGGCGAGGTGAGCGTCCCGGAGTGCGGGAGGGACGCCGTCGCCGGCCGGCGAGACCCGTACTGTCACGTCCTCGGGTGGATCGGCGATGCCGCGGGCGACGGCTGTCTCCCGCTCGAACCGGTCGAGCTGGGCGAACACGACGCCGGCGTCGGCGACCCGATCGTAGATACGCCGGGCGATCGGATGTCGCGTCAGCCGCCAGAGGCCGAGCCGGACGCCGAGCTAATTCTTTTACTCACCAGTCTCTGCTATCTGCGGAGACAGACCCGTTCCGCCTGGATTCTCAATTCGAGTTTTCACGTACGTACAGCCACCAGTATCAAGAGGCAGTACCATGATGGCGACGACGCACGGCCTGTTCGGCGCGTCCGTCGGCGCGGCCGCCGCAGCAGCGCTGGCGCCGGCGTTCGTCCCGGCCGCCGCCGCCGTCGGCTTCCTCGCCGGTGCGCTCCCGGACGTGGACCTCCTGTGGACCCACCGGCGTACCACGCACTACCCGGTGTTCGCGGCCGTCGCGGCCGCCCCGGCGGTCGGGGCGGCGGCGGTAACCGGGACGGGCGCCGCGCTCCTGGCCGCCGTGGTCGCGCTCGCGTTGGCCGGCCACGCGCTGATGGACGTGTTCGCGGGCGGCGTGGGCGCGGGCCCCGGCAGCGTGGGATCGAATCGCGGCGTCTACGACCACGCGAGGGGGCGCTGGATACGGCCGCGCCGATGGGTGCGCTACGCCGGTGCGCCGGAGGAACTGGCCCTCGCTGTCCTCGTCACACTGCCCGCCCTCCTCCTCACGACCGGGCCGACGCGAGACGCCCTGGCCGTCGTCCTCGTCCTGTCCGCTGTATTTGTCTACGCTCGAGCGCGAGGCCACGCGTTGTCGGGTGACGATCGGTCGATGGAATAAGCTACCGCCAGGAGACCGAGCATACGGCGAGCGAAGCGAGCCGTTTCTCCCGCGAGCGAACAGAGTGAGCGAGCGGCCTTTTTCACCCGCGTTTTTCGAGGAGTGGTGCCCGCAGCGAACGAAGCGAGCGAGGACACCCGACGACGAAAAAGGTGGTCAGAAAATATTCGCCTGCTGGTAGACGGAGATGCCCCGGTCAGTCATCTCGTAGGGCTTCTTGTCGCGGGAGTGGTTGGCGTTGCGGATCTTCTGGATCTCGACGGCCAGGCGGGTCTCCTGGGTCTCGCCGCGGACGTACTGGAGGACGAACACGGCGTCAGTGAGGTACTCGATGATGCCGTGCCGGGAGGCGTAGGGGTTGGAGTCGCTGGCCTCGCTGGTGAGGAAGATGGTGACGCCGGCTTTCTTCAGCGCCCGGGTGAAGTCGAACACCTCGGTGCGGCGCCGGGCCTGGTTGTCGTACATCATCTCCAAAAGCGAGACGGAGTCGAGCACGAGCCGGTCGGCGCCGAAGCCCTCGATCAGCTCCGGCAGTTCGGCCTGGATGTTGTCGAGGCTGTTCGCCATCTCGACGGGGTCGAGGTCGACCACTGCGAGGCTTCCCTCGCTCTCGTAGCGGTCGAACTCCCAGTTGCGCTCGTCGGCCGTGCTGATGATCGCCTCGCGGCTCTGCTCCAGCGTGATGAACACCGCGTTCTCGCCGTTTCTGAGCCCGTGGTTGAGAAACTGGAGGCCGAACGTCGTCTTGCCGGTCCCGGGGCCGCCGATGCCGACCATGAGGTGCCGCTTCGGCACACCGCCCTGGATCATGTTGTCCAGCCCTTCGATCCCGAGGTCGATGCGGGGGATCTCCGACTCGAACTCCTCGTCGTCGAACTCCGCGTCGCCGCTGGCGCCCTCGAAGGCACTCGCAAAGCCCTCGTCGTCGAACAGCCCGTCGTCGTCGCCAGCGTCCGCCCCGCCGAACGACGCACTCTCTATCTCCTCCTCGAAGGAACTGGCCCCATCGTCGCCGAAGGCGCCGCTATCTTCGTCGCTGAAGGCGCCGCCGTCATCGTCGCTGGCGCCGAACGCGGCGCTGTCTTCGGACTCGTCACCGGTCTCTCCCTGCTCGGCCTCGCTGGCGTCGTCCCCGGGAGTGTGCCCGTCGACGTCCGCGTTTCCCGGCTCGTCGTCCTCGTCGTCTTCGAAGGCGCTCTCGAACCAGTCGTCCCCCCCGGACGTGTCGTCGTCGCTCATCTGGAATGCACCGGGTACCGCTGCTGTACTGAGTGATTATCCTGCTTGGGCATAAATACTGGGAGGCGATTAGCAGGACAGCACGAGCCACGATCGCCGGTGCAGGGACTCGCGACGCGCTGTCGGTCCCCGATCGCACCCTGATCCGCGTCCGAGTCAAAGATAGACTTATAATGGTGGACAATCGGAGATGAGATGTGACTTCGGGCAGCGAGACCGCCACGGTACTGGTGGTAGACGACGAGGAAGAAGTCGCCGACGTGTACGCCCTGCGGCTGCGAAACGAGTACGATACCCGGGTGGCGTACGGCGGTAAGGCGGCGCTGTCAGAACTCGACGAGGAGGTGGACGTGGTGCTGCTCGACCGCCGGATGCCGGACGTCTCGGGCGACGAGGTGCTCGAACGGATCCAGGAGCAGGGTGCGGACTGCCGGGTGATCATGCTCACGGCGGTCGATCCCGGGCTCGACATCGCGGAGCTGTCGTTCGACGACTACCTCTGCAAGCCCGTCGAGAAGGCGGATCTCGTGAAGGCGATCGACCAGCAGCTGCAGGCCCAGCGCCACGACGAGCAGCTCTCGCGGTACCTCGAAGTAACCTCGAAGCTCGCGCTGCTTGAAACCGAACTGTCCGGCCGGGAGTTCGAGACGAACGAGGAAGTCGAGGCGCTCCGCGAGGAGGCCGCTGAACTCAGAGCGGAACTCGACGACGGCCTCGCGGAGTTCGAGGAGATCGACCGGACGTTCCGGGGGATCGGCCGCCACTCCGGCTAGAGCGCCGCCTGCTCGCCGCGGAGCGTCGCCCGAATTTCGGGGATACTTTCGGGGTTGGCCATGACAGCGACGGCGTCGCCGGCCTCGATCACCGTCTGCGGGAGCGGGATCGACATCATCTCGTCTTTGCGACCGTGTGCGTAGATGCGCGCCTTGCCCGGCAGTTCGACCTCGATGACGCGGGTCCCGATCACCGGCGACCCCTCCGGGATCTCGACGCTGGCGACCGACAGCTCCTTGGTGATGTCGGCGATGACATTGAAGTCCCCGCCCAGCAGTGCGGTCTTGGCGCCCGCGGCGCCGAGCCGTTCGGGGTAGATCACCTCGTCGACGTCGTCGGTGTACTTCTCGTAGAGGTCGCCGCTGAAGTCCTCGTTGACGCGCAACACGGTCCGGCAGCCGTGGGCCTCCCCGACGACGCAGGCCGAGAAGTTGGTGTTGATGTCGCTGGTGAGCCCCGCGATCGCGTCGGTGTCCTCGAGTCCCGCCCGGTCGAGCACCCGCTCGTCCGAGCCATCACCCTCGATTACGGTGAAGCCTTCGTCCCGCGCGCGGTTGACCCGTTCCCTGTCGCGCTCGATGACAACGACCTCGTGCCCCTCGTCCCGGAGCGTCCGGGCGGTCCGCATACCCACGCGACCGAAGCCGACGATGACGAACTTCATGTCCGTGACGTACGCCGGCCTGGGTAAAAACAGTACCCCTCCAGCGAGTCGATACGCGTTTATCCGTTGGTCCCACAGCATCAAGCGATGAAGGTGACGTTTCTCGGGACGAGCGGGGCGGTTCCCACGACGGAGCGCAACCCCAGCGCGCTGGTGCTCGCCAGGGAGGGCGAGCGGCTGCTGTTCGACTGCGGCGAGGGGACCCAGCGCCAGATGATGCGCTACGGCACCGGGTTCGACGTCGAACACGTCTTTGTCACCCACCTCCACGGCGATCACGTCCTTGGCCTCCCGGGGTTGATCCAGACCTGGGATTTCAACGACCGCGAAGCGCCGCTGGCCGTCCACGCCCCGGCGGGCACCCGCAGCAGGGTCGAGACGCTGCTGGGTGCGACCGGCGAGCGGCCCTCCTACCCGGTTCGGGTCACCCAGGTCGAGCCCGGCGACGTCGTCCTCGCCTGCGACGAGTACGAGATCCGCGCCTTTGCCGTCGACCACCGGACCGAGGCCGTCGGCTACGCGCTGGTCGAGGACGAGCGCAAGGGGCGGTTCGACCGCGGGAAAGCCGAAGAGGAACTCGGCATCCCGCCGGGTCCGAAATACTCGAAACTCCACGAAGGCGAACCCGTCGAGCACGACGGTCGCGTGATCCAGCCCGACGAGGTCGTCGGGCCACCCCGCCCCGGCCGCCGGGTCGTCTACACTGGCGACACCCGCCCGACCGCGGCCACGGTCGACGCCGCCGAGGACGCCGACCTGTTGATCCACGACGGGACGTTCGGCGAGGACCACCGCGACCGCGCCCGGGAGACGGCACACTCGACGGCCGGCGAGGCTGCCGAACTCGCGGCCGAAGCGGGAGCCGAGCGGCTCGCGCTGACGCACATCTCGACGCGGTACACCGGGCGAGCACACGAACTCGAGGCCGAAGCGAGCGAGCGCTTCGACGGCGAGGTGTTCGTCGCCGACGACGGGATGCAGGTGACGGTCCCGTTCCCCGACGCCGACGAGTCGCTGCAGATCGACCGGGCCGACGCGTAGCTACTCCGGTCCGTCGAGCTCGACCCAGTCGTCGGCCCAGTCGCCGAGTTCGTCCAGCACTGGACACAGCGCGGTGCCCTTCTCGGTAAGGCTGTAGTAGCTGGCGATCGGCCGTTCCTCGACCCGACGGTTCACCAGCCCCGTCCCCTCGAGGTCGTCCAGCACCCGCGAGAGCGTCCGCGAGCTCGCGCCGGTCGACCGTTTGAGGTCGTTGAACCGCTTCTCGCCGTCCTGGAGGTCGTGCAGGACCAGCAGCCGCCACTCCGAGCCGATCTGTTCGACCGCCTCCACGATCGGGCACGCCTCGCTGTACTCCTCGGCGCTGTTGCCGGCCCCTTCCGTTGCCTCTGACATCGGTTCTACATTCTCCCGCACGGACGTATGGGTTTCGCTGGACAGCAGATACCAGCAGGACACCGGGCTCATACTGGTGGCTGTACGTACGTGAAAACTCGAATTGAGAATCCAGGCGGAACGGGTCTGTCTCCGCAGATAGACAGCCAGACGTGATTCAGGTACGCCAGCCAGACGTGATTCAGGTACGCCATGCCGTCCCAACTCCCGTTTTCGGGCCATGACACAGCCGATGGACTGTCCTGGCACTGGACGGAGTCACGTCTAGCTGTCTAGCAGAGACTGGTGAGGAAAAGAATTACAGCCACCAGTATCAGACACCGTCACGCCTCCACCGCCCGTCGCGCGAGCGACGCCAGTTCGGCGAACTGCTCGGCCGGCCGGGAGTCGGGGGCGATCCGGCGGACTGGCTGGCCGGACCGCTGGGCGCGGGCGACGGCCGCGGAGTCGGGGATGCGGGTCACCGGCCCGTCGAGCGTCGAGGCGATCCGGTCGACCCGCTGGTCGCCCGCGTCGAACCGGTCGGGGTGGACGCGGTTCAGTGCGATCCGGGCCAGCGGAGTGTCGATCACCCGCGCCAGCTCGCGGGCCCGGAGCGCGTCTGCGAGCGCCGGCCTGGTCGGCTGGGTGACCAGCAGACAGGCGTCCGCCGCGTACAGCGGCAGGCCGGCGTCGCTCCGGAGGCCGGCCGGTGAATCGATCACGACCCGGTCGTACGCCGCCGCGACTGCGTCGACGGTCTCGGCGAGCGCCGCCGGCTCCGCCGCCCGCGCGCCGGCGAGCGACCGGCCACAGGGGAGCAGGTCGACGGGACCCTCCTCCCGAACGGCCTCCAGCGTCGCTGCTCGTCCGGCGAGCACGTCGTGGAGGTCCGGTCCGCGGGTCGCTGGCAGGTCCGCCATCCCGAGGTCGGCGTCGATCACGACCGCGTCGAGCTCCGCGCCGAGGTTGTACGCGACCGTCGACTTCCCGACGCCGCCTTTCCCCGCGGTGACTGCGAGGATCATGTCACCCGTTCGAGCGTCGACAGCGGGATCTCGACGGCCGCCAGCCGCTCGGCGAGCCGCTGCTGGCGCTCCCGGAGCCTCCGGAGCTGCTGCCTGTCGGCCTCCAGCTGCTTCCGGAGGTCCCGCGCCGCGTCGATCCCCCCGACGGCCTCGACGGCGCCGTGGGCCTCCTCGACGCCAGTCACGTCCGCGAGCCGTTCGGCTTCCCCGAGCCGCTCCCCGACGGCGTCGAACCACGGCTCAATCGCCGCCTCCGGGTCGCTCACTGCCGCCGTGGCGGTGCTCGTCGTCGATCCCGCTGGCGGCGGCCGCCCGGCCGTAGCTGGCGTCCCGGCGGCCGAGTCCCCCGATTCCGTCTGTTCGGAGCCTGTCCCGGCCGGCACGACGTCGCGTGGCGGCGCGCTCTCCCCGAGCGTCCGGACGATCGCCCGCGGCGACACCGCGGTTCCGTCGGGCGACTCTTCACTGTCGTCGACTGTCGTCAGTTGCGCCGGCGGATCCAGCGGCGCCGCCGGCGATGCGTACCCGAGCACGAGCGGAGCGTCGGGCTCGATCCGCCCCTCGAAGCTGGCGCCGTCCCAGCCGGCGACGGGGACCCCCTGTCTGCGCGGCGGCCACACCGGCTGCAGCCGGCTCTCGACCCGGACCCACTCCGCCGCCTCGGCCCCGACGACCAGTTCGACGAGCGTCACCCCGTCGCGCCGCGTCTGGTGCCAGTCCAGCGATGCCATGGGCGGTCTGGTCCCGGCTTCGGACTTAAACCCTCACAACGGGCGCGTCGAGCCACCGACGTGCCGCGGCGGCCGAGCCGAACCGGTCGCAGGCGAGCACGACGGGCGCCGACAGCGCCGCCAGTCTCGCGATCGCCAGCGCCGCCGTCACGGGATCGGCGTCGAACGGATCGGCGACGTTCCCGGCGCTGGGGACCGCTGCGACCGCTTCCCTGTAGCGGTCCGCGAGTTGTCCGACGAGGTGAGCGCGGGCCTCCCGTTCGAGGTTCGCCGCCCTATCTTCGAGTCTTCGCAGGCGTTCGCGCCTGTCGCGGCGCTCGCGGGCCGCCTCGCGGGCACGCTGCAGCCGCTGGCTGGCGGCGACGCTGTCGGTCTCGGTTTCGGAGAGCTGCCGGACGGCAGACTCCAGCTCCGCGGTCGCGGCCGTGGCGTCGCCCCCGCCCTCGCGGGCGGCCTGCAGTTTTCCGCGGGCGGCCGCGACCTGCTCCCGCAGGCGCTCGGTCTCAGTGGTCACCTCCGCAACGGCACGCCGATGGTCCGCGATGTCTCCCTCCCCGACGTCGATCGCTGTGAGACGCTCGCGGATCGATTCGACCTCCTCGTCGTCGGGCGCCGTCATTCCCCGCGACCGGGCGGCCCGGGCCAGCGCCGTCCGCGTCCGTAGCCCCATCCCCGGGTGGACGTACCCGACGTGCTCGTGTACGGGTCCCGGCTCCGACGCGTCGACGGCGATCCGACTGTCGGTGTCGTCCGCGTCGTCCGGCGACTGGATCGCCTCGACGACGCTCGCGGGATCGACATCGTCGGGGAGGGTGATCGCCCGTCCGGACCGGACGACGTCGCCGACGCGGACGCGAACGACGTCCGCGCCGCTGGCGGCCGCGTCGGTCACAGCTCCACCCCCTTCATCGCCTCGGGGGGCGGCAGGTTGCGGCCGTCAGCGAATCGGCCGTACGGGACAGCGGGCGTCTCGCGGTTCTCGTATGCGCGGGCCGCTTCCCGGACCGCCGGGCGGACGGCGTCGAACTCGTTGAACGGCCGGGTGCGCTCGACCTGGATCGCCTCGCCGTGTTTCTCGCGGAGGCGCAGCGCCTGGAACGCGCCGAACTCCGTCGCTTCGAACAGGGCGACCCGCCCGAACTGGCGCACGACGCTGTCCTCGTGAGCGCGCGCGACGTTCCGCAGGCTGGTCCGGGACTCCCGCGTGTAGGCGATCACCAGCAGCACACCCCCACCTGCTCCCGCCATCGGATATAAAGTTCAGCGACCGGTCGGCACGTTACAAACGGGCAGAACAGACCGACGCAGATCCGGACGCTCAGCCTTCGAGTAGCGCCCGGGTACGGACCTCGACGCCGTCCTCGAGGGAGACAGTGGCGTCGAACAGCGACGCGATGCCGGCGATCTTCTGGTCGTCGTGGGCGCTGGGGTCGACGTGGAAGTGCGCCCGGGCGCCGGCGGCGTGGACCTGGCCGGTGATCGCGTGCAGGAACTCGTAGGCCGTCTCGTAGTCGACGTACTGGAGCATCGCAGTCAGGGACTCGAAACAGACGAACACGGGGTCGTCCCACTCCGAGAGGAACTTGCCGATCTGGATCCCCAGCCCCGTCAGATCGCTGGCCGACGAGACGTTCTCGGTGACGACGCCCTCGTAGTCGACAGCCGCCGACGTGTCCCCGACCGTGATCACGCCGACGGTGCGCAGCCCCGGCTCGTCCGCAACCTGGTCCACGCAGGCGGCTGCCTGGCGGGTGAACGAGACGAACAGCACGTTCCGCTCGCCGTCGCCAAGCAGCGACGCACAGACGTCTCGCCCCTCGTCTAGCGGCGGCACCTTTAGCAGGACGTTCGTCGCCCCGTCAAGTTGTCCGATTATGTCTGCCATCTGTCCAGCCCCGGTCGTCGTGTGTTAGGCGTACCCACGTATAAACCCTTTTTATCAGTCCGTCGGACAGCCGTCGTACAGCCGATCAGTCGGCAGGCGCGGCGACGCGGCAGGCCAGTTCTAGAAGTCGACGTCGACTTCCGCGCCCTCTGTCGCCTCTTCGAGCCCGTCCTCGCGGGCCCCACCCGTCAGGTCGACGGCGAGATCGGCGTCCGTCAGGATCTCCTCGAAGCTCGTCCGGAAGCGCTGGCTCACCCGCCTGGCGCGGTTCTCGGCCTCGACCATCGCGCGGGCGCGCTCGGCGGTCGTCTCGTCTAGACCGAGTTCCTCCGCGATGGTCGCAGCCGAGTCCTCGGTCGCGAGCATGGCGTGGATCGCGTCCAGCTCGGACGCTCCCACAGCGTCCCCCAGCGGGTCGTCGTCGCGGATCAGGTGGAGGTCCAGCCGCGCCGCGAATATCTCCTCGGGCGAGCGGGAGAGCGCTGCCGCTATCTCCCCGTCGTCGGCGCCGTCGTAGAACAGCCGCACGAGTTCGCAGTACTCCTCGTCTGACAGCTCCGCAGCAAAGGTGAACTTCTCGCGCATCTCCTCGAGCACCCCCCGGAGCCGCCCGTCTACCGGCCTGTCGTCGCCGGTGAGCGATCCGCGTTCGGCCTCCTGGGACTCAGTTACCGTCTCCTCGTCCGCGACGTCGAGGAAGATGTCACGGAGCTCCTCGGTTTTGTTGTCCATCAGACCTTCCATTCAACAACACGAGTATAAAAATCTAACTCACAGTTCACACGTTAGACACTGCATTCGGCCGCTCGCGAGCGCGTTCAGGACCTCGCTGCCCCGTTACGAACCCATTAAACTCCGAACCACCGGCACGAGGTGTGACTAAACTTTTAAGCGCGTCGCGTGCAGGGCATACACATGGTCCAAGACGGGGAGATCACTCCCACTCGCGAGACGTTCTGGCAGATCAGCCAGCTCGAGGAGGCGATCTTCTATTTCCTGACAGCGGTGACGCTGCTGGTGCTCGGTGTCGGGCTCTATCAGCGCTTCACCCGCTACACGCAGGGGCGGGAGGACCCGTTCCCGCGCCTCGGCGACATGGGGACGCGCATCCGCGAGGCGACGCGGATCGCCGCCTCCAACGAGAAGCAGTTCGACCGGGATCTGGTCGGCGGTATGATGCATGCGTTCATCCTCTGGGGCTTTCTGACGCTGTTCATCGGGACGACGATCCTCGCGATCGACAAGTACGCCTACAAGCCGCTCACGAACGAGTCGTTCTACGTCGGCGACTTCTTCCTCTCGTACTCGTTCGTGATGGATCTGATGGGGCTGTTGTTCGTCTGTGGCATCTCGGTGGCGATCTACCGGCGGTACGTCGTCCGCAACGAGCGGCTGTGGGGCAAACACACCGGCTACGAGGACGACCTGTTCGTCTGGGCGCTGTTCGGCCTCGGCGTCGGCGGCTTCCTGCTCGAATCGATGCGGATCGTCAGCTGGCAGGGCGGCCCCCAGTCGTTCGAGCAGGTGAGCTTCGTCAGCTACTTCCTGGCGACCGTGTGGACGACCGCCGGCCTCTCCGCCGAGACGGCGACCGACATCTACCCCGTCTTCTGGTGGAGCCACTCGATCCTCGCGCTGTGGTTCATCGCCTGGATCCCTTACGCCAAGCCGTTCCACATGTTCTCCTCGTTCGCGAACGTGGTCACGCGCGACCGGAAGGCTGGTGTCCGCCTGCCGGGCGTCCCCGCCGATCCCGCCGCCGACACCGAACTCGCGGACATCGACGACTTCACCTGGAAGCAGTTGCTCGACCACGACGCCTGCACCAAGTGCGGCCGCTGCTCGTCGGTCTGCCCGGCGAAGGCCTCCGACCGGCCGCTGGACCCCCGCGACGTCATTCTCGACCTGAAAGCCTACCGCGAGGAGCGCGACGCCGGCGGTGAGGATGTGCCGATCATCGCCGACGGCGGGACGAGCGTCATCGACACCGACACGATGGAGTCCTGCATGGCCTGCATGGCCTGCATGGACGCCTGCCCCGTCGAGATCGAGCACGTCACGCAGTTCACGGAGATGCAACGGCAGATGGTCGAGCAGGCCGACGTCGACGGCAACGCCCAGGACGTGTTCCAGAACGTGATGCAGCAGGGCAACACGTTCGGCAACCCCGCCCGCAATCGCCCGGACTGGACCGAGGAGCTGGAGTTCGAGGTGCCCGACGCCCGCGAGGAACCCGTCGAGTATCTCTGGTACGTCGGCGACTACCCCAGCTACGACGACCGCAACAAGAAGGTCGCCAGGAGCCTCGCCCGCATCTTCGAGGCCGCCGGCGTCGACTACGGCATCCTCTACGAGGACGAGGTGTACGACGGCAACGACATCCGCCGGATGGGCGAGGAGTTGCTGTACGTGGACCAGGCCACACAGCTGATCGGTGCGTTCGAGGACTGCGAGTTCGAGACGGTCGTCTGTACCGACCCGCACTCGTTCAACACGATCACCAACGAGTACCCCGAGATCGACTTCGCGGAGTACGCCGACGACCCGATGATGGAGGTGCCCCTGGAGGGGTACTGGAACGCCGACGGGTCGATCGACGTCGCCCACTACACCCAGGTCGTCGCCGACCTCGCCGAGTCAGGGACCCTCGACGTGCCCGCCGCGCTCGACTACACCGTCACCTACCACGACCCCTGCCACCTCGGGCGGTACAACGACGTGTTCGAGGCGCCCCGGGACCTCGTCGAGCAGACGGGCTGTGACCTCCACGAGATGCCGCGCAACCGCGCCGACTCCTTTTGCTGCGGTGGCGGCGGTGGCGGCCTCTGGATGGACTTCGACGAGGACCCAAAACCCAGCGAGGAGCGCATCCGGGAGGCGCTGGAGGACACCGCAGCGGGCGACGCCGTCGAGAAGTTCGTTGTCGCCTGTCCGATGTGCATGACGATGTACGAGGACGGCCGCAAGACCGGCGACTTCGAGGACGAAATCGACGTCGTCGGCATCACCGAACTGCTCGCCGAATCCCTCGACGGGGCGGCCGGGGCCTGACCGTCACTGGCGAGTCGGCCTCTTCTCGCGGTGCGATACCGACGCGCTTTAGCGCTCGCTCCGACCAGGGTACGATAGCACGAGTCACGCTATGCTCGGCATCGTCATCTCGCGTGCGGACGAGGCATCGGCCCACATCGGCGAGCAACTGCTCGATATCGCGGCGTGGAACCGGCGCGAGGACTCCAGCCGCCCGGACGGCGACGGTGGCGGCACTGTCTACGAGCGCGACGGCGTCCAACTCCGGGAGTTCGACGGCCCCCACCTCCACCTCGACCGCCCCGCCGACGCCTTCGACGACCCGTCGCTGCTGGCGTTTGCCTCCAAGCACTCCGGGGAGACCGGGCGGCTGCTGACGGCCCACCACACCGGCAACTTCGGCCCTGCCGACCACGGCGGCGAGGCGGGCGCGTTCGCCCGTGCCTGCCCGAACGCGCACGCTCACGTACTCGCACGCCTGGATGAGCATGCACCCGAACGCTACGAGGTCGGCATGGAGTGTACCCACCACGGCCCGACCGCTGTCGGCGCGCCGTCGATGTTCGTCGAAGTCGGGAGCAGCGAGGCGGAGTGGGAAGACCCCGAGGCGGCGCGAGCGGTCGCACGGGCGATTCTTGACCTGCAGGGCGTCGAGCCGGACCGCGAACCCGAGAACGGTGGCGACTGGAGCCGGCGACAGCTTGTCGGCGTCGGCGGGGGTCACTACGCGCCGCGCTTCGAGCGGGTGATCCGGGAAACCGACTGGGCAATCGGCCACGTCGCCGCCGACTGGGGGCTGGACGCGCTCGGTGACCTCGACGACCCGGCGAACCGCGACGTGCTCGCCGCGGCCGTCGAAGCGAGCCGTGCGGCCTACGCGCTGATCGACGGCGACCGGCCGGCGGTCCGGGAGGCGCTCGCCGCCCTCGACTGTCGTGCCGTCTCGGAAACCTGGGTCAGGGAGACCGACGGCGTCGACCTCGGACTCGTCCGCCGCATCGAACAGGCGGTCCAGTCAGTCGAGGACGGACTCCGGTTCGGCGAGCGGGCCACGGACGGCATCGACGGCGAGTTCGCTGTCGTCGACCTTCCCACGGCGCTGCTCGACGAGGTGCGGGGCATCGACCGCGAGGCGACCTACGCCGCACTCGCGGAGACGGCACTCGCGTTCGGGACCGACCAGGGCGGGACACGGCCGACCGGTCCGGCGGTTCTCGCAGCCGAACACGAGCGCGAACGCATCGTCGACCAGTTGCTCGATACTCTCCGGCAGCGTTACGACAGCGTCGAGCGCGACGGGGACGCCGCCGTCGCCAGGGAGACGGTGTTCGATCCGGAGCGCGCCCGGTCGCTCGGCATCCCGGAGGGGCCGGCGTTCGGCCGGCTGGCAGACGGCGAACCGGTCGAAGTCGACGGCGAGCAGATCCCGCCGGGCGTCGTGCGGGTCGAGCAGGAAACGCGGTTCTCGCTCACTGACTGACTGCCTCTCATAGTGATTGTTGTGAGTCTTTACCGCCGTCGACCCATCAGACGCCGGTGTCAGCCCGTGAAACTCCCGAGAATGCGATGCGACTCCGAAAATAATCACAACAATCACTATCAGTCGTGCGGGTGGAAGCGTTTCATCGCACGCCTGACGGCGTCGGCGTCGCCGAGAAACGTTACGTGGTCGTGCCGCTGGAGGGTGTCCTCGCTTTTGGGGACGTGTGCCTCGCCGTCCCGGCCGATGGTGGCGACGATACAGCCGTCCGGTATCTCGGCGTTGACCTCCTCGATGGATCTCCCGATCAGATCCTCCGCCGTGATCTCGATCTCCTGGACGTCGTGGCCGTCGCCGATCTCGTTCATCCAGTGGGTGAGCGCCGGGCGCTCGATCTCGTCGTCGATTGCGACCGCAGTCGCCGTCGAGGAGTCTATCGCCCTCACGTCGAGGCTGTCGAACGCGCCGACGTTCTCGGGATCGTTGACCCGCGAGTACACCGACCCGATACCGAACTTCGAGAGCGCGAGCTGGCAGATCAGCAGGTTCTGGTCGTCGTCCCGCGTCGCTGCAACGATGATCTTGGCACCGTCGATGCCTGCACTGCGCAGCACGTCCGTCTCCGTGCCGTCGCCCTCGTGGACGGTGAACCCGGCAGCGCGTGACCGCTCTATCTCCGTCTGGTCGTCCTCGACGATGATGACGAACTCGCCCCTGTTCTCCAGTCGTTCCGCGAGCGCCCGACCGACCCGGCCGCCCCCGACGATGATTGTGCGCATTGGACTCACTCCGAGTAGGTCTCCGATCTGTCGTGCTAGCCCGCCTTCGATTGCGACGGTCGCGAGAATGACTGCGAACACCGTCCCGACGAGTATCTGCCCCGCTTCGACGTTCCCGGCCAGTTCGAGTTCGATGGCAAACAGCGTCGCAACGCTCGCCGGAATAATCCCTCGTGGCCCGACGCTTGCGAGAAAGAGCCGCTCGGACCAGGAGAACCGCTCGACGCTGATCGTGGAGATGATCGCCACCAGCGGCCGCAACACCAGCATGACGACGAGCACGAGCAGGATCGCCCCGACGCCGAGTTCTAGGATCGCGTCGAACTCGATCAGTGCCGCAAGCGAGACGAACACGAACGACAGGACGATCAGCGTCGCGTTCCGGGCGAACTCCTCGATCTCCTCCTCGTGGTCGAGTTCGAGGTTGCCGAGCACGATGCCGGCGGTCGCTGCCGCCGCGATGCCGGCCTCTGCAGCGAACGCCTCCGCGAGCGCGAACGGACCGATTGCAGCCGAGAGGATCAGGAAGCGAGCGGCCTGTACCTCCCGTTCGGGTGCGATATCGCTTTCGAGCAGCACGTAGATGATGAGCGTGGCGAGCATCCCGGACGCGACACCGATACCGAACCGCTGGAGAAAGGAGAGGATTGTCGCTGGCACGCCGAGGTCGTCCAACAGCAGCGTCTCGAAGATGACGACCGCCCCGATTGCGGCAGTAACGTCGTTGATGATCCCCTCTGTCTCTAAGGCCGCTGCCACGTGCTCTCTGACCCGAACGATCTCGAGAATCGGCGTGATGACCGTCGGCCCAGTCGCGACCAGCAGCGCCCCCGCGAGGAGCGCGATCTCCCACTCGGTTCCTTCGAGCGCCCGGATCGCAACCGCCGTTCCGATGAACATCACCACTGCGCCGACCGTCACCAGCCGGAGTGCCGTCGTCCCCGCCTCCCGAACCCGCTCGACTTTGAGCGCAAACGCCCCGTCGAAGACGATAATCGCGACGCTGATCCCCACAATCGTCTCCAGCCCCTCGCCAAACGTTTCGAGCGTGACGAGTCCGAACACTTCCGGCCCGAGAGCGATCCCGACGAGGAGATAGAAGACGACACTCGGGACCTGCAGTCGGTTGGCGAGCAGTTGCGCGGCGAGCCCGAGGATGAGTATGGACGCAACCGCGGGGAGCAGACTACTAGCCACGCGTACAGCTTGGATTTGTTTCTAATAACTGTTGGTGTCTCATAGTGATTATTGTGAGTCGTTCCGGGATCGACCGCGGTACTGCGTGCGGTCGACCCGGTAAACAGTCACAATAATCACTATCAGCCCGGTCACGCTGGTTTCCAACAGGGGCATCGCAGACGCGGCGACGAACAGCGCGAACATGTGCGTGTACTGGAAAGCGAAGTCGTGGCGACGGTGGCAACGAGCCAGTGTGTCCTCTTTAGCAAGGGCTTATGATGGCTCGATAGGGTCGCAGCCGCTGGTCTCGCGCCCGCAGAAACACACCCTCTTTTCGCCTGGAGATACACTCGCTATCTCCAGAGGAACTCACGGACGCGCGTCTGACACTCGTCTGACGCGTGGGGAAAAACTATAATACCCTCGCTATTAAGAACTACTTAAATCATGGACTCGATTATTGACGACGCCATCGACGAGGCCGAAGAGGAACGGGAGGAGGCCCGCGAGGAGGGCGGGCAGAACACCACCAGCGGGACGACGGCGGAGGAGCCATCGACGTCGGGGCAGATGACCGACGAGGAGCTCGCGTCCGTCGTCAAAGATCTCGAAACGAAAATCACGGTCGTCGGCTGTGGGGGTGCCGGCGGCAACACGGTCACGCGGATGATGGAGGAGGGGATCCACGGGGCGAAACTGGTCGCGGCGAACACGGACGCCCAGCACCTCGCCGACGAGGTGACCGCGGACACGAAGATCCTCATCGGGCGCAAGCGGACCGGTGGCCGCGGCGCGGGGTCGGTCCCCAAGATCGGCGAGGAGGCCGCCCAGGAGAACATGGAGGACATCCAGCAGGCGATCGACGGCTCCGATATGGTGTTCGTCACGGCGGGCCTCGGTGGGGGCACCGGCACGGGCGCGGCGCCGGTGATCGCCCAGGCTGCCCAGGACGCCGGCGCGCTCACCATCTCGATCGTCACGATCCCGTTCACCGCGGAGGGTGAGCGACGGCGGGCGAACGCCGACGCCGGCCTCGAACGACTCCGCTCGGTCTCGGACACCGTCATCGTCGTGCCCAACGACCGGCTGCTCGATTACGCGCCGTCGATGCCGCTGCAGGACGCGTTCAAGATCTGTGATCGCGTGCTGATGCGGTCGGTAAAGGGGATGACCGAACTGATCACCAAGCCCGGCCTCGTCAACGTCGACTTCGCCGACGTCCGGACGATCATGGAGAACGGCGGCGTCGCCATGATCGGCCTCGGTGAGAGCGATTCGGAGAACAAGGCCCAGGACTCCATCCGCTCCGCACTCCGCTCGCCGCTTTTGGACGTGGAGTTCGACGGTGCCAACTCCGCGCTGGTCAACGTCGTCGGCGGTCCGGACATGTCCATCGAGGAAGCGGAGGGCGTCGTCGAGGAGATCTACGACCGGATCGACCCCGACGCCCGCATCATCTGGGGCGCCTCCGTCAACCAGGAGTTCGAGGGCAAGATGGAGACGATGATCGTCGTCACGGGCGTCGAGAGCCCGCAGATCTACGGCAAGAGCGAGGCCGAGCAGGAACGCGCCGCCAAGGAACTCGGCGACGACATCGACTACGTCGAATAATCCCGTTTTCCGGTTCGGCGATCTACGAACCGTCGTCGCAACAGCACTACCAGCAACCGTCAGCCAGTATCCCGCCGCGAGAGCGGCCCTACCCGGAAAATTTCATCGAATGTTTCGCCCGCCCCCAACCAATACATAGAAAAGCGAGCAGCGAGAACCGTCGCGTATGAACACGCCAACGGATCTCAGTTCGTACATTCGGGTGCTGAAGCTCGCCAGCACCCCGTCCTGGGAGGAGTTCAGCCAGGTCGCGAAGATCGCGGGCGTCGGCATCCTGCTCGTCGGGTTTATGGGGTTCATGATTTTCCTGTTCATGAGCTTCGTGCCCGGAGGGCCCTGACGCGGGTGGTCCAGGATGGGCATCTACGCGGTCAAGACGACGGCCAGCCAGGAGCAGACAGTCGCCGACATGATCATCAACCGTGAGGAGTCGTCGATCCACGCGGCGCTCGCGCCCGACTCGGTCACCTCCTACGTGATGGTCGAGGCCGACGACGACTCGGTGTTCGAGCGGATCCTCGACGAGATCCCCCACGCCCGCGGCGTCGTCGAGGGTCAGACCTCGATGGCGGAGGTCGAACACTTCCTCTCGCCGACGCCCGACGTGGAGGGCATCGCCGAGAGCGACATCGTCGAACTCATCGCCGGGCCGTTCAAGGGCGAGAAGGCCCAGGTCCAGCGCATCGACGAGGGCAAAGACCAGGTGACCGTCGAACTGTACGAGGCGACGGTCCCGATTCCCGTGACGGTCCGTGGGGACCAGATCCGGGTGCTGGACTCCGAGGAACGATAGCATCCGCCGAGCGTAGCGAGGCGGTTCACTGCGAGTGAGCACAGCACGCAGCGTGGCCACACCCTGCTCTCGCTGACCGAACGCGACGACGGCACCTGGGTCGCCACCCAGATCGACGTCGACGTGACCGGCACCGGCGAGACGGCCGCCCTCGCCGCGATGGGCTACTGCCGGCAGATCGCCCGCGGCGCCCACCGGGCGGAGTCTGCCGACAGCGCTGCCGCCCGGGAGATGGCCGAGGAGTGAGTCGGCGACCGGCCGCAATCCACCGCAATCCTGCAGGCGACACAATCAACGCCCCTGGCGGACTGAAAGGGCGAGGTTGCGTCGCGGTCGCTGATACTGTCGGACGTAATTTCGTGGAGTCACGCGTCACGTTTAGCCGTTCAACCGTGCGAATACAGCCAGGAGAGTGTCACAATGTGACACAGAGTCACGTCCGACAGTATCACCAGTCTCTGCTAGACAGCCAGACGTGACTCCGTCCAGTGCCAGGACAGTCCATCGGCTGTGTCATGGCCCGAACAACGGGAGTTGGGACGGCATGGCGTACCTGAATCACGTCTGGCTGTCTATCTGCGGAGACAGACCTGTTCCGCCTGGATTCTCAGTTCGAGTTTTCACGTACGTACAGCCACCAGTATCACATCCCCATATCCTCGGCGGGGTTGGGAACGGGCAGGTCCTGCGGGGAGACGCCCAGCAGCTCCGCGGCGTGATCCAGCGCCATGTCGAACCCATAGTACCGCTCCAGTTCGTCGCCGTCGGGGCCGTCCCGGACTTTTAGCATGGCATACCCCTCCACGTTCTGGGCGACAGTCGCCGTCCGGCCGTCGGCGGAGAAGGTGAGCTGGCGCTCGGTGTCGGTCTCGCGGTACTCCGCCGTGATCTCCCCGGCTGTGACGGTCACTGGCTCGCTCATACTTCTGTGTTGGCTCCAAGGCAGGCAAACGTACCGGTTCTGGCTAGGAATTGAGTTCGAAGCAACTGGTAGGACTCACTCGGAGAAAGCCCTCGGCGCGCTCGCGCCCGCTGAGCAGGATATTCTCGCTCGTTTCACTCGCTCGAATAGGGCCTCCTCAGCGTCGCTCCGCTGACGCGAGCCCGCCTCGCCCTTTCAGTCCGCCAGGATGACGATTGTGTAGTCGGCAGTAACGCGGTGGATAGTGACGCCGGCAGAAACCGGGTCGAACTGTCGGTGGTCTCCACGTTCTACAGTTGCCCCACGCTCTCCTGCGATGAGAGTGAAATCAGCGTTTGGCTCACCGTCATACTTTTTCCGTTGCTCGCAAAAGCTGGGAGGTATGACACGGGACGTTTCACGCCGGGGGTTCCTGCGGGGGATGCTTGCGGGGTCTGCAGCGGTGACCGCCGGGGCGGCGGCCGGCGCCGCGCGGGGGACGACGCCGATCAAGGGGCGCTGGTACCAGCACGGCGGCGACGCGGCGAACACCAACCGAACTGCCGACAGAGGGCCGCAGTTCACCCAGCGGACGCGCTGGCGTGACGAGCTCCCTTCGACGGACTCGGCGCCGCTCGTCGCCGGGGATACGGTTGCTGTCCTCGAACTGTCGAGCGAAGGACCCCGGATCCACGCGCTCAATGCCTCAACGGGCACGACGCGCTGGCGGGCGTCGGTTCCGGGGTCGGTCGTCAGCGGCGTGCTGGCAACCGACGACGAGCGCGTGTTCACGGCAACGGTCCTCGAGCCACAGGTGGTCGCGTTCGACCGCACGACGGGCGAGCGACGCTGGCGGACGGACCTGGGCGGGGCCGAGGAGGGGGCACAGCTGGGTGTCGCCGGCGGGTTCAGAACGTCACCCCTGGTGCGCGACGGCCGGCTGTACCTCAAGTCGCGGGCCGCCAGTAGCGCCCCGGCGAGCGTGGTTGCCCTCAACGCGGCGACCGGCGAGGTCGAATCGACCGCTCCCGTGCAGTCGACGCACGTCGCGGTCGGCGCCGACCGGGTGGTCGGGTCCCGCGGGAGCGCGTTCCTCGAGGAGCACGGCCTCGAAGAAATCGCCCTCGACAGCGAGGAGAGCACCGGCGAACTGCGCTACGAGACGGCGGGGCGGCCCGGTCGGCCGACGATTGGCGACGACCTGACTTTCGTCGGGACCAGCGAGAACCGCCTCCATGCGGTCGACGAGGACTGGGAGGAGGCCTGGACGGCCGACACCACCGACTGGGCGGTATCGCTCGCGGTCGCCGACGGCGTAGTCCTGGCAAAAAGCGGCGAGCAACTGCTCGCGTTCGACGCCGCGACGGGCGAGCGGCTGTGGTCGGCCCCGGCGGGCGGGCCACGGCCCGTCGTCGGCAGCGGCGTAGCGTACGTCGGCCGTGAGAACGGGTTCGACGGGTACGACGTCGGGTCCGGCGAGCGGGTTGTCACCTACCGGAACCCGCTACTGCAGGGACGGATGAGTTACCTCTCGGTCGCCGGGGGTGCGCTGCTCGCGAGCGCTCAGCGCGGCGCAATTCTGGCCGTTCAGGAACAGATCGATCTCCCAGCCCGGTTCTGATCCTCATACTGGTGGCTGTAATTCTTTTTCCCTGCTCGTCCGCCTCTCCTTCGATCGGGGCAACTACCGAGCGTTCGCCGGCGCCGTCCCCGGGAGGACGACCAGCCCGTCGTTCCCTCGCAGGACCCGGACTGTCTCGGCGTCGGAGTCGAGGTAGGATGGGCGGGCGATCGTCTCGGTCTCGTAGATGTCGGGATCGAGCACCTGGACCGCGTGCTCGTCGACGACGGCGACCAGCGGCGTCTCCTCGCCATCGTCGTACCAGCCGAGCCGCTCCGCGTCGGGTGCGTCGCCGTCCTCGAACGCTGCCGTGTAGGTGTCGCCGCTGCGGAGGCGGGTCCCGCGGAGCTGGCCGCGGCTACTCTCGACCAGTACGGGGCCCTCCTCGTCCTCGGGGTCGATGACCTCGCCGGGGCGGTACGGCGGCAGGTAGACGGCGTAGGTGACGCGGTACACCTCGTTGCCGTCGCTGTCCTCGGTCACGAGCGTCTCGTGGTCGCTGTACTCGCCGCCGAACTCCTCGACGAGCTGGCGGGCGACCTGCTCGCCCAGCCGGTTCGTCGAGAGGCGGAGGTCCAGGCCGCCGGCCACCTCGTTGATCTCGCTGACGAACGCCTCGCGGTCGCCCTTGGCTTTTAGTGCCGCCACGCGCTCGTGGGCAATCTCCCGCGCCCGGTCGGTTTCGTCGGTGTCGGGTTCGCGGTCCCGCGCCCGGACCTGAACGACGCTGGCGTAGGAGCCGCCGGCGATCCGGCCACATCGGGTGCAGGTTTCGCGGCCGATCTTCACCGGGACGGTGACCTCCTCCGTCACCGGCGTTCCCCGCAACACTCCGGAGAACTGGCAGTGCATGCGGATCGTGGTCTGGTCGACCTGTTCGGGCGAGACCTGCCAGGAGATGCTCTCGGCGGCAACGTGGACGCTCAGCGCCTCCGTCACCGCCTCGATGGCGACGTCGGTGTAGTCCTCGGCGCCGACGTCGACCCACCGATTGCCGCGGTGGACGGCGCCACACTGCGAGCAGACCCGGATCTCGACGCGGTCCGGTGCGTCGATCAGGTCGTACTCCTCGGCGTAGCAGGCATCGCACAGCGAGCTATCCCGGTCTGTTTCCCAGTCGGGACTCTCCACGGACCGCTCAATGGGATCGCCACACCGCGGGCAGAACTCGCCTGATCGACTCACTGCCCTCCCGTACGCCGCTGGGGCTTGTAAGTTCGCTGTTTCGTCCTGTAAATCTCGCTCCGTGACTGCTCGGTTACTGCTCGGTCACGTTACACGTAAGCGACCACGATATACAGCCAGACGTGATTCAGTTACGCCATGCCGTCCCAAATCCCGTTGTTCGGGGCATGACACAGCCGATGGACTGTCCTGGCACTGTACGGAGTCATACTGGTGGCTGTATAGCAGTTCGCACCACGACGGCAGCCACGTCTTCGCCCGTGACCCGTTCCTAGCCGTTCGACGCTTCGAAATCCTTTTAGGCGACTCGGCGGGAAGATACAGCAACATGGACATCACCATCCTCGACGAAGACGAGAACCCGATGCTGCACCGGACGGACGTGCGCTTCGAGCTGACACACGAGGAGTCGACGCCCGAGCGGCTGTCGGTTCGGGACTCCCTTGCGGCGATGCTGAACAAGGATTCCAAGGAGGTCGTCGTCCACGACCTCGACACGAAGTTCGGGATGCGCAAGACCGTCGGCTACGCGAAAGTGTACGATTCCCCCAAGCACGCCCAGGACGTCGAGCAGGACTACATGCTCGAACGCAACAAGATCACCGCCGAAGAGGGCGGCGGCGAGGCCGAGGAGGCATAGATGCCCCGCTACGAACTGTACGACGAGGGCGGCAGCACCGACCGCGAGATGTGCCAGCGCTGCGGCGACTCCTTTCTCGCCGACCACGACGACCGCCTCCACTGCGGGAAGTGCGGCTATACCGAGTGGACGTAGAATCCGTTCCGTTATCTGAGAGCGGTCGGCCACTCCGCGTGTCGGCATCCTTCCTGTGGATTGTTGCGGTAGATTACGGTGAGCAGCTAGTCAAAAACCGATAGCAACGATGACTTGTAGGAGGTATCGCGATTCCACCTGGAGCGTAGTGGATCACTGCCGGACGCTTCCTGGATCGAAGTAGTCTTTTCCGTCCCAGTCAGACGGGAAATCGATGGCGACAGAGCGCGGTAACGTTCGCGTGCTGGGGATCGAGGGAACGGCGTGGGCCGCCAGCGCCGCCCTCTACGACAGCGTGACCGACGACGTCACAATCGAAACGGAAGCGTACCTGCCCGACAGCGGCGGCATCCATCCACGGGAGGCCGCCGAGCACATGGCCGATCACCTCCCAACCGTGATCGAGCGGGTGCTGGCGCAGGCTCGCGAAACTGACGGCAGGGACCGCGACTCGCCGGTCGACGTCGACGAGCGAAGCTCGTCGGGACAACAGGCTGCGCCTGTTGATGCCGTCGCCTTCTCTCGCGGCCCCGGACTGGGTCCCTGTCTGCGTCTCGCGGGGACGAGTGCCCGCGCACTGGCCCAGCGACTGGACGTCCCGCTGGTGGGCGTCAACCACATGGTCGCCCACCTGGAGATCGGCCGCCACCGCTCGGGCTTTTCCTCGCCGGTCTGTCTGAACGCCAGCGGCGCGAACGCCCACCTGCTGGGCTACCGCGCCGGCCGGTACCGCGTGCTCGGCGAGACGATGGACACCGGCGTCGGCAACGCGATCGACAAGTTCACCCGACACGTCGGCTGGTCACACCCCGGTGGCCCGAAAGTCGAACAGGCAGCCAGAGACGGCGAGTACGTCGACCTGCCGTACGTCGTCAAGGGGATGGACTTCTCACCCGTCGAGAACGTCTGCCGTGGCCTCCAGGAGAACGTGTTCGCGATGCTCACGGAGGTCTCGGAGCGCGCGCTGTCGCTGACCGGCAGCGACGAACTCGTGCTGGGCGGCGGCGTCGGCCAGAACGACCGCCTCCAGGCAATGCTCGCCTCGATGTGCGAGCAGCGCGGCGCCGACTTTTTCGTCCCCGAGAGCCGATTTCTCCGGGATAATGCCGGCATGGTCGCCGTGCTCGGCGCGAAGATGTACGCCGCCGGCGACACGCTCTCGATCGAGCAGTCGGGGATCGGCTCGGACTTCCGGCCGGACGAGGTGCCGGTCACGTGGCGGGATGACGACGAATCCGTGGGCCGTCCGGCCGACAACGACACCGTGCAGGGGGCGGAGGCGACGGTTTCAATCGACGACGACAAAGTCGTGAAGTGCCGCCAGCCCCGCGCGTATCGCCACCCAAAACTCGACGACCGGCTCCGGCGCGAGCGTACCCGCCAGGAGGCGCGCCTGACCAGCGAGGCGCGCCGGGCCGGCGTCCCGACGCCGCTGCTCCGGGATGTCGATGTCGCGGAGACCACGCTCACCCTCCAGCGCGTCGGCGACTGCGACCTCCGCGAGGCGCTGACCGCGGACCGGGTCCGGGCGGTCGCCCGCCACCTCGCGCGCCTCCACGACGCCGGCGTCGTCCACGGCGATCCCACGACGCGGCGTGCTCGCCCAGAGCCTCGCGGGGACCGACGACGACGCCGATCGCCTCCAGCGGTCCGCCGAGGACGCCTACCGGACGGTCGGGGACGGCGCGGTGCTTAACCAGTTGCGCGAGATCGAGGGCCGCGGTCGGTACCAGTGATAGTGATTATTGTGAGTCGTTCCGGGATCGACCGCGGTACTGCGTGCGGTCGACCCGGAGTGTCAGGTCAGAAGACACTTATTCGCCGGGAAACCCGTCTCCGATGATGGAGTGGGCCCCCATCCTCCAGTGGTCGATAGTCCTCGCCCTCCTCACGGCGCTGGGTGCGCCGATCGCAGCAACGGTCTTCCGGCCGTTGCCGCGCCGCGGTGCAGCGTTTTCGCTCCCGGTCGCGCTGGTCGTGCTCGCCGTCGTCACGTTCTGGCTCGGGCAGGTGACATACGGCCGCCACGCGGTCGTCGCCGGCGTGCTCGTCGTCGGGGCGTGTGCTGGATTCGCCCTCTACCGCGGCGTCAACCCGGACTGGCGGGCCGTCGCCGGCAGTGGGGGCGTCTTCCTGCTCGGATTCGCGTTCTACCTGCTGTACTCGGCGTTCAACGCCGCCATCACGCCGGCCGGCGGCGAGCAGTTCCTCCACTACGGGCTGACGAACGCACTGATGGGCGCCGATGCCCTCCCGCCGGAGGACTTCTGGTGGGCCGGCGAGCCGATCCGCTACTACTACGGCACCCAGCTCCAGGTCGCCTCCCTGTCACTGCTGTCGGGGATCGAGCTCCGGTACGGCTACTTCCTGGCGCTGTCGACGTTCTACGGCGTGCTGTTCGTGACCGCCTACGGGCTGGTCGGGTCGATCCTCGCGGCGCGCGACCGCTCCTATACAGCCAGGCGTGACTCTGTACAGTGTCAGGACAGTCCATCGGCTGTGTCACGGCCCGAACAACGGGATTCGGGACGGCATGGCTTGACTGAATCACGTCTGGCTGTATACCACCTCGGGGGCGCGTTCGGCGCGTTGTTCGTCGCTCTCGCCGGCTTCCTGACGGCGTTCCTCCGGCTCGCCTACGAGCTTTTCCCCGCCGTGATCCGCGAGCAGACCGGCGACGCGCTGTTCGGCGCGCTCGTCGCCGACCGCGGATACACGTTTCAGGAAGCCGTCACCACGCAGGGGACCGGCAGCGAGTGGTTCTGGTGGAACGCCCGCTACGTCATCGAGGGTGGGCTCTACGAGTTCCCGCTGTACTCGTTCATCAAAGCGGACCTCCACGGCCACGGCCTCTCGACGGGGTACGTCCTGCTCGCGGCGGCGGTCGGGCTGAGCTACTACCACACGCCAGCCGGCGACCGCTGGCGGCGGCGCAGTCTCGTGTTCGGCGGGCTCGGCCTCGTGGCCGGCCTCTTCGGCTTTATAAACACCTGGTCGCTGCCGACGGCCGTGGGGCTGGCGTGGCTGGCGATGGCCGCCGCCGGCTCGCACCCGGTGACGCTACTCCCCGACGGCACCCGGTTCGTGATCGGCAGCGGCGACACCAGCAGCCGTCTCGCAGACGAAGCGTGGCGGCTCGTCCTCGCCGCAGCTCTCGCGGTTCCGGTCGGCCTGATCGGCGTCCTGGTCGCGTCGCCGTTCCTGCTCGGGGGCGTCCCGACCAACGACGGCGTCGGACTGTTCCCCCCGCAGAGCGAGCTGGGGCCGTTTCTCGCCGTCTACGGCGGGCTGCTTGCCCTCTTCGTCGCGCTGTTGCTCTCACGGAGCGTCGAAGCGGGTGTCCCGAGGGACCGGCGGAGTCGCATCGCGCTCGGTGGTGTCGTCCTCTTCCTGGTCGTCGTTCCGGTGGCAATTGATCACCCGGCTGTGCCGGCCGTGCTCGCGGCCGTCGGTCCCCTGCTGCTGGTCGCGTGGTGGCTCGTCCGGACCGACCGGCTCGGGTTCGAGGCCGTGTTGCTCGTCGGCGGGCTCGGACTCCTGCTCGCGCTCGAACTCGTCCACGCGAAGGTGTGGCCGCCCGACCGGATCCGGTGGAACACGACGCTGAAGGTGGCCGTCCAGGGGTGGACACTCGCCGGCGCCGCCGGGGGTGCCGCGGCCGCACTGCTGGTGAGCGACGCCGTCGACCGCCTCCGGGAGATCCGAGCGGCTGGACCCGCCGTCCTCGCGCTGGTGCTGGTGAGCGCCGTCGTCGTCACCAGCCTCCCCTTCGCCGCGCTGACGGCCAACAGCAACGTCGATGGCGAGCCGACACGGTACCTGGAGGCGCCGACGGAGGGCTCGATCGACGGGCTCGCGCCACACGACCGCTGGAAGAGCGAGGAGATGGCGGCGATCTACTGGCTCGACGAGCAAGGACAGCCGACAATCGTCGAGGCACCGTCGCGGTACAACTATCGGTGGCAGAACGCGGCGTCCGTGTTCTCCGGCGCTGTCACAGTCGCGGGCTGGAACCACCAGGCGGGCTACCGCGGCCAGGACGTGTACGACAGACGGGCCAGCGCTGTCGAGGAGATTTACGTCGGTTCCTGGCCCAACGCGACTCGAACGCTACGCGCGCATGACGTCGAGTACATCTACGTCGGCGAGGGTGAACGAGAGCGGTTCGACGACATCCGCGAGTTCTGGGCGTACAGCGGCCTCTCGGTCGCCTTCCAGAACGAGGCGGTGACGATCTACGCCGTCAATCAGTCCGGGCTCGATCCCGACGAACGTGGGCCCTGATAGTGATTGTTGATAGTGATTGTTGGGAGTCTTTTGCGCTGGAGAGTCACAATTCGTGGTCTCCAGCCTGCGAACCAACCTTCCTGTGACGTGGTCACGACGACAATCGCACCAATCACAATGAGCGGCGCTCGACCGCAGCTACCCGCGAGGGAAACCATCTTAACACCGGCGAGCGTATCGGCGGGTATGGTCGAGAAACCGTCATCTGGCGAACTGTTCGGCGTGCCGTACAACTTCGAGAAACCGTCGCTCCGGCGTCTGCTCTCGGGCTACTGGCAGCCTGGCAAGGGGATGCTCGTCAAAAAGGAATTCGGCATCGGCTACACGCTGAACCTCGCAAACTGGCGGTCGTGGATTATCATCGCCGTCGCCGGCGCCCTGCTGTACCAGCAACGGGCCAGCGGCGACGGCGACGAGGAAGCCGACGCCGACGACGAACCCGTCGAGGTCGTCGTCGACTGATCCGGACCGCTGTGTGTCGGTTCCTGGCCGCGTTACCGTCCCCGTCGAGGCCGTGGACTCGCGGACAACCGAAAAACCGATGGGTATTTTCGCGGGCCACGCCCAGCGCCGACATGGTCACGTTCGTCACAACGAACGCCGGGAAGGTCGAGGAGGCGCCCCGTGCGGCGTACCGCCACGTCGGCGAGCCGGTGATCGTCGACGACTCCGGGCTCACGATCGACGCGTTCTCGGACTTTCCCGGCCCCTACTCCTCGTACGTCCAGGACACCCTGGGCATCGAGCGGGTCTGGGAGCTCGCCGCCGAAGAGGACAACCGGTCTGCGGCGTTCCGTGGTGTGATCGCCTACTGTGACGGCGAGCCGTTCGAGGCGACGCCGGAGCCGATCGACACCGACCGCCGGGGGGACGACATCGACGCGGCCGAGCGCGGGAGCGCGACTACCGACGAGCAGGTCGCAGACGACGAACAGCTCCCGGTCCGGATCTTCGAGGGCGTCGTCCCCGGCCGGATCGTCGCCCCGCGCGGCGACGGCGGGTTCGGCTACGACCCGATCTTCGAGTTCGACGGCCGAACCTTCGCCGAGATGAGCACCGCGGAAAAGAACGCCATCTCCCACCGGGGCCGAGCGCTCGCGAAGTTCGCCGAGTGGTTCGCACAGCGCGACACTCCGTGACCGACGCACACGACGGCTGTCGGGCAGCGGCCGATCACAGCGGGAACGAGCGGACGAGCGCGGGATCCGACTGGTTGCCGCCCAGTTCGTGTGGACGACCGGCGGTCACAGGCACGTCTCTCAAAGTCCGACGCTGTCTTTGTTCGTATCGTGAACACAACCCTTTATGTATGAGATTGGCTAACACGAGTACATGGCGTCGGAACGCCTCCAGTTTGCGGGAGTACTCCTGCTGTCGGGGTTGCTGTTAGCAGCCTCGTTTGGGCTGGGTGGAGCACCGGCCGACGACGACCCGGACCCGAAGGAGCTGGTCCGTGATGCGGTCGAGTCGACGGACAACAAGACGATCGAGGGGGTCCGGACGGAGGTGTTCCAGCGGGACGATCAGTTCGAAATGGTGACGGTGTCCGTCACCCAGCAGCCACCCTCCTACTCCAGGATCGAGGTGATCGAGTCGATCGAGACCGACAGACAGAGCGACGTGACCGTGGTCAACGGCTCGACGAAGTGGCAGTACTTCCAGGACGAACAGCGGGCAGTTCGTGTCGAATCCGACCGGGCACTGTCGGACGCGACGCAGGTGTTCCAGGGCCAGACCCGTGAACTACTCGACCGGTACCAGGCGAACTACGTCGGACGGGAGACAGTCGACGATCGGAGCGCTCACGTCGTCGAGCTAACGCCGCCCGACGACACCGCGATCACACTCTCGCTCGATGTCCAGGCGGGTGCAACGGACTACGAGTTCGAACTCGAAGAGGCCAGCGAGGAGCGGTGGTACGTGGCACAGGAAACGCTGTGGATCGACACCGAGACGGCCTACCCGATCAAACAGCGGATCGAGTGGACTGACCAGGAGGGGAACGTAGTCGCGTCGAACATCCGGAAGTACCACGAACTCACTGTCGGCGCTGACATCGATGAGGAGGAGGCGTTCGAGTTCAAACCGCCAGAGCGGGTCGACGTGACAGGTGCGACCCTGCCTGAAACCCAGACGTATCCGACTGTCGGGGCCGCCACTGACGCCGTCGAGTTCTCGTTCCCGGAGCCGGCAGTTCCCTCAGGGTACGAACTGCGGCGTGCGACGGTCCAGACGCTCGACGACGATCAGGGCGTACTGCTGACGTACACACAGGAGTCCCGGACGATCACGATCCAGGCGTCGGAGCGTTCGGTCCGCAGTGAGGGCGACCGGGTCGTGGAGACGGACGTCGGGGAGGTGGACGGCACGTTGCTGACGATCGACGGGCGCACGAGTCTCTCCTGGCGCTGTAACGGTCTCTACTACCGCGTGAGCGGCCTCCCCGACGTCGACGCACTGGCCGGGATTACGGACTCGATCGGCTGTAGCGAAACCGCAGCAGGGGACGCCCCGCCGCCCGACAGTCAGCTGCCCGTGTCTGCGAACCCGTAACCGTAGCGCTCGGACTGTCCAGACAGGGAGTCAACCACCATGCTCAGGGCTGCGAACCGACTGCAACTGACCGGACTGTTCCGCCGACGCTGGATCGCCAGTTCCCGTCGGGGAACGCGAGCATACCACCCCTGCGCACGCACCGATGGCTAAATTACGAGCAGACGTCGAGGGGTGTGGCTGCGTCCGCTGTCAGCAGGTCGAGGGTACGGCACTCCAGCGGTCCGTGACGGAGTCGCTCCGGTGGAGCAGCCGACTCGTGCTCGCCCGGCCGTCGATCCCGGCGGTGTTTCTGGGCGTCGGCTTCCTCCAGCTGGCCGTGCTGCTCGGCCCCCGTGAGCTGGCGCTGGTGGGCGCCCTCCTCGGCGTCGCCGGGGTGTTCGTCGGCAGGGGGTACGTCGGCGTGGTCGGGCGCGAGACGCTGGCCCAGCGAAACCCGTCGCCTGCGAGTGCTCTCCGGACAGTGTTCCGGCGGTTCCCGGCGTTCGCCGGCGCTGCACTCCTCGTGGTCACCCTGCTTGGCTCGACCGGCCTGTTCGTCGCCCGGGTGCTCTCGCGGCCGGTCCGCGCCGCGCTCCAGGCGGCAGGTGCGAGCGCCTTCACTACCGACGTGGTCGTGCTGCTGGCCGTCGCGGCCAGCGTCCTCTACTTGCTGTTGAAATTCTGGTTCGTCCCCGAGGCGTGCTTCGTCGGCGGGTACGGCCCGGCCAGCGCGCTCCGGACCAGCTGGCAGGTCACCACGCTCCACAGGCGGAAAGCGTTCTTCGTCGTCGCCGGGTTCGCGCTCCTGCTGGGCGTCGGCGTCGCGCTCGACACGCGGCTTGCCAACCCCGAGAGTCCGATCGCACTCACCATCCGGTACGGTGAGACGACTGTCGTGCTCCGTTCGTTCGGGCTCTCCTTCGCGGGCGGCGTTCGGTTCGCTTTCGACATGGCTGTCACCGCGCTGTACTCGGGCGTATTCGTCCACCACTACGTGAGCGGCGTCTTCGAGGCGTAGAGCGTGGTGAGACGACTCCCCGGTCAGAGATTACTACGAGCCGATAAGCGTTTCCACGAGCCCCGCGACTGACTGCCAGGCCGCGATAAACACTGCGGAGACGCCGACAACGCCGGCGAGCTGGCCGAATGCCCGCTGGACGCTCGCCTGGTCGTTCCCGCTGCCCAGGATCAACACCTTCGGGTCGCTCGTGACCGCGTAGATGTCCATCTCGCGCCCTTTCTCCGAGTAGCAGGTGTCGATGACCTCGACGAGGTTCGCCTCCTGGAGGTTCTCCAGATGGTAGCTCGCGTTCTGGACCGAGATGTCGAGGCGGTCGGCCAGCTCCGAGGGCGTCAGCGGCTGTTCGTCCAGCCGCCGGAAGATTTCGTAGGCGGTGTCCGAGGAGAGCGTCGAGATCACGTTCTGGGTCTGGTCGCTGTCGACGTACAGCACCGACGGGTCGCCGCCCCTGTCGGGCGAAGCGTCCGTCCCCGTGGGAAGCAGTCGTGACATAGGTGGCTTGTCCAGTGGTTGACTCCCGATAGCATAAAACGCTCCGGTGACTCAAATCTGATTTTGAGTCACTGGTTCGGCCCCGGCTGTTCCGTCCCCGCGTGACCCGTTCCGTCGGCCCGGTTCGCTGGATAACTCAAAGCGAATTTTCATCCTCCTTGCGGCGGGGAATTTCCGGTGAGTCATTACCGGCGACCGGCACTCGATTGTTCGACTGTTCCCGCTACCGGCAATCCACCACCCGGAATGGCCGGAAGTATTATGTGAATGGTATTAGAATTCGCATATATGTTAGGCATACACATGGGTGGGATCGTTCTCCAGGAGTCCGTGTTCGGGACGTTCGGACTGGTCGTGCTCGTCCTCGTGGTCCTGGCAATCGCGGGCATGTGGAAAACGTTCACGAAGGCCAACCAGCCGGGCTGGGCAGCGATCATCCCGATATACAATCTCTACATCATGTTACAGATCGGTGACAACAAATGGTGGTGGCTGCTGATCATTCTGTTCATCCCCCTGGTGAACATCTATGGGCTGTACAAGATGTTAAGCGGCGTGTCGCGGGCGTTCGGACAGGGTATCGGGTTCGCACTCGGGCTGTGGTTCCTGGGATTCATTTTCTTCCCGCTCCTCGGGTTCGGTGACTACACCTACCAAGGGGCGCCGGTCTAGGAAAGAAGCGTTCTCGCGGCAGGACCGCCTCAGAGGATCGTCCCGTGTTTCTTGTCAGGAAGGTCCTTCTCGACAGTTTCGTAGAACTCGAAGCGGTTCCCCAGCTCGCGGCGGAGGGTACTCGGCGGGACGATCTCGTCGATGACGACCTCGCTGGCCATCCGGTGGACGTCGATGTCCTCGCGGTACTCCTCACGGAGTTCCTGCTCTTTGTGCTTGCGCTCCTCCTCGTCGTCGATCTCGGCGAGTTTCCGCGCATAGACGGCGTTGATCGCCGCTTCCGGGCCCATGATGGCGATCTCGCCCGACGGAAGTGCGATCGTCGACTCGGGATCGTACGCCGGGCCGGACATCGCGTAGATGCCGGCGCCGTAGGCTTTCCGGACCACGACGCACTGTTTCGGGACCGTCGCCGAGGAGGTCGCGTAGATCATCTTCTGGCCCTTCTCGAGAATGGCCTCCTTCTCGACCCCCGAGCCAGCCATAAAGCCGGGCGTGTCAGCGAGGTACAGTAGCGGGACGTTGAACGCATCGCACTTCCAGATGAACTCGGCGGCTTTCTGGGCGGCGTCGGGGAAGATGGCGCCGGCGCGCTGGGCGGGCTGGTTGGCGACGATCCCCACGGGTCGGCCGTCGATGCGCGCGAACCCGGTGAGTATCTCCGGGCCGAACTCGGGCTGGAGTTCGAACCACGAGCCGGCGTCGACGACGCAGTCGATCAGCGTCGTCATGTCGTAGCCCCGGTTCGGCGCCTGGGGGATCACGCTGTCGATGTCCTTCGGCGACTTTGCGGGGGTGGTCCCCTCAGTCCGGGGCGGTTTCTCGTCGCTGTTGTCCGGCAGATAGGAAATGAGTTGCGCGACCAGTTCCCGGGCGTGCTCCTCGTCGTCGGCGACGAGGTCGGCGCTCCCCGAGTGGCGGGCGTGGACGTCCGGGCCGCCCAGGTCCTCCATGGAGATGTCCTCGCCGGTGACCATCTGGACCATCCGCGGGCTGGCGATCGCCATCGCGGACATGTCCCGGACCATGATCGTGAAGTCGGCAAAGACAGGGGTGTAAGCCGCCCCCGCGATACAGGGCCCGTAGAGAACGCAGATCTGCGGGACCCGCCCGGAGAGCATCGAGTGGTTGTAGTAGTACTTCCCGATCCCCTCGCGGTTGGCGAAGAAGCCGGTCTGTTGGTCGATCCGTCCGCCCGAGGAGTCCATCAGGTACAGCACCGGTTTTGCCGTTTTCAAGGCCCGCTGCTGCATCCGGAGGAACTTCTCGACGCCCTTGGCGGCCATGCTGCCGCGCTTGACCGTGTAGTCGTTGGCCATGAAGTGGACGTCCCGGCCCTCGAACTCGGCGCCGCCCGTGATCATCGCGTCCGCCGGGAGCTTGTCGTCGGCGTCGAACTCCGCGAACGTGCCGTCCTCGAACAGGAACCCGTCGTCGTTGCCGGACTGCGTCTGGCTGCCTGCCGAGCTCTGCCCGGAATTGAACCACAGGTCGATGCGGTCACGGACGAAGTGTTTGCCCTGCTCGGGCAGTTGCTCCTTGTACTTCTCCGGGCCGCCCTCGTGGATCTCGGCGATCTCCTCCCACAGCGTTTGTTCGCGCTCGGTCGGCCCGCTCTCGGGCTCCGGGCCCGGGACGTGGCCGGGACCGTGATACGGCACGTCGGCGAGTTCCTCGCCGCCGTCGGTCAGTACCGTGACGTCGTCATAGTACTGCGCGGCGAACGCCTCGGCGATGACCCGCGCCTGTTCCTCGGTCGTTTCGGCTGAGACGCGTACTTTCATGGTATCACTCCAGGACGATCAGGGTGTCACCCATGTCGACGGTGTCGCCCGCCGCGACGCTGACGCTTTCGACCGTCCCGCCGCGGGGCGCCGTCACGTCGTTTTCCATCTTCATCGCCTCCAGCACGCAGATGACGTCGCCCTCGGTGATCTCGTCTCCTTCGGCGACGTCCACGGAGAGGATCGTCCCCTGCATGTCGGCGGCGATCGCGCCGTCCTTCATTTTCGCCGCCTCGTCGTCCGACGACCCGCTACCGGACCCGCCGGCGCTCGCACTGCTGCCGCCGCTAGAACTGCCCCCACTCGAACTGCTCGCACCTGAACTACTCGCGCCGTCAGTACTTCCGCCGGCCTCGGCCCCGGACGCGGCCCCACTGCCCACGCCTTTCGGGAGGTCTTCGAGCACGACGTCGAACCGCCTGCCGTCGATCTCGACCGTCACCTCGTGCATCTCGGCGGACGGTCCCCCGCCGGACGCGGGCTCGCTGCCCCAGCGGTCGACCGCGTCGGCGATCCGCTCGTCGTCGAGCTCCTCGTCGAGGTACTTCGTGGTGTGGCGGCCCTCGACGAAGGCCTCGTCGGTGAGCATCAGCCGGTGGAACGGGATCGTCGTGTGGACACCCTCCACCGCGTAGTGTTCCAGCGCCCGCTTCGAGCGCTCGATGCAGCACTCGCGGTCTTCCGCCCACACGATGAGTTTCGCGATCATCGAGTCGTAGTCGCCGCCGATCTCGTCACCCTGGCTGACGGCGTGGTCGAGGCGCACGCCGATGCTGCCCGGCGGGTCGTACGTCTCCAGCGGGCCAGGGGTGGGCGAGAACTCCCTGGCGGGGTTCTCGGCGTTGATCCGGTACTCGATCGCGTGGCCCTCGATCTCGACGTCGTCCTGTGCGAAGGAGAGCTCCTCGCCCGCGGCGACGCGGATCTGCCAGCGGACGACGTCGATGTCCGTCACTTCCTCGGTGGCGGTGTGCTCGACCTGGATCCGGGTGTTGACCTCCATGAAGTAAAAGTCGCTGTCGGCGGCTTCGCCGCCTCCGTTCTGGTGCGTCTCCGACGCACCGCTGTCCTCGACGAGGAACTCGACGGTCCCGGCGTTGGTGTAGCCGGCCTCGCGGACCCCGCGGCGGGCGGCGTCACCGATCTGCTCGCGGAGGTTGTCCGAGAGCGACGGACTCGGTGCCTCCTCGATTACCTTCTGGTGGCGCCGCTGCAGCGAGCAGTCCCGCTCGCCGAGGTGGCGGACGTTGCCGTGCTCGTCGGCGAGGATCTGGACCTCGATGTGTTTCGGCGCCTCCAGGTACTTCTCGACGTACACCGAGTCGTTGTCGAAGTACGCCTTGCCCTCGCGCTTGGCGGTTTCCAGGGCGTCCTCGGCGTCCCCGGAATCGCGGACGATCTGCATCCCGCGGCCGCCGCCGCCGCCCTCAGCCTTGATCGCGACGGGGTAGCCGAACTCCTCGCCGATCTCGCGGACCTCCGCGGCCGTCTCGACCGGTTCGGTCGTTCCCGGCACGACCGGGACATCCGCCGCCTGCATGGCCTGGCGGGCGCGGGTCTTCTCGCCGAGCTGTTCCATCGCGTCGCTGGGCGGGCCGACCCAGGTCAGTCCCTCTGTTTCCTCGATCCGGCGGGCGAAGCTCGCGTTCTCCGCGAGGAAGCCGTAGCCGGGGTGGATCGCGTCGGCGCCCGCTTCCTGGGCAGTCTCGACGATTGTCTCCTGGTCGAGGTACGATTCGCTGGCCGGTGCGGGGCCGACGTTGTACGCTTCGTCGGCGTACGCGACGTGGCCGGCGTCGCGGTCCGCGTCGCTGTAGACGGCGACGGTGTCGATCCCCAGTTCCTCACAGGCGGCCATGACGCGAACGGCGATCTCCCCCCTGTTTGCGACGAGTAGTTTCTCGAACATCCTTAGTATGACCTCGGGAAGCCGAGCTGCTGGCTGATATGGTTGTACGCCATCTGCTGGGTGACCGGGGCCAGCCGCGTCAGGTTGATCTCGCGCCACCAGCGCTCGACGTCGTACTCCGTGGCGTACCCCCAGCCGCCGAAGGCTTGCATCGACTGCTTGACCGCCTCGATACCTGCCTCGACGGCCGTCGCCTTCGCCACGTTGGTTTCGTAGCCGCAGTCCTCGCCCTGGTCGTACAGCCAGGCGGCCTTGTCCCGCATCAGCGCCGCCGTCTCCATGCGGGCGTACGGCTTCGTGATCGGGAACGACACCGCCTGGTGGGTGCCGATCGGTGTTCCGAACACCTCGCGGTCGTTGGCGTACTCGATGGCGGTGTCGGCCGCCAGTTTGCCGATGCCGGTGCCGGCGGCGGCGAAGCCGATCCGCTCGGGGTTGAGCATATCGACGAGGGGCCACCAGCCGCCGTTTTCCTCGCCCAGCAGGTTCTCCTCGGGCACGCGGACGTTCTCGATGAACACCTCGCAGGACTTCGAGTAGTTGATCGCGTGTTTGGGGATCGGCGACACCTCGATGCCGGGGTCGTCCATGTCGATGATGAACAGGCTGATCCCGTCGGTCCGCCCGTCGGCTTCCTCGCGCGGGGTCGTGCGCGTGACGAGTATCATGTTCTCCGCCCGATCGGAGAAGGTGATCCAGGCTTTCTCGCCGTTGAGCACGTACTCGTCGCCGTCCGCAGAAGCCGTGGCTTCTGCGGGATCAGCCGAGGTCTCCTCGGCGGAGTCCTTCTCGGCGCGCGTCTCGACGTTCAGCGTGTTCGTCCCTGCCCGCGGTTCCGTGATGCCGATCGAGAAGTTCCGCTTCCCCGCCGCGATGTCGGGGAGATATTTTTCCTTCTGCTCCTCGGTGCCGTGCTCTTTGATCCCGACGGCGGCCATGCCGGCGGTCAGCACCAGATACCAGGTGCCCGCCATCCCACAGCCCTCCGCACAGAGGGTCTCCATCGCGAGCCCCATCTCCTGCATCCCCATCTCCGCGCCGCCGTACTCCTCGGGGATCAGCAGGCCGTGGAAGTCCGCCTCGGCCAGTTCGTCCCAGAACGCCTCGGCGAACTCGCCGGCCTCCTCCTTCTCCCGCCAGTACTCCGGCCCGTACTCCGCCGCGATGCTCTCGGCCGTCGATCTGATGAGATTGTGTGACGGATCCTCGCTGAAATTCATGTGCGCTCTGTGTGTACGTGGTGCCGTCGCTATCTTAGTAGTTGCCATATTTTGCCACCTCCCCCGACTCTGTCATTCAATTTCCCACGTGAAAATTAATTCCGGGGCGGATTAATTCTCCATCGCGGGAGCAGTCGGGGAGCCGGACCCGTCAGCGCCCGACGAACTCCGGATCCTCGTCGCCGAAAAACGCCGCGAAGCCGCGTTCGTAGTCCTCAGTCGCGGTCGCCTGCCCGATCGTGTCGGTCTCGGCCGCGAGCTGGGATTCGAGGCTCCGGTCGAAGCTCTCGGTCAGCAGCTGCGCGGTGTTGCCCAGTGCTGTGGTCGGCCCCGCCGCAATGTCACTGGCGAGTTCGTCCAGTCGCTCGTCGAACTCGTCGGCCGGCACGACCTCGTTGGCGAGCCCCAGTTCGACTGCGCGCTCGGCGTCGATCGGCTCGTCCAGCAGCGCGATCTCTTTCGCGGCGCGGAGCCCGACCAGCCGCGGCAGGAAAAACGTAGAGCCGCCGTCGCCGGTGAGACCGATCCGCGGATAGGCGAACTCCAGGCGGGCGTCCTCGCTTACCAGCAGCAGGTCCGGGAGCAGTGCCAGCCCGAACCCCGCACCCGCGGCGACGCCGTCGATGCCGCCGACGACCGGCGTCGGCGCCTGGTGGAACTGGATCACGGCCTCGTGCAGGCGACCCGCCAGCTGCCGGATGTCGGGCTCGTCGGAGGCGTCGCCAGTGAGCTGCGTGAGGTCTGCCCCAATGCCAAAAAAGTCGCTCGTGTGCGTCAGCACGATGCAGCGGACGTCGGGATCGGTCCCCAGCGTCGTCGCCGCCTCGATCAGTTCGTCCGCGGTCCCGGTGTCGAACGCGTTCCGGCCCTCGGGGTTGTCGAGCGTCACGGTCGCAACGCCGCCCTTCCTCTCGATCGTGAGCGTGCCGTCGGACATACCGGCGGTACCAGTGTACGGACTTAAAACTCCGTCGAAAGGGTCGGCGGTGGCGAGGGGTCCAACCGACCGCGACGGAAGGCGCGCTCCACGATGATTGCTGTGATTATCCCCTGCCGCCGAACCGTTCCTCGACGGTCTTGCGGTCGATCTTGCCGGGGCCGCTCGTGGGCATCTCGTTGACGAACGCGAGGTGTTTCGGGAGCTTGAACTTCGCGATCCGGCCCTCCATGAATCCCCGGAGCTCGTCGAGGGTGAGCGACTCGTCGCCCTCGACGACGGCTTTCCCGACCTCGCCCCAGTTCTCCTCGGGGACCGGCACGACGATGGCCTCGGTCACCTTCGGGTGGTCGGTGACGACGTCCTCGACTTCGGGCGGGTAGACGTTCTCGCCGCCGGAGACGAACATGTTCTTCTTGCGGCCTTCGATGTGGAAGTAGCCGTCCTCGTCGATCCGCGCGAGGTCGCCCGTCGAGACCCAGGGATGTTCGCCGTCGGTCCCGTCGCCGTCGTGGCCGGCGTCACCGCCGCCACCGAACGTCCTCTCGGTTTCGCGCTCGTTGCGCCAGTAGCGGTCGCCCGCGTGGGGGCTGGCGAGTTCGAGTTCGCCGACCTCGCCTCGCGGGAGTTCCGTGCCGTCGTCGTCCACGACGCGGGCGTCGACGTACAGGCAGGGCATGCCGATGCTGTCGGTTTTCTCCCGGGGGAAGTTGTCGGGCATCGCGAAGTTGTTCGGGCCGCACTCGGTGAGGCCGTACCCTTGGGAGACCGAGAGCCCGCGCTCGCTCCAGGCCTCGATGATCGCGTCCCGGCAGGGGCCGCCGCCGCTTTTGACCAGCCGCAGCGAGGAGAGGTCTGTCGCCGCCCAGTCGTCGTCCTCGACCATGAACCGCAGCACTGCGGGGACCGAGACGAGCACCGTTGCGGCGTGTTCCTCGACCAGCGAGAGCACCCGGCCGGCGTCGAAGTCCCGCGAGATGATCACCGTCCCACCCATGTGGAAGAAGGGGATAGTGAGGACGTTCCAGCCGCCAGTATGGAACATGGGGAACACCATCGGCGTCGTGTCGTCGGGGCGCAGCCCCCAGGAGATGATCGTGTTGAACGCGTTCCAGGCGATCCCGCCGTGGGTCTGGACCACCTGCTTGGGCAGCCCCGTCGAACCGCCGGTGTGCAAAAAGAGGTGCGGGTCCGACAGCGCGAGTTCGGGACCGTCGACGGCCGTCCCGTCGTCGGCGAGTGCGCCGTCGTATCGCTCCCAGCCGCTGTCGGCGTCGAACGCGTCCGCGAAGGTCTGCTCGCCGGTCGCGGCGGCGTCCTCCCCCGCCGTCTCGTCGCCGAAGCCGAGCAGGGTACGGTCGGCGGGGTCGAGCGCGTCCTCGGCCAGGGCGTCCGTGCATTTCTCCGCGAACGGCCCCCCGGCGACGAGCAGTTCCGGGTCGACGTCGGCGAGCATCCCGCCGAGTTCGCGCGCGGCGAGGCGGTGGGAGAGCGGGGCGAGGATCGCACCGAGCTTCGCCGTCGCGAAGTAGAGGTCGACGAGTTCGGGGCGGTTCCGCGAGACGACGGCGACGCGGTCGCCTTTCCCGACGCCACAGTTCCGGAGCAGGCGTGCAGTGCGGTTCGCCCGCTCGTCGAGGTCCGCGTAGGTGAACTCGGCGCCGGTGTCGGCGTCGATCAGGCCCACGCGCTCGGGCGAGAGCGTCGCTCGCCGCTCGCTGAGCGAGCCGATCCACCCGTAGGGGCGGTCGCCGTGCCTGTGAACTGTCATCAAGCGGGGGTTCTTGAGCCAAGCATTTAATACCGCAGGTAGCGGATGGGTGGGGAAAGGGAGGACGAGCGTGTGATAGATATCTCGATGGAAATGGAGCAACACGACTGTCCGTTCATCGACAGTACCCTGGATCACGACGTGTCGTTCGCGGCGATCCAGTGGGACTTCGACGCCGCGAGCCGCGAACTCGAGACGCGGATGGTCGTCGAGGGCGACGACCGCGAGGCGCTGGACAACGGGCTGGAGACGCTCCGTGCCCACTCGAACATGCACGACTACCAGCTCCAGAAACGCTGGGACGACACCGCCCACATCCGCACGACGATCGACGAGACGGACGCGATGCAGCGGATCCGCGGCAACGACGGCTACATCACCGGCCCGTTCTACATCGAGGCCGGCTCGGAGCTGTGGCACGTCGGCTTCGACGACACCGGCGTCGCCGACGAGACGCTCGCCGAACTAGAGCGCAACAACGAGTTCATCATCATGAACCGCCAGGAGAACGGCCCGGCGGAGCTGCGGGACTTCGTCCAGAACGTCTCGGCGGGCCTGCAGCTCATCAACGCCTGCCGCGGCCTGACGACCGTCGAACGGCAGACCCTGGAGTCGGCGCTCGAACGGGGCTACTTCCAGTCGCCCCGCGGAACGACGCTCGGCGATCTGGCCGACCAGTTCGACGTCTCCAAGCCCGCCGTCTCGAAGAACCTCCGGCGCGGCCAGCTCAAGGTCGCCCGCGGCGTCGTCGACGCTCTCGAGTACCTCGACAACACCTACCACCTGGGTGACGACAGCGAGGCCGGGACCGACTTCGATCCTGACCCCGGCAAGGACGGCCCGCGCTGAGCGCCGGGAGCGGTCGGGGACCCGTCGCCACTGATAGTGGTTGTTGTGACTCTTTACCGCCGGGCAGACAGAATACCGACGGTTCAAGCCCCGAAACACCTGTTTTTCTGGGGCACTCTGAAAATAATCACAACAACCACTA
>PXSQ01000026.1 GCA_003022725.1 Halobacteriales archaeon SW_7_65_23 | reverse complement strand
GCGGTCGATCCCGTAACGACTCACAATAATCACTATGAAAGGGCGAGGCCGCGTGGCGGTCGCTGCGCAGGCCCTATCCGAGTGAGCGAGAGCGAACGAGGATATCCTGCGCAGCGTGACCCGCCAGGCGGCCGAGGGCTTTCTGCACCACAGCGGTAGTCGCGGTCCTTCCAGAGACGAGTCCTACAGCTACTCCCCGTTCACCACAGCCGTCTCGAACCCGTCGTCGGCGAGCGCGACGCCGGCGGCACAGACCCGGTGTTCGAACTCGTGGTCGTACAGTTCCCGGGCCGCACCCGCGGCGTCGGTGGCCTCGAGGTCGAACCGCTCGGGCGCGTCACGCTCGTAGGTGGCAACCAGGGTCGGCTCCTCCACCGCCTCCACGAGCAGGGCGTCGCGGCGGACCGTCCCGACGACTGCGCCGGGTTCGTCGGCGACAGTCGGATCGTCGGTGACGCCGACAACGCCGGCGACACGGGGGGTGTCGTAGTCGTCTTTCTCGAAATCGAGCGCGAGCAAGGGTTCGGCGACGGCGTCCCGCGCGGGGTAGCCAAGCGCGAGTTTCTCCGCGATAGGGTCGACGTGCGAGCCGTTGCCGATCACCGCGCCGCGGTCGGTGAGCCACAGACAGTTGTAGGCGATGTAGGGGTTGTCAGTCTCGGGCGCGTTCGGCGTCGGGCCGACGGTGACTGTCCCGTCGCGTTCGGTTGCCTGTCTGTTCGGGAACGACCGCGAGGAGACGCGGTAGGCGCCCACCTGCGGACTGACGACGAGAAACCGTCCAACGTACATGCCCGAGGGTTGCCTCGCGGCGGTAAGTTGCTGGCGATTTTGCCAAGAAGTCTCGGCATGCTCGCCAGGACTGACTTCCGTGGTAACTGTGACGACGCAGAAAGCCCTCGGCGCGCTCGTGACGCCGCGGCTCGCTGCGCTCCTCACTCGCTGCGCTCGCTGTGGTGCTTGCGTCACCGGGGCGCCAACGACCGCGCCTCGCCCTTTCAGTCCGCCAGGAACGATGTCTGTGTGGTCGGCAGACACCCGGGCTACTGTCGAGTCGGCCGACAGTGGTGTATCGGGGGCTCGGAACGGCGCTCGACCCGTTATGCATCCCGGAGACACGCTCCCGGTAGGGTTTTCCGGCGGCCGTCCCTTGTCGCGATATGAGCATTCACGTCGCGATCATCGGTGCGTACGGCAGCGCAGGGTCGGCCGTCGCGGGCGAACTCGTCGACCACCCCGACGTCGAACTCACGCTGTTCGACGACGGCGACCCCGGCGGCGGCCTCTGCATCCTCCGCGGATGCATGCCTTCGAAGGAAGTCCTTTCCGCGGGCGCCCACCGCTTCCAGGCGCGCCACGACGAGCGCCTAATGGGCGATCTGCCGGAGGTCGATCTGGAGCGGACCGTCGAGCGCAAGGATGACCACGTCCTGAGCTGGGCGGGCCACCGCCGGGACAGCATCGAGACGATGGCCGAGCGCGAGGACGTCACGTTCGTCCGGGATACGGCCCGCTTCGTCGACGACCGGACGATCGAGGCCGGCGGACAGTGCTACGAGCCCGACTACGTCGTCGTCGCGACGGGGTCGAGCGTTAACATCCCGGACATCCCCGGGATGGACGAGGTCGACTACATGACCAGCGCCGAGGTGCTCGACGCCACCGAGTTCCCCGATTCCGGGATCGTGATGGGCTTTGGCTACGTCGGGATGGAGCTGGTGCCGTACCTGGCGGAGGCCGGCGGGATGGACCTGACTGTCGTCGAGCACGACGTCCGGCCGATCGACGAGGCTGAGCTGCCGTTCGGCGACGCCGCCCTGGAGCTGTACCGCGAGGAGTGGGACCTCGACATTCCGACGAACGTCTACGAGCAGCGCATCGAACCGACCGAGGACGGCGGCGTCCGCCTCTATCTGGAGGATGAGGACGGCGGCCAGCAGGTCGTTGAGGGCGATCAACTGTTCTGTTTCACCGGCCGGAAACCGACGATCGCGCCGCTGGGGCTGGAGCACACGGCGATCGAGCCTACTGGCGAGTGGGTCGCGGACACGATGCAGGCCGTCGACGACGAGCAGGTGTTCGTCGTCGGCGACGTCAACGGGAAAGAGCCCATCCTCCACGTCGCAAAGGAGCAGGGGTTCCAGGCCGCCGACAACATCCTCGCCCACGCGAACGGCGAGCCGCTGGAGCCATACGAGAACGTCCACCACCACGTCATCTTCTCCGGGCTGGGCGTGTACCCGTTCGCCCGCGTCGGCCACACCGAGCAGTCGGCGCGGGAGGCAGGGTTCGACGTTGCTGTGTCGACCCGGCAGGCCAGCGACGACGGCGTGTTCAAATCCAAGGACGTCCCCGAGGGGCTGGCGAAACTCGTCGTCGACCGCCAGGACGGGACGGTGCTGGGCTACCAGGGGCTGCACTACCACGCCGACACGATGGCCAAGACGCTGCAGATCGTCGTCGAGATGGGCCTTGACGTCCGGGAGATCCCCGACCGGGCGTACCACCCGACGCTGCCCGAAATTCTGGACGGGCTGATTCGGGAGACCGCGGCGGCCGTCGAGGAAGCGTAACGGACCCGCAGTGCGGTTCTGCTGTGGAGCAGGAACGGGTTGCTACCTGCCGATCATCCACCGAGCAGGCCCTATCTGAGCGACAGGATGGGAGCGAAGATATCCTGCTCAGCGGGCGCGAACGGGCAGAGGGCTTTCCCCATCAAAGTACCAGCATCGGCCCCTCAAGAAATCGTTCCTACCGATCAAGAAATCGTTCCTACCGGCCAAGTTCCTCGTGGGCGCTCGCGAGGTGCCGCGAGCAGAACGCAGCCACGAGCGAGAGTTCGCCGGCGAGCGCCCCGGTCGCAATGACTTCGGCGAAGGCGTCGGCGTTCGCCCCTGGCGGGTCGCCGCCGCCACCCAGGCCGAGAATCTCCAGGGCCTCCCCCTGGGTCGCCAGCCCGGTGCCGCCGCCGACGGTGCCCAGTTCCAGTGCGGCCAGCGAGACGCTCGCGTACAGCCCCTCCTCGCGGGCGTCCATCGTCGTGATGGCGTTGGCGCCCTCGACGACCTGGGCGGCGTCCTGGCCGGTCGCGAGAAACGCCGCCGCGACCGTGTTGGCGGCGTGGGCGTTGAACCCGAGGCTGGCAGCCTTGGCGCTCCCCACGAGATTCTTGCGGGTGTTGCCTTCCGCCATCGCCTCCGGCGTGGTGTCCAGCCGCTCGTTGACGAGGTCACGGGGGAGGACGACATCGGCGGTGACCGTCCGACCGCGGCCCTCGACGGCGTTGATCGCCGCCGGCTTCTTGTCCGAGCAGAGGTTGCCCGACAGCGCCACCATCTCCGCGGGCGTCTCGGCTTCGATCACCTCGGCGGTCTCGCGGGTCGCGATGGTCGCCATGTTCATCCCCATCGCGTCCTTGGTGTCGTAGACGAACCGCAGGAAGACGTTGTCGCCGACGACGTAGGGGTCGACGTCGAGGAGTTCGCCGTGGCTGGTCGTCGATTCGGCTGCTTCCCGGAGGCGCTCGCGGTTGTCGGCAACCCACTCGACGACCGTCTCCGCCTCGGCGACGCCCGCCACGCGGAAGACGGGCGCGCGGGTCATCCCCGAGTCGGTGACGCGCGCCGTCGCGCCGCCGGCGGCCTCGATGGTGCCCAGGCCGCGGTTGACGCTGGCGACCAGCGCGCCCTCGGTCGTCGCCAGCGGGAGGTAGTATTCGTCCGCCGCGGCGCCGCCGTCGACGGTGACCGGGCCGGCGACGCCCATCGGCAGCTGTGCGCCGCCGATCATGTTCTCGATATTCGGCTCTGCGCTTTCGGCTGCGAACGTGTACTCGCCGACGCTGTCGAGGCTCGCGCCGGTCTCGCATTCGATGAACTCGCGGCGGGCCGCCGCCGCCGTCTCGGCGTCGGCGTAGTCGTCGAGTTCGTACAGTCGGAGCTCACCGTCCTGCACCCGTTCGGCGAGGGCTGTCGCGTCCGCCGTCGGATCGCTCATGACTGTGCGATGGCTGCCGGCCCCCGTAAGCGCTCCGGCATCCGTCGCGACCGGCACGGAGAAAGCACTTATCAACTCAGAATTAAGACCGGCTATGCCCAACTGGTCCCGTCGAGAGGCACTCGGCTCCGTCGCGTCGTGTGTCGGGGTGGCGATTGCAGGCTGTGTCGGCGACGGAAGCGAGGACGGTCTTGACCAGCCCGAGTACGACTGTTCGCGCGTCGATCGGCCGGAACCGGATGCGCCGGAGGGCCCCGATGCGCTCGCACCTTCTTCGTATCCCCGCCCGCCGGACGATGCCGGGGCGGACGCGGAACTCATCGAGTACGTGAGCGATTTTGAACAGTCGTACCGTCGAAACCGACTGATCCAGTCGCGCGGCCCGGATCTCCGGAAGTTCGGCTTCAGTCCTAGGGAGACCTGGATCGTCGAGAGTGGGGCCGCAGCAGGCGTCGCCGGTGTCCAGTACACGTTCTGGCACGAAACCGAAAGCATACACGCTGATTCAGGGAATCGAGTCGCGGTCTACTACGTGGACGCGTCCGTCGCGCTCCGCACCCACGAGCGGGGGCGCCGAGAAAGCGGTACCAAACCTGACCCCCTGGAGGCGGGGCAGGAAGTCGCCTGTTTCGAGTAGCGACCGTGTGTCTGCTGGCGGCACAACTACTGCGTGTCTGCTGACTCCACAACCCACGCCCCTGGCGGACTGAAAGGGCGAGGTGCGCTCGTCGGCGCCCCGGCGAAGCAAGCACGCGACCAACGGGAGCGCGCGCAGCGAGCCGCGGCGTCACGAGCGCGCCGAGGGCTTTCTGCAACGGGCCCGTTGGTAGAGCAACGAGTCCAAGCGAAGCACTGTGGACGTTCTTCGAAACAACTCCACTGAAGCGATCCGTTCAGATTCTTCCTAGCAGGTTCTCGAAAAGCGTTTGGGGCAGGGGCGGGAAAAGGAAGTATGCTCCGTCTCATCGGGCTGCTGTTGCTGATTCCGTTGATCGACGCCCTGTTGTTGGTCGTCGCGACGGCGTACCTGGGCTGGCAGCTCGTGGTGTTGCTCGTCGTGCTGACGGCGCTGGTGGGCCTGCTGCTGGTGCGCGTCGAGGGCCGGCACACCCTGGCGAAGATCCAGCGAAAGGTCGCCCGCGGCGAGGCGCCGACCGACGAGCTGATCGACGGCGGCCTGCTGATCGCCGCCGGCGCGTTCCTGCTCACGCCGGGGCTGGTCACCGACGCCGTCGGCTTCCTGATCGTGCTCCCGCTCACGCGCTACCCGATCCGCGTCGCGCTGAAAAAGTGGGTCATCACGCCCTACGCCGACGAGAAAACCGGCGGCTTCGCCACCGGCAACGTCTACATCGGGGGCTTCCCCGGCGACGGTGTTCCGGACGAGGGCGGTGCGCCCGGCCAGCAGTCCGGCTCCGACGGCCCCGACGACGGCTTCGACGACGCGACTGACGTTGAGTTCAACGACGTTGACGAGCGGTAGACTATTTCTGAGGATTCCTAGTTGTTGTTTCTGATGTGTCGAAGAATGCGTTCGACGCTTCAGTAAGAACTGCGATGACTGTCGTGACGGAGAAAGCCCTCGGTCGCCTCACGGCTCCCTCGCCCTTTCAGTTCGCCAGGAATATGGTTCGTGTGACAGTCGACAATCCGGTGGGTGATTGGTCAGCAGAAACAGGATGGTCGAGTGGCGTATTTCAGCGGGGTACGCTGTCGGTCTGAGGGGGAGAACCGCAATCGACAGTGAGGTCCGGGGTTCCAAAGAGTAACGCTTAACAGTCCAACCGGGATACTTCCTGTTGCGCTCGAATGGGCCAATAGCTCAGTTAGGTTGAGCGCTCGGCTGATAACCGGGAGGTCCGCGGTTCAAATCCGCGTTGGCCCATAATTTTTCCGACAGATCACTGGCCTACAGGAACTCGTCGGTAGCGTCGCTCATATACGCGAAAATCGGCGATAACGATTCTGAAAATCGGCGTCGAAATGTTAAGTTCATCCGGAGTTGTGACGATTACCACAGCGTCGGGCGGTCGCTCTTCGGTAGACTGGCGGAACCAGGAGTATTAGCGCCTCTGGCTGGACAGAAACGAACATGTCCAACGAACGCCCTGCCCTTGGCCAGAGGCTATCGGAACTTGTGGAACTGGGAGCAATAGA
>PXSQ01000025.1 GCA_003022725.1 Halobacteriales archaeon SW_7_65_23 | reverse complement strand
CCTCTCGGCGGGCATCCTGTTGATCGTCGGGACCGCGATCGGCCAGTACGTCGGCTTCGGCGGCGTCGCGCTGGGGTATCTCAGCAATCGCGGGTTCACGCTGCTCCCGCGAGTGGTCGGCCGCGCCCTCGTGAGCGTCGTCCGGGCCGTGGCCGGCGGGACCGTCCCCGGCGGGACGGAGCTGTTCGCCGCAGTAGTGGCAGTAGTTCGCCTGGCGGGTGATCCGCTCGCCGCAGTTCGAGCAGTATCTGTCGGCTCCTGACGGAGGATCGGCCATTCGTTACCGGTCCTACGGCGACCGGAAAAAAGAGCCTTTGTATTACTCCTGCTCCCGGTCCGCGTTCGAAAGGCAGTTCCCCTCCCGCTCAGAACAGGTGGTATATGCGTATTGCCGTTCCCAACAAGGGGCGCCTGCACGAGCCGACGATCGAACTGCTAGAGCGGGCAGGGCTCCACATTGTCGACGGTGCCGACCGGAAGCTATACGCCGAGACCGTCGACCCCGACGTGACTGTGCTGTTTGCCCGGACCTCCGACATCCCGGAGTACGTCCGCGACGGCGCCGCGGACCTCGGGATCACGGGCTACGATCAGGTCCGCGAGTCCGGCGCCGACCTCGTCGAACTGCTGGATCTCGGCTACGGGACGTGTCGCATCGTGCTCGCGGCGCCCGAGGACGGTGACATCTCGACGGTGTCGGACCTCGAGGGCGGCACCGTTGCGACCGAGTTCCCGACGATCACGGCCGAGTTCTTCGAGGAACGGGGCGTCGACGTCGACGTCGCCGAGGTGTCGGGCGCGACCGAACTGACGCCCCACGTCGACATCGCCGACGGCATCGTCGACATCACCTCGACGGGGACGACGCTGCGGATGAACCGCCTGGCCGTCGTCGAGGAGGTGCTCACCTCGTCGGTCCGGCTGTTCGCCAGCCCCGAGGCGGCCGACGATCCGAAGGTCGACCAGGTCGCGACGGCGCTGGGGTCGGTGCTCGACGCCGAAGACCAGCGGTACCTGATGCTGAACGCCCCCGAGGACCGCCTGGACGACATCGAGGATGTGATCCCCGGCATGGGCGGGCCGACGGTGATGGACATCGCCGGCACCGACCAGGTCGCCGTCCACGCTGTCGTCGAGGAGGACCGCGTGTTCGAGACGATCTCCGAACTGAAAGCGGTCGGCGCCAGCGACATCCTCGTCACAGAGATCGAACGCCTCGTGGAGTAGCCGGGAGCGGATCGGACGGAGCGCCCGAGAACACGGAGACAGCGCAATGGAGACGACACATCACCTGCACGCCGGGGACGCCCGCGACCTGTCGACAGTCGACGACGACGCGGTCGACCTCGTCGTGACCTCGCCGCCGTACCCGATGGTGGAGATGTGGGACGACCTCTTTGCGGAGCTGGCTCCCGCGTCGGCGGACTACCTCGACGCCGGGAAGGGCGACGCGGCGTTCGAGGCGATGCACGGTGCCCTCGACGCGGTGTGGGACGAACTCGCCCGCGTGCTCCGGCCCGGCGGCATCGCCTGCATCAACGTTGGCGACGCGACCCGGACGGTCGACGGCCGCTTTCGCGTCTACCCGAACCACGCCCGGATCGTCGAAGCCTTCGACCGCCGCGGGTTCGAGGCGCTGCCGGACGTGCTCTGGCACAAACCGGCCAACAGCGCGGCGAAGTTCATGGGGTCGGGCATGGTACCGCCAAACGCCTACGTCACGCTGGAACACGAGTACGTGCTCGTGTTCCGCAACGGCGCGCGGCGCTCGTTCGAATCTGGGGCAGACCGGCGCTACGAAGCGGCGTACTTCTGGGAGGAGCGCAACGCCTGGTTCACCGACGTCTGGACCGAGGTCCGCGGCCGCCTGCAGGAACTCCCCGACGACGACCTGCGGGACCGCGCCGGCGCCTTCCCCTTCGAGATCCCTTACCGGCTGGTGAACATGTACTCCGTTTACGGCGACACCGTACTCGACCCGTTCTGGGGGACCGGCACGACGACGCTCGCCGCGATGGTCGCTGGCCGCGACTCCATGGGCTACGAACTCGACGCGACGTTTCTCGACCGCTTCGCGGACCGAGCCACGACGGTCCCGGAACTCTCCCGGTCGGTCGTCGGCCGGCGCCTCGACGAGCACCGGTCGTTCGTCGAACAGCGCCGCGCGGACGGCGACGGCCTGGACTACGACGCGACCCACTACGAGTTCCCCGTGATGACCAGCCAGGAACAGGACATCCGCTTTTACGTGGCCGACGACGTTGCCGAGACTGACGAGCGCACGTACAGCGTCAGCTACGAGCCCGCAGAGGAGATGGAACTCAACGGCGAAGAGTGAGCGGGGTGGGTCTGAGACTCTCCAACAGTCCCCTCAGAGTTCGGGATCAGTCTCGACCGGATCGACGGCGTGGAGCCAGTCGAGTCGATCGCCGAGGTCGAGGAGGGCAGTATCGTGAGTCCACAACTGCGACAGGTTGTGGCGTTTCATTGTCGCGATGATCGTCGCATCACGCCCACCAATGCCGACACCTGGGTGCGCCTCCAGGATCTCGACTGCGGTTTCGACATCGTCGGGACGCAACTCAGCTACCGCGACGTCTTCGAGTCCTAGGAATCGATCGATCGCAGAAGACGCGTCTGCATGCTGTGTGTGAAGATAGTGGACGACCTCCATCTGGAGAACTGTCGTAGTGAACAGTGGTTGCGTCCGCAGTGCGTCACGTACGTGGTCGACGACTGCCGAATGTTCCGGGAGGTCGGTATCGAAGTAATAAACCCAGATATTGGCGTCGAAGCAGTACATCAGTTCGGCAGGTCTTCCGTCCACGTCTCTTTAAGATCGACGGGATCGACTTCCGGAGCGTCCTTCGCGCGGGTCCTACCCTCCAAGCACCCCTCCATTGTCTCGATGAACTCCTCGCGCGAAACGGTTCCCTCGGGTTCAACGACGATCCGACCGGCTTCCAGTTCGACCGTGACTCTGTCGCCCGGCCCGATCCCGAGTCGTTCTCTCAGTGATTTCGGGAGGGTGATACGCCCCTTCTCATCTAATGATCGCTCGTTCTCGGTGCCCATTGATTCCCACTACTGTGGGAAAATTGTTAAACATGTCGACAGTGCCGAGGCTCCGGCAGCTACAGTGCTTTCGAAGAATGATCGCGGGCTGACTTCACCCACGCGCGCCGCGGGTCACACGACCCGGTTCGTCAGGTCGTCGTCGGCGTCGAGCGCGGCGACGTTCTCGGCGAGGATGTCGGCGCGGCGGGCGAAGTACTCGGGAGTGTTGCCGGCGTTGTGCGGCGTGATCATCACGTTCTCGAAGGTCCACAGCGGGTGGTCCGCGGGCAGGGGCTCGGGGTCGGTCACGTCAAGCGCCGCGCCGCCGAGATCGTTGGTCCGGAACGCGTCGACGAGCGCCTCGGTGTCGACGACGGGACCCCGGGCGACGTTGATCAGGAACGCGTCCGAGGGCACCGTCATCAGCACGTCGGCGTCGATCAACCCCTCGGTCGCTTCGGTGAGTCGGCAGGCGACGATCACGTAGTCGGCCTCCGCCACCGCCTCGTGGATCTCGTCGAACCCGTAGGTTTCGTCGGTCGGGCCGCCCTTCTCGGGGCTGTAGCGGACGCCGACCGTGTCGACGCCGAACGCGTCGAGCCGCGAGACGACTGCCTGCCCGATGGCGCCCATCCCGACGACGACGGCCGTCGAGTCCTGCAGTTCGCGGACGGGGTAGCTCTGCCAGGTGCGGCTCTGCTTCTGGCGCCAGGCGCGGGGGAACTGCCGCGAGAGCGCGACCATCGCGCCGACCGTGTACTCGGACATGTTGGCCCGGTGGACGCCGGAGGCGTTGGTCACGGCGACGCCGTGCTCCTCGAAGGCGTCCAGCTCAAGGTGATCGGTGCCGGCGAACACGCAGGCGAACAGCTCGAGATTGTCGGCGTCTTCCAGGTCCGCCGGCGAGAGCGTGAGCCCGGTCGCGACGCTCGCGGTGCGCAACGCGTCCCGTTCCTCGTCGGGCGTCCGGGCGAGGATCACGTCGTGATCGGGGAGCCGCTGGGCGAGTTCGTCGCGGTACACCTCCGCGTCCGTGCCGTGGATCTTCTGGCGCAGGACCAGGATCTGGCGTCCCGACATCCGATCAGTCGAGCAGGCTCAGGTCTTCCAGGCGCGAGACGATCTTGTCGACGGCTTCGCGGGCGTCGTCGGGCTGCTTGCCGCCGGTGATGACCAGCTTGCCAGACCCGAACAAAAGCGCCACGACGTCGGGTTCGTCGAGGCGGTAAACGAGCCCCGGGAACTGCTCGGGCTCGTACTCGATCTTCTCCAGCCCCAGCCCGATCGCGATCGCGTTGAGGTTGAGATTCCGGCCGAGGTCGGCGGAGGTGACGATGTTCTGGACGATGATCTCGGGGTCGTCCTCGACCTGGATGTTGAGCTCGCGCAGCTTGTCGAAGACGATCCGCAGACTCTGGTGGACGTCGTCGGTGCTTTTCGCGCCCGTGCAGACGATCTTGCCCGACCGGAAGATCAGGGCAGCCGATTTGGGCTCCTGGGTGCGGTAGACGAGACCGGGGAACTGCTCGGGGTCGTAGTCCGCGCCTTCCAGATCCATTGCGACGCTCTGGAGGTCGAGCTCCTGCCCGATTCCGGTCGACGCGACGACGTTTTCGATATTGATGGTTTCCTTTGGATCTACCATGTGTCGGTTTAAACCTCGTATTTAAACCTTATAAAGGTTCGTGGGACGCGTCCGCCAGAGACACGAACGACGTGATCTTTTGGTTATATATCGGGCTTTTATATGATATCAGACAGTCGGGCGAGGGCTGCAATCGACACGCTGATGCCCGGCGAGCGTGCCACTACCGGCCGTGTACGTGCTCGAGCTCGCGGGGCAGGATGAGGACGCGTTCGCGGTCTACGAGGCCGAGCAAGCCGCGAGCGACGTGCGCCTGGTTGCGCCGGGGTTGGCGCGGGCGCGCGGGATTACAGATCGCGTCCGCGACCTCGCGTTCACCCACCGCGCCAGCGAACTGATCGGGCGCGCGGAGGGGGAGTCCGGGACGAGCGTGACCGTTGCGGACGCGCGTGCGGTGCTCGAGGCGGCGTCGATCGAGCGCGAGGGGACGGTTGCAGTGCGCGCAGTCGACGTGCGCGGGACGACGGGGATCGACACCCAGCGCGTCGAGCGCGAACTCGGCCAGGTGCTGGTCGACCGCGGGTTCGCAGTGGATCTGGACGATCCCGACCACGAGCTCCGGGCGCTGTTTTCACGCGATGATGACGGCGAGGGGGTGTGTCTCCTGGGGTGGCTGGCCGTCGAGACGCCGCGGGAGTTCACCCAGCGCGCGCCGACCGATCGGCCGTTCTTCCAGCCGGGGAGCATGGACCCGATGCTGGCGCGCGCGCTCGCGAACGTCGCCGGCGCCCGCGAGGGCGCGACGGTACTCGATCCGATGTGTGGGACTGGTGGGATCCTGATCGAGGCGGGGCTCGTGGGAGCGGACGTACTGGGTGTCGACGTCCAGCGGAAGATGGGGCGCGGGACTCGCGAGAACTTGGCGGACGCGCTCGACGGCGGGTGGGGCGTGGTTCGGGGTGACGCGACGTCGCTTCCGGTCGCGGACGGGGGCGTGGATGCGGCGGTGTTCGATGCGCCGTACGGCCGGCAGTCGAAGATCGAGGGGGAGCTCAACGCACTCGTGGAGGGCGCGCTGACGGAGGCGCGCCGCGTCGCGCCGCGCTGTGTGGTTGTCGGGGACCGGCCCTGGGCCCGGCCGGCGAGTGCTGCCGGGTGGACTGTCGAGGCGTCGTTCGAGCGCAGGGTGCACCGGTCGTTGACTCGGTACGTGTTGGTGCTTCGACGCTAGGAATTGATGGACGGGCTACGGCAATCACGAGAACCCAGAAAGCCCCCGCTGGCTCGACTCGGGGGAGTCGCTGCGCTCCTCACTTCGTTTGGGTGCTTGTTCCGGAAGACGAGCGTAGCGAGTCTTCCGACGTTCGCCTCACTTCGTTCGGCTCACCGTCCTCCGCCGTCGTCGAGCCAGCGGCCCCTTTCAGTCCACCCAAACAGGCCACGAGCCTCCCCATCTATGAGGAATCCTGCTAAAGTGACTATACCACATTGCGAGTAAAAGCTGTTTCGCCGGATCAGTTTGCTGACCGCTGCTT
>PXSQ01000024.1 GCA_003022725.1 Halobacteriales archaeon SW_7_65_23 | reverse complement strand
TTGGCGGCCGCCTCGACGGCGGCGACCGTCCCGACACCCGGCGGCTCGTCGGCCCTGGCTTCCAGGGGATCGACGACCGACGCTCCACCGCCGTCGCCGTCGGGCGAGGGAGTCGGGACGCCGTCGGGCGGGAGCGCGGCGGACGCCGCGTCGAGAGCGTTCTCCGATCGCATCCGCTCGCGTTCGGTTCTGCCGGGCGCGGGGCCTTCGACGTGCTGGACGAGCGCGCCGACGAACTGCTCGGCCATCCGGCTGAGATCCCGCGCGTCCTGGAGCTCCGTCTTGAGTTCCGCGATCGTCGAGTTCTTCCGGTCGAGTTCCTCGCGCAGTTCGGTGACCCGGGATTCGCGGGCTTGCTGGTCCTCGGTGATCTCCTGGAGTTCGGAGACGAGGTCGTCGCTGACGCTTTTGAGGTCCGGCCGCTCGAAGTCGTCGAGTCCCGGCGTCGCGCCGGCGTCGAACGTCCGCTTGCGGTAGAACTGGACCCGCTGGACTGACTCCGCCCAGTCCGTCATCAGAAAGCCTTCGCCGTCGTCGAGGCCCTCGACGGCGTCGGCGTACTCGCCGTCGAGGATGCGCCGGACCACCTTGGTGTCGTTGTTCCAGGTCAGCCGGTGCCACAAAAGCCAGTCACACTGCGTGATGAAGTCCTTCTTGACATCGGCCGGGCGCTGGCTGATGCCGCAGATCCCCAGTCCGTGCTTGCGGCCGCGCTTGCCGATCTTGATCAGCATCTTCCCGCACTCGCCGACGGACCCTTTCTCGGGGATGTACTCGTGGACTTCCTCGACCAGCAGCAGAAAGGGTTGTTTGCGCTTTTTTGCCTTCGCGAACAGGCTCCGGGCGACCGCCGTCAGCAGCGCTTCGGCCTCCGCCTCGTCGAGGTAGCTCGACATGTCGAGGATGATCGGCACGTTCTGGTCCAGCGCCAGCGAGGCGAGCTTCTCCGAGTGGTCGGTCGTGACCTGGATGTCACACTCCTCGTCGCCGCCGACGTGGAGGATCTCGTACTCCTCCTTGAGGCCGTAGTACTCGCCGTCGATGTCGACGATCAACAGCCCGAACCCGCCGTCGAGCAGTTTCTCGGCGATGACGCTCCCCGAGTTACTCTTGCCACATCCGGATTTCCCCGTCACGAACCCCCGACCGGTCAGTATCTCGACGACCGGCAGGGAGACCTCCCGTCCGGCCGGCTCGTTCCCTCCCGGCCCCTCACTCGTTTCGGCGACAGTAATGCGTTCAGTCTCGGCCATACATTCGTACCGGTAGATTCCCGCCAACCCACATAATTCACCGTCAGACGGCTGACCGACGCCGTTCCGGGCGACTGACTATCCTCGAACCATACCATGTCCACACCGTTACTCTCGGCCGACCAACCACGCGTTTCTGCCCGCCACATAGTCCACGCCCCTGGCGGACTGAAAGGGCGTTGACGGCTTCGCCGTCAGCTCGGGAAGCTTCGCTTCCCGGTGAGGCGGGCTCGATCCGTCCCGGGCGCAGCAAGGACCGTCGTCCGAGAATCGAAGATTCTCGGGATCACGAAAATCGAAGATTTTCGAACGACTGCGCTCGGCTCACCATCCGGGGCTCACTGCGCGCGCTCCCTGCGGTCGCGTGCTTGCGTCGCCCGGGATGGATCGAGCGACCTGCCCCTTCCAATCCCACCCGTGTCGGTTGTGTCCTCAGCCGATGCGCGGTGGCCAACTGCAGTGAGAACAGGGGTAGGACTGGAAGGGGCCGGCTGTCATCGGCGGCGGAGGCGCCGATTGCTCGGGAAGCTCCGCTTCCCGGTGCTCGGCGACGGCGGCTGACGCAAGGACCGCAGCGGACGGTGCGGAGAGCGAGGACCGCAGCAAGGCCCCCGAGTTGAGCAGCCGGGGGCTTCCCCTTCGGAATCCCTTCACTTCTTCGCTGAGTCACTAAGCGATTTTCGGACGACAGCGAAGCGAGGACCGCGGCGAGCCCCGGACGGTCGAGCGCGCCGAGGGCTTTCTGCATCGAGTTAGCAGCGGTCATCAGAAGAATAGATCCTAGCGAAGCGTCGAGAAGGGTGCCATAGAACGGTTCACACACTCTTCTGCGACCCTCCAACGCGAACAGTTTGTACAGGACACGTAGAGACTGGCGAGGTGGATTGATTGTCAGGGTTACAGCAGAAACGCCACGTAAGATGGAGCGGATTGAAAGGTGAAGTCACCAATCAGAACGATTTTTCCGTTCCTCAGCGGAACGCCACCGGTTTGCACGAGCCAAATGGTTATATTGCTTGACCGCTTTGTTCACCATATGAGCCAAGGACGAGACGATGCAGGACGATTCGAAGAAACAGTCACTGAGCAGGATATCCTCAAAGTATTTGACTATGAGGATGATCCTGTTCTAACCGCCCCGGAAGTCGCTGACGGATTGCAGCGGTTCGGAAAACAGCTCACTCCAGAAGGCGTCCGAAACCGACTGGAGCAGATGGCTGAGAAAGGGCTGGTGAGTCGGAAGAAACTCGGGGCAAGAGCAGTCGGCTGGTGGGCTGAAGTTGCCCCGGAACTGGACACACAGACTGCCAATACGGTCGATACTCGGAAGGAATCCGACGAGTGGGAACAACTGTAGCAACAGATGGCGACGGTACTGTTGCATCCCGATGTGGAGAAGAAGTTGGACTCGCTTCCCGACGACATCGAAGACAGGATTCGGTCGAAGTTGGACGAAGCAGGTACCAACCCAGACCGGCACCTCAAGCCGTTGAAAGGCAGAGACGAGTATTCACTTCGGATTGGAAAGCGCCGAGCGATTATCCAATGGGTCAAAGAGCAGGACGAACTCAGGGTGTTGGAAATCGACACTCGTGATACTGTGTATCAGTAGGTCGGCTGGACTACTAGATACCGATTTCTTGTCCCACGAAAGGCGGAACCTTGGACCGATTGAAGCTCTTTCAACCAACCAGTACCCGAGGAAGCGGTGCGCTCCATATTGCATTCTGTTCCGAACATTAATACAATCTTACAGAATAGCCGACGGTCCATACACACTCCTACGTATCGGTTGGTTCACCAAACTGTAATTGAAAACAATACCGTATGAACGGTTTTATGACACTCTCGAAGCGTCGAGGGCTTTCTTTGAGGAGCCACTGCCAACAAACAACCCACCTGAACTCTCAGTCCCAGGTCCGCAGGTTCTTGTAGCCGGCCGCCGGAGCCGAACACATGAAACAGGCAATCGTCGCGCGTGCGGACCTGGGCATGGGCGAGGGCAAACTCGCCGCACAGGTCGCCCACGCCTCGCTACAGGCCTACGAGGAGGCCACCGGCGGGGCACAGCGCGAGTGGAAAGGGGAGGGCCAGAAGAAGATCGTGCTCCAGGCCGACGGCGAGGCGACGCTGTTCGAACTCGCCGACAAGGCCGAGCGCGACGGCCTCCCGCACGCCATCGTCCGCGATGCAGGCCACACACAGCTCGAACCCGGAACCGTCACCGCGCTCGCCGTCGGCCCGGCAGCCGACGACCGCGTCGACGCGGTTACCGGCGAACTGCAACTATACTAATCCTGTACTCTCGGCAAAAACCGAGATATAGCGAACAGATAACAGGCTGACCTCAAGAAAACATTTATATATTAGTAGCAGTTACCTGTAGTAAACACACGAACCGTGGGTCCGACCCCACGCGTGTGAGAAGGTACACAGAATGCAAGGAAACAACCAACAGCAGGCGTACGACCGCGGAATCACCATCTTTTCGCCGGATGGCCGCCTCTATCAGGTGGAGTACGCGCGCGAGGCCGTCGAGCGCGGCAGCGCGAGCGTCGGCGTACGGACGCCCGACGGGGTCGTCCTGGCCGCCGACAGGCAGACGCGATCCTCGCTGATCGAGGAGGAGAGCATCGAGAAGATCCACAGCATCGACACCCACGTCGGCGTCGCGACGGCCGGCCACGTGGCCGACGCGCGCCAGCTCGTCGACTTCGCCCGCCAGCAGGCCCAGGTCGAACAGCTCCGCTACGAGGAGCCGATCGGCGTCGAGACGCTGACCAAGCGCGTCACCGACCACATCCAGCAGTACACCCAGACCGGCGGCGCCCGCCCGTTCGGCGTCTCGCTGATCGTGGGCGGCGTCGAGAACGGCCGGCCGCGGCTGTTCGAGGCCGACCCCTCCGGGACGCCCTACGAGTGGAAGGCGATCGCCGTCGGCCGTGGCCAGCAGGACATTCAGGGCCACCTCGAGGAGGAGTACGACGAGGATTCGGACCTCGCCGGCGGGATCGACCTGGCGCTCGAGGCGCTCGCAGTCGAGGCCGACGACCTCGACGCCGGCAGCGTCCATGTGTCGACGGTCGACGTCGAGTCCGAGCAGTTCGAAACGCTCTCGACGGAGCAGATCAGCGACCATCTCGCCGAACTCGACATCGGAGGTGAGAGCGATGAGTAATTCCTTCGACGGAATGCATCCGTACGAGCCCGAGATCGGCTCGTTCGAGGACGTTGAGGCCGGGACCGACGAGGACGTGACGGCCAAGACCGGGACGACCACTGTAGGCGTCTCGACCGAAGATGGCGTCGTCATCGGAACCGACAGGCGAGCCAGCCTCGGCGGCCGGTTCGTCTCAAACAAGAACGTCCAGAAGGTCGAGCAGATTCACCCGACGGCCGCGCTGACGCTCGTCGGCTCGGTCGGTGGCGCCCAGTCGTTCATCCGGACACTGCGCGCCGAGTCGAACCTCTACGAGCAGCGCCGCGGCAAGCCGCTCTCGATCCACGGGCTCGCGACGCTGGCTGGTAACTTCGCCCGCGGCGGCCCGTTCTTTGCCATCAACCCGATCCTCGGGGGCGTCGACGACGAGGGCAGCCACGTCTACAGCATCGACCCCGCGGGCGGTGTGATGGAGGACGACTACACCGTCACCGGCAGCGGAATGCAGCTCGCGCACGGTACCCTCGAAGGCAACTACGACCCGTCACTGTCGATCGAGGAGGCCGAGGGGCTCGTCGCCAGCGCGGTCTACGCCGCGAGCGAGCGCGACACTGGCTCCGGCAACGGGCTGGTCGTCGCCACCATCACCGAGGACGGCGTCGAGATCGAGGAGTACGACGACGCAACCGAACTCATCTCGGCCTGATCGGCCGACTGCACCGCAGATAAACGGCGATTTCTCTTTTCCGACACTCGCGTAACGACAGCCGCGCAGTCGGGACGACACCCCTTTGATCGTGGGACCCGCATCCGGTGATAGAGTAGATGCGCCCCGCCCAGCCGCTCGAACGCGAGGTCGGTATCGACTACTACGTGAGCGACGGCGACGGCACCGGCGGCCGACTGCGACAGGCGCCGGAGGATTTCCGTGTCCGGGAGCTCGAAGCGTTCGACACCGAACCCGTCGACGCACCTACCGACGCATACCCACACCTCGTCGTGCGCGTGACATTGCGGCGCTGGGACACGAACGACTTCGCGAGTACGCTCTCGGACCACCTTGGAATATCCCGTGAACGCGTTTCTTGGGCTGGCACGAAAGACAAGCACGCGGTCACAACTCAGTTATTTTCCCTCGACGGTATCGATCCGGCAGACTTGCCGGACCTCGACGGCGTCACCTACGACGTCGTCGGCCGGGCCGGCCGGCCGATCTTATTCGGCGACCTCGCCGGCAACGCCTTCGAGGTGACCATCCGCGATCCGTCAGAACCGGAGCAGGTCGACGCGGTCACCGGGGAACTACGGTCGTTCGCCGGCGCAGACGATAATACCAACACGGTCGGCGTCCCCAACTACTTCGGCCACCAGCGCTTCGGCAGTCGCCGGCCGGTCACCCACGAAGTGGGGCTCGCCGTAGTTCGTGGTGACTGGGAGGACGCAGTACTTACCTACGCTGGCAATCCGAGCGAACGGGAGCCGGAGGCGACACAGGAGGCGCGGGCCTTCGTCGACGAGACGCGCGACTGGCAGGCAGCTCTGGAGGAGTACCCCCGCCATCTCGGTTACGAGCGGGCGATGCTCCACCGCCTCGCGGAAGGCGACGATACCCCGGAGGACTTCCGGGCTGCACTCGAAACGGTGCCCGCGGCCGGTGGCCGGCGACGTCGTCTGCTTCGCCGACAGCGACGCGCCCGCTGGGCTGGCCCTGCCCGACCAGGGTCGTACCCAGCGAGTGACCGAAGACCGTCTCCGGTCGGTCACTCGCCACTGCGAGCGCGGCCGGGCGTTCGTGACGGCGCCGCTGGTCGGGACCGAGACGGAGCTCGCGTCCGGCGAGCCCGGCGAGATCGAGCGCGCGGTGCTGGACGACCTCGATCTCGAACCGTCGGACTTCGACCTCCCCGGCGAGTTCGACTCCAACGGGACGCGCCGTGCGGTGCTCGTCCGGACGGATTGTACTGTCGAGACTGACCTGTTGACTCTGTCGTTCCAGCTGCCGCGGGGCTCCTACGCGACGGTCCTGCTCCGGGAGTACCTGAAGACCGACCCGGCAAAGCTGTAGCGCCGGGCGTCCAACCCGAACGCCGCGAAACGGCGCGCTTATCGGCGTCGATTCCCCAAATCCGACATGGAGTGTCGGCAGTGTGCGTCGCCGCTGGACAGGCCGGGGGACTACTGCCTGGTCTGTCATACCGCCAACGCCGACACTATCGTACTCGAACTCGACCGCGACCGCGCAACGGTCACTGCGCTCCTCGACGGGACAGTCGTCGGAAGCAGGGTCGTGACAACGACGCCCGAGGAGGACGGCGAGCAGGTCAGCGCCGAACTCCGGTACTTCGCCGGCGAGGTCGCCGACGAACTCCGGCGCAAGCGCCCCGAGGAGGTGTACGCAACCGGTGATCGGGAGGTGCTCCAGGCCGTGCGCGCGCAGGTTCACTACACGTTCTACCGGATCAACGCGGAGGACCCCGTCGAATACGTGGTCGACCGGGCGGGGGAAGCAGCGCTGGAGGTCGTCGAGGCGTCGGTCGCCGAGAAACTCGGCGGCGCCCACTCGACGCTGATCGGCGGCCGGACCGGCCGGCAAGTCCTCCAGGTCGTCGCCGACCACCCGCACGTCAAGAAGATCATCCCCGGACCGATCGACGCGGGCGGCTCGGGCTCCCGGACGGGCCTTCGCGCGAAGGCGACGCGGGCCGACGGGAGCGGGAACGTCCGGCTGCTGATCCGGGACGGCTCTAGCGTCCAAGAGAACCGGGTGGTCACGACTGCCCGGGACCGGGAGCTCGGAGAGCGCGTCCGCGCGGACATCAACGAGGCGCTCGTCGAGGCCGACCTCAAGGAGTGACGGACAGGCGACACCGCGGCCACGCTCCAGCCAGCGTAACCGAGCGACTGCACGGAGGTGGTGTCGCACTCCCGCGAAGCCTCCGTGAATATTCCTCAGTGCATACGGGCGCTGGTCGCGTTTTCCAGCTTAAATTCCGGGATGAGGTGGACTGATACTGATTGTTGTGACTCGTTACCGCCGGGTATTCGTCAGACGCCAGTTTCGAGCCGTGAAACCGCCGCTATTGCGATGTGGTGGTGAAAATAATCACAACAATCAGTATGAGGTTGGCAAGCATTCGTTCCTGGTCAGCTTGCGAACGCGTTCCTGCTGGCTACACAGGCCACGTCCTGGCGGACTGAAAGGGCGAGGTGCGCCTGGCAGTCGCTGAGCGGACCCTATCCGAGCGACCAACGTGAGCGAGGATATCCCGCTCAGCGTGACCTGCCAGCGCGCCGAGGGCTTTCTGCGTCGATGAGACAGCAGTCGTCTGTTGTTCGAGAGTTCCTCGGCAACAGCTTACTGATCCCCTCCAAACCACCACAGTTGCAACTCCTCACCGGAACTCGCAGGGTTTATCTGCCCGCTCGGCCGACAGTATGGTACTATGAGCGAACAGGAAAACAGGACGGGGAGCGCAGGCCGCTTCGGCGCGCGATACGGGCGGGTCGCCCGGCGCCGCGTCGCCGAGATCGAGCGGGAGATGCGCAACTCGACCGTCGACGGCGACGACGTCAAACGCGTCGGGACCGGCATCTGGGTAAACGAGGAGACCGGCGAGAAGTTCACCGGCGGCGCCTACAAGCCCGAGACGCCGGCCGGCAAGACCGTCACGCGCTCGATCCGCGCCGCACTCGAAGAGGACGACGAGGACGACGAATGAGCTACAAGTGCTCCCGCTGCAAGCGCGACGTAACCCTCGACGAGTACGGCGGGGTGCGCTGTCCCTACTGCGGTCACCGCGTGCTCCTGAAAGAGCGGAGCCGCGACATCAAAGAGATCCACGTCGAATAGTGCCCGGCGAGTACGACCACGAAACGCTTCTCTCGCTCACCTACACTGACCCGCAGCGTGCCCGCCGCATCGAGCGAGCGATCACGCCCGAAGTCGGCGACATCGACGACGAGCGCAGCCGAACCCGGCTGGATCGCGAGGCCGCCGAACTCCAGCTGGCGATCGAGGCACGGGACCTGGTGGCGCTCCGTGCCGCGGTAAACACCTGGCTGTCGCTGGTGTCGGTGGCCGAACAGGCCGGTAACGCGAACGGGTGAGCCATCTTCCGTGGGTTTAACAGTCCGGGTCCCGAGATGACTGGTATGCAGGGTAATCTTCCGCCTGAAGCACAGGAGAAAATCGAAGAGTTGCAGGATCTGCAGGAGACGGCACAGCAGGTCGCGGCCCAGAAACAGCAGGCAGAGACACAGCTCACCGAGTCCAAAACGGCCATCGAGGAGCTTGAGGACATCGACAAAGACACCACGATGTACCGCCAGCTGGGCGAGCTGCTCGTCGAGACCGACTACGGCACTGCCGAGGAGGACCTCGAAGAGAAGGTCAACAGCCTCGAAGTGCGCGTCGACACCCTCAAAAAGCAGGAGGAGCGCGTCCAAGAGCAGTTCGAGGAACTCCAGCAGGAGCTCCAGCAAATGCTCGGCGGCGGGCCGGGCGGCGGCGGTGGCCTCGGCGGCGCCGGCGGCGCATAATGGGCGGGGACGACCCCGACGACGACGCGGTCGTCGAGGCGGCCGCGACGGCCGCGGAGAACGTCATCTTCTCGCGGTACGACAACAGCGAGCTGCGCGACATCGACGTCACGGTGACGTTCGAGGACGGCCAGCTCGAGGTCGATGTCTACCTCGACGCGCCCGGCGACGCCGAGCAGGTGGCCGAGGACGCCGTCCTCGCCGCCAGGCGCGCGGCCGACGACCTGTTGCTCTGAGGTGGACGGCTGGCTGCCGTTCGCCGGGCAGCGGACAACCTTTTGCTTCCACGGGCGAATATACGAAGCATGGAACACGAAGCTACAGTGGAGGGTGTCGGCATCGGCGTCAGCGACGAGGGGCCCGGCGCGCCGGTGGTCATCCTCGAGGCCCGCGGCGAGCTCATCCCGATTTTCGTGAGCAAGGACCAGGCGCAGTCGATGCAGCTCGCGCTGGACGGCGAGCCGTTCGAGCGGCCGCTCACCCACGACCTGTTCGTCGAGATGGTCGCGGAGTTCGGCGCCGCCATCGACCGCGTGCGCATCGACGACCTCGCCGACGGCACCTTTTACGCCAAGATCGACACCGAACAGTACCACGGCGGCGAGCGCAAACAGGCCGTCTTCGACGCCCGCCCCTCCGACGGCATCGCGCTGGCGCTGCGGGTCGACTGCCCGCTGATCGTCACCGACGAGGTGATCGACGAGGCGGGCCGGCCGCCCGAGGCCTTCGAAACCGAAGAGGACGACGACCCCGGCGTCGGCGACGACCCCTTCGGCACGCGATAGCATGGCCGGCTACGACTCCCTCCTGCTGGACCACGACGGCGTCGTCGTCGACGTGCTGGACGTGTCCCCGGTGCGCCAGGCAGCCCTCGACGCGTTCGCGGCCGTCGGCGTCGACGCGCCCGACGACGACCACGTCGACCTGGTCGCGTTTGGCCCCACCTACGACGAACTCGTATCGGTGTGCGAACACCACGGCGTCGACCACGCGACGCTGTGGCGCCACCGCGACGACAACCTCGCGGACGCCCTCCGCGAGGCGGCCCGCGACGGCGGCAAGCAGCCCTACCCCGACGCGGCCGTCCTCGCCGACCTGGAGGTCCCCACCGGCATCGTGAGCAACAACCAGCGCCGCGTCGTCGAGTTCATCGCCGAACAGTACGACCTCACGGACCACTTCGCGGCGATCCAGGCCCGGGAACCCCACGTCGACAGCCTCGCACGGAAAAAGCCCGAGCCGGTCTTTCTCGAATCGGTGATCGAGGACCTCGGCGTGAGCGAACCGCTGTACGTCGGCGACCGCGAGAGCGACGTGGTCGCCGGCGAGCGCGCCGGCGTCGACACCGCCTTCATCCGCCGCGAGCACAACGCCGACGTGACGCTGGGTCGGGAGCCGATCTACGAGGTCGAGAGCCTCGAAGCCGTCGCCGACATCGTCCGCGGAACCGCGGCCGCCGACGACTGATTTCTCGTCGCAAGCTGTTCTCCGTCGTGTCGCGTCACCACTCGGGATCGGGCGCCGGCACGCCGTCGTCGTCCTCGCCGCCGCCTGCCAGATCGTACTTCTGTCGGAGCTCCCGAATCCGGTCTCGGATGTCCGCCGCGAGTTCGAACTCCAGATTGTCCGCGGCCTCGTTCATCCGCTGCTGTAGTTCCTCGACGGCACGCGCGGCCTCGTCGGCGTCCGCTGGCTCCATCGACGCCGCCCCCTCGGTGTCGGTCTTGCTCCCGGGCAGATTGGTCTCGCCGATCTCCTTGTCGATCGTCTGTGGCTCGTAGCCGTGCTCCTCGTTGTACTCCTGCTGGATGCGGCGGCGGCGCTGGGTCTCCTGGATCGCCGACTGCATCGCCGCACTCGGCTCGTCCGCATAGAGGACGACCGTCCCGTTGACGTTGCGCGCCGCCCGCCCCATCGTCTGGACGAGCATCGTCTCAGAGCGCAGAAAGCCCACCTGGTCGGCGTCGAGAATCGCGACCAGCGACACCTCGGGGATGTCCAGCCCCTCCCGGAGCAGGTTGATGCCGACGATGGCGTCGAGTTCGCCCAGCCGGAGGCTCCGGATCAGTTCGTGCCGTTCGAGCGTGTCGGTCTCGTCGTGCATGTACGCGACGTCGATGCCCGCTTCTTCGAGGTACTCGGTGAGGTCCTCGGCCATCCGCTTGGTGAGCGTCGTCACCAGCGCGCGCTCCTCGTCGGGCAGCGCCTCCAGCCGGTCGATGAGGTCCGCCACCTGCCCCTCGACGTCGGCCACCTCGACCGCAGGGTCGACGAGGTGGGTGGGGCGGACGATCTGTTCGACGACCTGATCGGAGACCTCCCGCTCGTAGTCGCCGGGGGTCGCGGAGACGTACAGCGTCCGGTCGGTCTGTGCCTCGAACTCCTCGAAGGTGAGCGGGCGGTTGTCGAACGCCGTCGGCAGCCGGAACCCGTTCCCGACCAGCGACTCCTTGCGGGACTTGTCGCCCTCGAACTGCCCGCGGATCTGTGGGATCGTCTGGTGGGACTCGTCGACGACCGTCAGGAAGTCGTCGGGGAAGTAATCCAGCAGCGTGTACGGCGCCTCGCCGGGCTCCCGGTCGGAGAGGTGCACCGAGTAGTTCTCGATCCCCGAGCAGTAGCCGGTCTCCCGGAGCATCTCCAGGTCGAACGTGGTGCGCTCCTCGATGCGCTGGGCTGCGACCAGATCGCCCTGGCGCTCGAAGTAGCTGATGCGGTCCTCCAGAAGGTCCTCGATCTCGCCGATGGCTCGTTCGAGGCGCTGTTCGGGGATCGAGTAGTGCTCGGCGGGGTGGACCAGCACCGCGGGCTCCTCGCTTTTGATCTCCCCCTCCAGGGGATCGAGCTTCCGCAGGCGGTCGATCTCGTCGCCCCAGAACTCCACGCGGACCGCATACCGGCCGTACATCGGGTAGATCTCCAGCGTATCGCCGCGCACGCGGAACGTCCCCTGAGTGAAGTCGACGTCGTTGCGCTCGTAGTTCAGGTCGACGAGGCGCCCGAGGAGTTCGTCGCGGTCGATCGTCTGGCCCTGCTCGAGCCGCAGGGACATATTGACGTAGTTGCGGGGGCGCCGAGCCCGTAGATCAGAGTGGCGCAGCCGGTCGATCTCGTCGTTGATCGAAGCGTCTTTCTCGATGTACTTGTCGGTCTGCTCGACGTACGCTTCCGGCTGGTAGTAGTCGTAGTAGGAGACGAAATATTCGACGGCGTTGTCCGGGAACAGCTCCCGGAACTCCTCGTACAGCTGTGCAGCGAGCGTCTTGTTGTGGGCGATCACGAGCGTCGGCTGCTGGAGGTTCTCGACCGTCCAGGAGACGGTGTTGGTCTTGCCGCTGCCGGTCACGCCCAAAAGCGTCTGCTTGTCCATCCCCTCTTGAAAGCCTGTCGTGAGCTGGTCGATCGCCTCTGGCTGGTCACCCGCCGGGTCGAACGGCGCGTCGACGCGGAACTCGCCGGCCGCGTCCGGCCGATCCGGGGTGAGCGGCCCACCGGTGTCAGTCATCGACGGAAGGTAGGGCTCCAGCGGCTTGAGCGACACGATCCCATCCGAAAAACGAGCGACGACGGGGGGAGATCCGGTGGCGGCAGCCGCTACTCGTCGTCAGCGAGCCGCTGTTTCAGCAGGTAGCCGGCCCCGCCGAGGCTGGCCAGCGCCGTCCCGACGCCGAACCCGGGCGCGCTGTCGTCGGACTCCTCGACCGCGCTGTTGTCGCTGCCGCCGTCGTCGTCGCCGCCGTCGTCGCCGTCCTCGGCGTTTGCCTCCTCGATCGTGATCTCCTGGGTGGTGCTCGCGGAGTCCGTCGCGAGGCGGAACGTGTGCTTGCCCGCGTCGCCCTCGGCGGTCCCGAAGGTGAACGACTCCTCGGTTTCATCGTCGACGTCGAGGACGATCGTCCGGGACTCCTCGGCGATGTCGCCGACGGAGACCGTGAGGGTTTCCGTCGCCGACGCGCTGCCGACGTTACTGAGCGTCGCAGTCACCTCGACATCCTCGCCGGCGGCGACCGGCGTGTTCGGCGAGACGTTGGTGATCTCGACGAACCCGGTTTCGGCCACCTCGACCTCCTGGGTGACGGTTTCGTCACCGGTGTCGAGGACCGCCTGGTAGGTGTCGGCCTCGGCCGAGCCGACGTCGACCGAGAGGTCAAGCGTCGTCGACTCGTCGCTCTCGAGGTCGACGTTCCCGGAAGCGGAGCCGATCTGCTGGGGATCGGTTTCCTCGTCCGCATCGTCCGGGAGGATCTCCTGGACGGTCACGTCGACGGTGCCCTGGCCGGCGACGCCGCCGCTGTTTTCGACCTCGACCCGGAACTCGAAGGCGAACTCCTGGGGGATCGGCGAGTTGTGCTCCAGGAGCTCGACGTCGAAGAACGCGTTCTCCGCGAGTTCGACCGTCTCGGTCACTTCGTCGTCCTCGGTCCGGACGGTGAGCGTGTTCTCACCCGCCGGGCCGTGGACAGTCGGGATCGACACCGTCTCCGTGACCGTCTGTGCCTCGTCGGCGGTCACCTCGACCGTCCGCGATCCGGCGGGACCGAGATCGAGCGTCACCTCCTTGGTCCCCTCGTTGTGGCCGACGTTCTGCACCTCGACCGAGTCGGTCTCGTCCGCGCCGGCGATGGTCACGACGATGGTCCGCTCACCTTTCGCCTCCGTCTCGAAGGAGATCGACTGTGTCGACGTGCTCTCACCGGCCACGCTGATGCTTTCAAACTCCTCATCTAGGATCGTCCGGGTGAACGTTCCCTTCTCTTCAGCCTTCCACACCAGGAGCCCCTTGTCTTCTACAATGGGGTAATCGTCGTCTTCGGGATCTCCGGGTGGCGATTCGACCATCCCCGTATCTGCCTCGCCGGTGTTGTGGGTGTCGAACGTGACTTCGATGTCCCGCCCCTCGACGACCGGCTCGTTCGTCTCGACGACTTCGACGACGACGTACGGCGGCGTGAGCATGTCGATCCGGACGCCCTCGTCGTCGTCGTTGCTGCTCACTTCCACCAGGTTGTTCCCCGCGTCACGTTCGTTCGTTTCGATCGTGAGCGTCACCGTCGTCGACTGGCCCGGCGCGAGTTCGACCCGTTCCCGGTTGGTGCCGTAGTTGATGCGGATGAGCTGGCTCCCCTCCCGGTCGCCCTCGTTGGTGATCCTGGCGGTGATCTCTGCGGTCTCGCCGGCGACCATCTCCTCCGGGTAGCTGTCCTCGACGATCTCGATGTTGAAGTCACCCAGTGCCCGTGCAGGGCCCGAGCCGACCGTCGCTACTGTGCCCGCCCCGACTGCCGCGACGCCGAGCGTTTGCAACAGCTCCCGCCTGCCATGCCTCTCCCCGAGTGCCCGTCCATTCGCTGTCTCCCCGGCCATCTATACCAACAGTGTTCGTTCGAGTATTTAAATTCCCCGCGAGTTAGGCGAATCTTCCCGGAACCGGGGCGCTCCCCGGGACGCGCTCACGAATCCGGCGCGAGCGCCTCGACCGTCCGCCGCCGCATCGCGTCGTCGACGCCGTCGGGGACGACGACGAGCGGTTCGTCGATCCGGTCGATCGCCGCGACTGCTGCGAGCTGCTCGCGGGCGTCCGCGGGCGTGCCGGCGACGCCGAGCGCCTCGATCATCCCGTCGGTGACCGCGGCGCGGGCCGCTCCGCGGTCGCCGTCGCGCCACGCCTCGGCGATGGCGTTGGCAGCGTCCGGGAACGCCCCCGCGACTGCCCGGCGGTACCCCTCGCCGCTCCCGACGTAGTACGCGAGGTGGCCGCGGATTGCATCCCGCGCCGCTTCGGGATCGTCGCTGACTGCCGCCGGAACGTACGGCGCCGTCGCGATGTCGTCCGAATCGCGGCCCGCCTCCCGCGCCGTCTCCGCGATCGTCTCGAAGGCATCGTCGAGCCGCTCGAAGGGGATATTGTGCGGGAGCCAGCCGTCGGCCGTCCGGCCGGTCGCCCGCCTCGTCGCCGGGCCCAGCGCGGCGGCGTACACCGCCACGTCAGCCCCGAGCGCCGGGAAGTCCGCGACCTCGAAACACTTGCCGCTGTAGCTGACGCGGCCCTTGGCGTCGAGGAACTCCTTGACGAGTTCGACCGTCTCGTGGAGGCGGCGGGCCGGCCCGTCGAACGGTTCGCCGTGCAGGTCCTCGATCACTTTCTCAGTGCTGGTCCCCAGGCCGAGCGTCAGGCGGCCGCCGGCAGCGTCGTCGAGCGTCGCCGCCGCCTGGGCGATCGTCGCCGGTGAGCGCCCGTAGACGTTGACGATCGCCGTGCCGAGTTCGATGGTCTCAGTAACGGTCGCGGCACGCGTCAGCGCGACGAAGGAGTCGCGACCCCACAGTTCGCCGGTCCAGACGGAGTTGTAGCCTAGCGTTTCGGCGCGGCTGGCAAACGCTGCGAGGTCGTCGACGTCGCCGGGAACGAGTACGCCGGTTGGCATACGATCCACAACGCCTCGCCGGGAGATAAAGCTGGGCGCTCACGCCCCGTCGAGATATACGACTGCTTTTGCCCGCGGAGGTCCAACAGCAAGCCATGACAGCGCTGGCCGACAGGGAGTGGCGGCTGATCCCGGAGGGGGCCCGGCCGGGCCCGATGCAGATGGCGCTCGAGGAGGTCGCCGCCGAGACGGCGGCGAACGGCGGCCCGCGGACCGTCCGGGTGTACCAGTGGGAGCCGAGCACGCTCTCGCTGGGGTATCGCCAGGACCCGGAGAGCGTCGACTGGGCGTACTGCGAGGCAGAGGGTGTGACTGTGACCCGCCGGCCGACCGGCGGCGGCGGCATCTACCACGACGCGTACGGCGACATCTCTTACTCGATCGTCGCGCCGCAGTCCGAACTCCCCGGCGATCTGCTGGCGTGTTACGAACTCCTGTGCACGCCGGTGCTCGACGCGTTCGAGCGGATGAGCGTCGACGCCGCCTTCGCCGAGGCGGAGCTGCCGGCGATCCACCAGCCCGCGTGCTACCTCCGTGGGATCCACCCCGCGCACGACGTGCTCGCGGGCGGGGAGAAGATCAGCGGGAACGCCCAGTACCGCCAGCGCGACGCTGTCATCCAGCACGGCTCGCTCTCCTACGCGCTGACTGTCGACGAACACCTCGGCGTC
>PXSQ01000023.1 GCA_003022725.1 Halobacteriales archaeon SW_7_65_23 | reverse complement strand
TGATCGGGATCCGGCTGACGTCGCCGGGGCTCTGCTCGAAGTTCGTGAAGAGCAATCCCTCGGTTTCGTCGTCGTCCGTCGGAACGAGGCGGTTGCAATCCGGGTTGTTTCCGAGGTTCGTATACCGGGAGCCGGCGTACTCGTCGACGTTGCCGCTGATGACTGCCAGGTGGAGTTCGCCACCGGTGGCGCCGGCGAGCTGGCGACCGGCGGTGATCAGCTCGTGGCTTACGTCCCGCAGTTCGCCGCGGCGGTGCTCCGTGACTGCCAGTACGTCGCTCATGCGCCGACCCCCCGTTCCTTCAGGAACTCGGCGAGTTCGTTCGCGGTCTCCTCGGCGCTCCCTTCGAACAGCGTCACGTTGCTCTCGGTTTCGGGCTCCTCCAGGGAGGTGAGCGACAGCGCCGACTCGCCGATGTCGACGCCCAGGTCCGCGGGCGTGTGGACGTCAAGCGGCTTGCTCTGGGCCTGCCGGATGCCGCGCAGGCTCGCGTACCGGGGCTCGTTGATCCCGGTCTGGATCGTCAGCACCGCCGGGAGTTCGACGTCGGTCAGTTCCTCGACGCCGCCCTCCAGCTCGCGGTGGACGCTCGCGACGCCGGCGTCGGCGTCGAGGTCGAGCTGGTTCACGACGGCGGCCCACTCGAAGTCGAGTTCGGCCGCCAGCGCGACGCCCGTCGCGCCGAACGCGACATCGTTGGACTGGACGCCCGACAGCACGAGGTCGGGCTCCTCTTCCTGGGCGACCGCAGCGAGCAGCCGCGCCTTCGTCGCGGCGTCGATCATCGTCCCCTCGAACTGGTCGTCCCAGACGCGGATCGCCCGATCGGCACCTTTCGCGAGCGCCTGCCGGATCGTCTCCTCGGCCCGCTCCGGCCCGACCGTCGCGGTGACGACCTCCACGTCGTCGTTTGCCTCGCCGAGCTGGACCGCCTCCTCGACCGCGTAGTTGTCCCACTCGTTGAGGTCGTAGGTCAGGTACCGCTCGTCGATCGTGAGACCGTCGATCTCGAACTCGTCGTCGGCCTCCGCAACCTCTGTAACGGTCACTAAGACTTTCATACATCGAACGTTCCGACCTGGCCCCCGATAAACGTTTTTAGATTCTAAGAAACTCGTAAGTGGTTGCTTCCGGAATCAGTCGCTGCAGTGGGGAGTTATACTGGTGGCTGTACGTACGTGAAAACTCGAGTTGAGAATCCAGGCGGAACAGGTCTGTCTCCGCAGATAGTAGAGACTGGTAAGTAAAAGAATTACAGCCACCAGTATTACTCTTCCCCTTCGATCTCGGTGATATCGACGTTGGGGAACGAGATGAGGTTCTCGCGGCCGATCCGGAGCTTGTCGATGCGGTCCTCCTCCTCCATCGAGGAGAGCAGCTGGGAGACTTTCGCGTTCGACCAGTTCGTCTCCTCGACGATGTCGGCCTGTTTCATGCGCCCGCCGTTGACATCGAGCAGCCGTTCGACCCGCTCCTCGTCGCTGAGCAGTTCGTCGTCGATCTCTTCGCTTTCGTTCCCCACCGAGTCAGCCGGCGCGGGCTCGTCGTCGACCGGTTCCGCCGGTTCGGCGGTCGGCGTTCCGCCAGGAGCTGGCGGGTCGTCGTCGCCCGTCGAGCCCGGCAGCAGGCCGTCCCGGCGGTTCACGAGGAAGACCCCGACGGCCGCAAGCACCACCACGAGCGCCCCGACGACTCCCCAGAGCATGACGTTCGACTCGCCCGGCGGCTCCGGCGTGGCGTTGTTCCCGATGAACGTCGCCTGGAGCGTCTCGGCGTCGAAGTCAGCCGGCCCGCGCCACCGGAGCGCGCCGTCCTGCGGGTCGACGTTCGCGTCGAAAACGCCGTAGCCGTCCGGAATGCGGACGATCAGCTCCTGGTCGGCGGCCAGGCTGTCGAGCCAGGGGCCGTGTTCCGCCGTCGCGAGCGCGTCGTCGATGACTATCCGGTCGCCCTCCACCCGCGCGAAGTTCTCCCAGGTGAACGAGAGCGTCAGCCGCCCCGTGGCGTTCTCGCCCGTTCCCGTCCGGCCGCTCGTCCAGGTCTCGTTCGTGATACGGATCGAGCGGTCGCGCGCGGCGTCGATCTGCTGGCTCGCGTCACGGAACGCCCCGAGCGTCTCCAGGTACTCCGTCGCTTCGCCGCGCTCGAACTCGCTCGCGAGCGTCTCGAACCTGTCCCCGGAGTCCTCCGACGGGAGCGAGAACGTCCAGTTCACCGTCCAGCGGGTGTCACCGTCGGGCTCCAGTTCGATCTCGATCGTGTTGCGCTCGAGTACCATCCCGCCGTCCTGGTCCGCCTGGTCGGCCGTCCCGTCGGCTGCTACCCCCTGCGCGCCTGTGAGAGCCCCCCCGGCGAGGGCCGCACTGACGCACACGACCAGAGCCACGAGCAGAAAACTCCTGCGGGGAAGGGCGTCGAGGGACACGGGCGGCCGTGGACACATATCTGAGACTGTTTCTTCCCGTGAGAAAAACCCTTTCGATGACATTCTTACCAGACGGCGACACTTGACTGTGGGAGACGGTCCCGAGCCCCACCCATCCGTTGGATGCGGTCGGTCCACGGCGCGACGTTTTTATACACTGCGGTGAAATGTCGGGGGTAAGATGCGCTTAGTTCGCCGCTCGACGATGGTCGCTCTCCTCGGCGTCGCCCTCCTCGCCGCAGGCGTCGGGGTTGTCGGACTGGCTACCGCGCTCTCGACGGCCGACAGCGCCCCGCCGGAGGTCATCGAGACGCCCAACTCGACGAGCTACGTCACTCCTGACGCGGCGAACGTCACCCGCCAGGAGTACGCCGAAGCGAGTCTGGACATCGGCACGGCGATTGTCACTGACGCCGAGCGGATCCAGGCGCGGCACGACGAACTGGTCGTCAGGGACGGGGAGGACAGTCCGGCACGGACCACGATCGATATGCTCGAACAGCGAGTCGAGACCCTCGAGCGCCGGCACGAAGAAGTGCTGGCTAGCTACAGCAGGGACGAAATCTCGACGGAAACGCTGTTGACCGAGCTAGCGCGGCTCGAAGTCGCCGCAGCGGAGTACCGGGAAACGATCGCGCGCCTACAGGAGGACGGGGACCTGTCCGGAGCGCTCACGAACCGGGTGTCAGTGGTCTCCGTCGAGCCGACGATGCTCGATCAGCCGGTGATCGAGCAGGTGGCGACAGCCAAGACGACCGGGGAGGAGTCGGTGCGGGTGTACGTCGCCGCCACTGACGACGGGCTCGTCGCTGCGACTGTCGACGGGGGAAGGTACGTTCGCCAGGCGACGCTGCGGGACGAGCGCAACCCGTTCGGGGACGACCAGTTCGCCGAGGGGCCGGAGGGGCGAGCGCAAGCTGCCAGCGAGCGCGGCTCCTCGCTGTACTCGGTGCGGGCGAACACAGTGCGTGGATTCGAGGGGACTCACGTCTACGAGTACCGTGCGGACCACGAGCTCGGGGAGGCGTTCGCGTACCTCGACGGGGCGACGACCAACCCGTTCCACGAGCACCAGTACAAGGAGCCGGTGGTGTCGATTCCGGCACAGACCAGCTCCAGCACCGGCGACGCGTTCCGCCTGAACGTCCAGTACACGAACGCGACCGGCCCGATGGCGGTCTCGCTGGTCGGGGCCAACGGTGACGAGCTGACACCGATCGCCATCTCTGTCGAGGGACAGTCGGTCGGGACGATCCAGGGGAGCGGGGAGCTGTGGACGATCCAGCCGCTGGGCGAGTTCACCGTCACCGCGACCGCCGACAACGGCGAGACCGTCTCCGTCCGCGTCATCCCCTAAGCTCAGTGCAGTCGCTCGTGCTCCACGGGTTCAAGTACGATCGGGCGACCAGCCTGGCCCATGCAACGGGGCATCTCGCCGGTCGTCGGGGTCGCACTGCTGGCGTTCCTGACGATCCTGCTGGCGCTGACGGTCGGCGCGGCCGTGCCGTCGCTGTCGGACGAGCCGCCACCGCGGGCGCAGCTGTCGGTCTCCGCGAACGCATCGGCTGACCGTATCGCGATCACACACCACTCCGGCAGCGCGCTCGACGTGACCGACCTGCGCGTGGCCGTTGCGGTCGACGGAACCGAACTCACACACCAGCCGCCGGTGCCGTTTTTCGCGGCCCGCGGCTTCCGGATCGCCTCGACGAACAACCCGACGCTCGACCCTGGCGCGACTGTCGCCGTGACTGTCGCGACTGACCGAACGATCCTGCTCGATACGACGACCACCGCGACGTAACCTGGCGAGTAAAAGAATTACAGCCACCAGTATTACTCGTCGTCAGGGATCTGCGCGAGCGTCGTGATGGCGCGGGGGCTGGTGTCGCTGGCCTGCTGGATGCGGTGTTCGAACGTCTCGAAGCCGGCTTCGGTGAACATCCGGTCAGCCTCGTCCTCGTCGTAGAACAGCATGATCGCGTCGGCCATCTTCTGGAACACAGCGTTGTCGGGGTAGTCGGGGCCGACCACGAGTACCCGGCCGCCGGGCTTGCCGACGCGGCGGAGCTCGCCCAGCGCCGCGACGGGGTCGGGCCAGTACTCGATCGAGCCCGACGACCAGACGAGGTCGAACGTGTCGTCGGCGAACGGGAGCCGCTCGGCGTCGCCCCGGTAGAAGCGGACGGGGCCGCGCTTGCCGAACTTCCCGTAGGCCTTCGAGAGCTGGTGTGCGCTCTGGTCGAGCCCGTGGACGTGTTCGGTCTCCCGGAGCAGCCCCTCGGTGGCGAACCCGGTACCACAGCCCACGTCGAGCACGCGGTCCTCGGGCCCGACGTCGAGCCACTCGATGGCCTCGTCGCGCATCACCTCGTTCCAGATGAACGGGTTGATCCGGTCGTACACCTTCGAGAGGTACTTGTAGAACGTCCGGGCCCGTTCCTTGTCTTCGAGAACGCCCATTGGCTGTCCATTGGGACGGACGGGCAATAATTCTCCGGATTCACAACCGGTTTGCGGCGTTGACTCGCCGTATTTGCCGCAACTCCCCGATCCATTCCGCAACTCCCAAATAGGCATTCTTGTTACAACCAGACGATTGAAGGATGCCTGATCAAACGGTGTTACGTCGAATCAAGGAGTCCGAAGAGGAGGCCGACGAGATCATCGCCGAGGCCGAGCAGGACGCCGAGGAGCGGATCCAGCAGGCCCGCGAGGAGGAGGAGATCCAGGCCGAGCGCGAGCGGATCATCGAGGACGGCGAAGCCGAGCGCGAGCGCCTCGAATCCACCGCCGAACAACAGATCGACGAGGTGATCGAGTTCACCCTGGAGCAGTTCACGGAGGCGGTACATGCTCAGACCTGAGCAGATGTCAAAGGTCTCGGTGACCGGGGCCAAGTCCGTGATGGACGACGTCATCGAGACGCTGCACGACCTCCACCTGGTGCACATCACCGACTACGACGGCTCCTGGGAGGGGTTCGAACCCGGCGACTCGCTGGAGGGCGCCGACGAGACGTCGGGCCAGCTGGTGACGGTGCGCGCCATCGAGAGCATCCTCGACGTGAGCGAGGACGACGTCGGCGCGACGACGTCGATCGACCTCTCGAACGCCGACGAGCGCCTCAAGGAGATCCGCAAGGAGGTCAACGAACTCGACGACCAGCGCGACGATCTCCGGAGCCGCCAGCGCGACATCGAGGACCAGCTGGGCCAGATGGAGCTGTTCGCCGACCTCGGGATCGACCTCGACCTGCTTTGGGGGTACGACTCGCTGTCGGTGCTGGTCGGCGAGGGCGACGCAGGTGAGATCAGCACGGCGCTGGCGTCCGCCGAGGGCATCGACGGCCACGAGGTGTTCAGCGGGACCGACAGCGTCGCCGTGTTCGCCCGGGAGTCCGAGGACGACGCGCTCGACGACGCGATGGTCGGCGTTCCGTTCACGGAGTACACCGTCCCAGAGGAGACGGGCGATCCGGGCGCCTACGTCGCTGACCTGCAGCAGGAACGCCAGCAGATCGAGAGCGAACTGGAGAAAGCCGAGAGCGAACTGGAGACGCTGAAGCTGGAACACGCCGGCTTCCTGCTCGCGCTCGAGGAGGAGCTCTCGATCGACGCCGAGAAGTACGAGGCCCCGCTGCGATTCGCGACGACCGAGCGGTCGTTCATCGTCGAGGGCTGGGTGCCGACCCGCCGGCGCGAGGAGGTCGTCTCAGCCCTGCGGGACGCGGTCGGCGACCGCGTCGAGATCGACGAGATCGAGCGTGCCTCCCACACCGGCGGCGGTCACCCCGGCCACGACGACGTCCACGACGCCGAACACGGCCACGAAGACGAAGCGGTCGTGGCCGACGACGGCGAGGACGTCGCTGCCGACGGCGGAACCGCCGTCGAAGCGGACGGCGACACGGAGGTCACCACGGACGGCGGCACCGCAGCCGACGCTGACGGCGACAAGCAGGTCGCCATGGACGGCGGCACCGGCGGCACCATCGTGACAGTACCGGACGATCCGCCGGTCATCCAGCGCAACCCGGACATCGTCGGCCCGTTCGAACTGCTGACGAAAGCGGTCAACCGGCCGAAATACTCCGAGTTCGACCCGACGTTCACGCTGTTTCTGACGTTCCCGCTGTTTTTCGGGTTCATGATCGGGGACATCGGCTACGGCCTCGCGTACCTCGGGTTGGGCTACTGGGTCGCGAAGAAGTTCGACTCCCAGGGGCTGATCGACTTCGGGAAGATCGTGATGTGGCTCGGCGTGTTCACGATCATCTTCGGCGTGCTGTACGGCGAAATCGTCGGGTTGCACTTCTTCGAGTGGTTCGGCAGCCACCCGCCGCTGGAGAAGGGCCTCTCCGACAGCGTCACGCCGGAGCCCGAGGGCTGGGCGTTCTTCTGGCTCATCGCGGCCGTCATCCTCGGCTGGCTGCACCTCAACCTCGCGTACCTGTTCGACTTCGTCGAGCAGTACCAGCTGCACGGGTTCAAGGAGGCGTTCGTCGAGGTCGGCTCCTGGCTCATCGCCCTCAACGGGCTGTGGGTGTTCGTCTTCAGCAAGTTCCTCGCAGGGGCCAAGCCGGATTTCCTCGTCGGGAGCGGTGCGATCCTCGACGAGGGGCCGTTCCACCTGGGCTTTACCGGCTTCCCTGAAGTCGCCGGCATGATCGGTGCCGTCGCGTTCTTCCTGGGGATCGGGATCCTCCTGCTGGGCCCGTGGTACGAGGCGTTCGAGTTCGCCGTCCCGCTCGCGCACCCGCTCTCGTACACGCGGCTGACCGCAGTGCTGCTGGCGAAGGCCGGGATGGCGCTGGCGGCGAACCTGCTGTACTGGGGCGCCTACCAGGACGAGGAAGGGTTCCACTTCCTGCACACCTACGATCCCAACAAGACACCCGAACACGGCGAGGTCCTGTTCGGCGGCCTCTCGAACATGGGTACCCCGGTAGATATAGGGCCGGTCGCGGTCGGTATCGAGGGTGCGTTGCTGGGCCTGCCAGTGCTGATTATCGCCCACCTCGTGGTACTGGCAGTCGGTGGCACAGCGGCGATACAGGCCATCAGGCTGGAGTACTTCGAGTTCTTTGAGAAGTTTTATGAAGGCGGTGGAAAGAACTATCAACCGTTCGGCTACGACAGAGCGTACACTACTGACACCTAAACTCAACCATGCTTGAAACACTACCCGAGGTTGCGAACATCGTACTGCAAGAGGGAACAGAGGCGGCGGCAGAACCGGGTATCAGGGACGCGGGTGCTGGCGCCATCGCGGTCGGCCTCGCGGCACTCGGCACTGGCTACGCCCAGCGCGGTATCGGCGCCGCGGCGGTCGGTGCGGTCGCGGAGGACAGCGACAACTTCGTCTCGGGGCTGATCTTCACTGCGATCCCCGAGACGCTGATCATTATCGCGTTCGTCAGCCTGTTCCTGGTGCTGTAACGCCTCACTGAGATTTATGACACTCAACACAGTCGCCGAGGACATCAGAGAGCAGGCCCGCGCGCGTGCGGAGGGGATCCGCGAGGAGGCCGACGCGGAGGCCGAGGAGCTGCTCGAGGCGGCCGAGGCCGACGCGGAGGAGATCCGCGAGGAGATCCTGGGCGACGCGGACCGACAGATCGAACAGGAACGCGAGCAGCGCCTCTCCAGCGCGAAACTCGAGGCCAAACAGGAGCGCCTGGAGGCCCGCCGCGACGTCCTCCAGTCGGTCCGCGACGCCGTCGAGAAGGAGATCGCCACCCTCGAGGGCGAGGAGCGCGAGGAACTGACCCGTGCCCTCCTGGACGCCGCGGCCACCGAGATCGACTCCGAGGAGGGCGTCGAGGTGTACGGCCGTACCGACGACGGGGCGCTCATCGAGTCGATCCTGGCCGACTACGACGGCTTTTCGTACGCCGGGGAGTTCGACTGCCTCGGCGGCGTCGTCGTCGAGAGCCAGGAGTCCCGCGTCAGGATCAAGAACACGTTCGACTCGGTGCTGGCGGACATCTGGGAGGACAACCTGCGCGAGATCAGCGACAGACTGTTCGAACACGAGCAATGAGCGCAACTGGCAGCTCCAATCCGGAGTACGTCAACTCCCGTGTCCGGGCGCGCCGAGCCGCGCTGTTCGACGAGGAGGACTACCGGAAGCTGGTCCGGATGGGCACCGGCGAGATCGCCCGCTACATGGAGGAGACCGAGTACGAGACAGAGATCAACGCGCTCGGGGCCCGCCACAGCGGCGTCGACCTCATCGAGTATGCCCTCAACCGGAACCTGGCGAAGCACTTCCACGACCTGCTGAGCTGGGCGGACGGCCGGCTGTACACCCAGATCGCCACCTACCTGCGGAAGTTCGACGCCTGGAACGCCAAGACGGCGATCAGGGGGGTCTACTCCGGCGCCAGCAGCGAGGACATCCAGACCGACTACATCCGGGCCGGCGAGTTCAGCGGGAACCTGCTCGATCAGCTCGCCGCCGCCGGCAGCGTCGGCGAGATCGTCGAACTGCTCGAGGGCACCATCTTCGAGGAGGGCCTCGACGAGGCCTACGCCGAGTTCGAGGAACAGGACGTGCTGGTGCCCCTGGAGAACGCCATCGACAAGACGTTCTACGAGCACCTGCTCGACGGCATCGACGAGAACACCGTCGACCGGAACTCGCCACAGGGGCTGTACCTGGAGGTGCTCCAGGCCGAGATCGACTTCACGAACATCCGGAACGCGCTGCGGCTCTCCCGAACCGGGACGGATCTCGACCCCGACGAGTACTTCATCGAGGGCGGCAAACTGTTCGAACGTGGCGAACTGCCAGGGCTGGTCGGCAACTTCGAGCAGCTCGTCGAGCGGATCCGCGAGAGCACGTACGGCGAGGACCTGGAGGAGGCGCTGGCGAAGCTGGAGGACGCCGACAGCCTCATCCAGTTCGAGCAGGCGCTCGACGCGGCGCTGCTTGAGTACTCCGACGCGCTGTCGTACACCTACCCGGTGTCGATCTGCTCGGCGATCTCGTACGTACTGGCGAAGGAACGGGAAGTCGAGAACATCCGGGCGATCGCCCGCGGCCGGGAGGTCGGCCTCTCGGTCGAGGAGATCGAGGAGGAGCTGGTGGTAACATGAGCGCAGGTGGCAGCCAGGAGATCGCCGTCGTCGGCAGCCCCGAGTTCACGACGGGCTTCCGGCTTGCTGGCGTCCGGAAGTTCCACAACGTGCCCGACGACGAGAAGCCCGACCGGCTCGACGACGCAGTGGAGGAGACGCTCGCGGACGACGAGGTCGGCATCATCGTGATGCACGACGACGACGTCGACCACCTCTCGCGTGACGTTCGTTCCGAGGTCGAGACGAGCGTCGAGCCGGTCGTGGTCACGCTCGGCGGCGGCGCCGGCAGCGGCAACCTGCGCGAACAGATCAAACGAGCAATCGGTATCGACCTACTGGACGATTCATGAGTCAGGCAACAGAATCCGATGTCCGAGAGGACGGCATCATCGACAGTGTAAGCGGCCCCGTCGTGACGGCGGTCGACCTCGACGCGCGGATGAACGACGTCGTGTACGTCGGTCACGAGGGGCTGATGGGCGAAGTGATCGAAATCGAAGGGAACATCACCACGATCCAGGTGTACGAGGAGACCTCCGGCGTCTCGCCGGGCGAGCCGGTCGAGTCGACCGGCGCACCCCTATCGGTCGACCTCGGACCGGGCATGCTGGACACCATCTACGACGGCGTCCAGCGCCCGCTGGACGTGCTCGAGACGAAGATGGGGTCGGCGTTCCTCGACCGCGGCGTCGACGCGCCGGGGATCGACCTGGAGCGGACCTGGGAGTTCACCCCCGAGGTCGAGGAAGGCGACGAGGTCGGTCGCGGCGACGTCATCGGGACCGTTCCCGAAACCGAAAGCATCGAGCACAAGGTGATGGTGCCGCCGGACTCGCTCGAGGAGGGCGACACCGCCGAAGTCGTGTCCGTGGAGTCGGGGAGCTTGACGGTCCAGGAGCCGGTCGCCGAGCTCGACACCGGCGAGGAGATCACGATGCACCAGGAGTGGCCGGTCCGCGAGAAGCGCCCGGCCGAGGACAAGCAGACGCCGACGATCCCACTGGTCAGCGGCCAGCGGATCCTCGACGGCCTGTTCCCGATCGCCAAGGGCGGGACTGCGGCGATCCCCGGCCCCTTCGGCTCGGGAAAAACGGTGGCCCAGCAGAGCCTCGCGAAGTTCGCCGACGCCGACATCGTCGTCTACATCGGCTGTGGCGAGCGGGGCAACGAGATGACCGAGGTGATCGACGACTTCCCGGAGCTGCCGGACCCCCAGACCGGCAACCCGCTGATGGCCCGGACCTGCCTCATCGCCAACACGTCGAACATGCCCGTCGCGGCCCGCGAATCCTGCATCTACACCGGGATCACGATCGCGGAGTACTACCGCGACATGGGGTACGACGTGGCGCTGATGGCCGACTCCACCTCGCGGTGGGCCGAGGCCATGCGCGAGATCTCCTCGCGGCTCGAGGAGATGCCCGGCGAGGAGGGCTACCCCGCGTACCTGGCCGCGCGCCTGGCGGAGTTCTACGAGCGCGCCGGCTACTTCGAGAACATCAACGGCACCGAGGGGTCGATCTCGGCCATCGGCGCCGTCTCGCCGCCAGGCGGTGACTTCTCCGAGCCGGTCACCCAGAACACGCTGCGCATCGTCAAGACGTTCTGGGCGCTGGACTCCGTCGCTGTACCGCGACCAGCTCGACGACTGGTTCGAGAACAACGTCGACGAGAACTGGGCGGAGCTGCGCCAGTGGGCGATCGACACGCTCGACGAGGAGAGCGAACTCCAGGAGATCGTCCAGCTGGTCGGGAAGGACGCCCTGCCGCCGGACCAGCAGCTCACGCTCGAAGTGGCGCGGTACATCCGCGAGGCGTACCTCCAGCAGAACGCGCTGCACGACGTCGACCGCTACTCGCCGCCGGAGAAGACCTACCGGATCCTCGAGGGGATCAAGACGTTCAACGACGAGGCGTTCGAGGCGCTGGACGCGGGCGTCCCGGTCGAGGAGATCCAGTCGATCGACGCGACGCCGCGGCTGAACCGCGTCGGCACGACCCCCGATGACGAGGCCGACGAGTTCGTCTCGGAGATCGAAGAGGCGATGGCCGAACAGCTCAGGGAGCTGTACTAACCATGAAAGAGTACAAGACAATCAACGAGATCAGCGGCCCGCTGGTGTTCGCCGAGGTCGACGAGCCGGTCGGCTACGACGAGATCGTCGAGATCGAGACGCCAGACGGCGAGACCAAACGCGGACAGGTGCTGGAGACGAGCGACGGACTCGTCGCGATCCAGGTGTTCGAGGGGACGGAGGGCATCGACCGCAACGCGTCGGTGCGCTTCGTCGGCGAGACGCTGAAGATGCCCGTCACCGAGGACCTGCTCGGGCGGGTGCTCGACGGCTCCGGCCGGCCGATCGACGACGGCCCGGACATCGTCCCCGAGGAGCGGCGCAACATCGTCGGCGAGGCGATCAACCCCTACTCGCGGGAGTACCCCGAGGAGTTCATCCAGACCGGCGTCTCCGGTATCGACGGGATGAACACCCTCGTCCGCGGGCAGAAGCTGCCGATCTTCTCCTCATCGGGGCTACCCCACAACGAACTCGCCCTGCAGATCGCCCGCCAGGCGACGGTGCCCGAAGAGGAGGAGGGCGAGGGCGACGAGGGCTCGGAGTTCGCCGTGATCTTCGGCGCCATGGGAATCACCCAGGAGGAGGCAAACGAGTTCATGGACGACTTCGAGCGCACCGGCGCGCTGGAGCGCTCGGTGGTGTTCATGAACCTCGCAGACGACCCCGCAGTCGAGCGGACCGTCACGCCACGGCTGGCGCTGACGACCGCGGAGTACCTCGCGTTCGACCAGGGGTACCACGTCCTGGTCATCCTGACGGACATGACCAACTACTGTGAGGCGCTGCGCGAGATCGGCGCCGCCCGCGAGGAGGTGCCGGGCCGCCGTGGCTACCCGGGGTACATGTACACCGACCTGGCCCAGATCTACGAGCGCGCCGGCCGGATCAAGGGCGAGGACGGGTCGATCACGCAGATCCCGATCCTGACGATGCCCAGCAACGACATCACTCACCCGATCCCGGACCTGACTGGGTACATCACCGAGGGCCAGATCATCGTCGATCCGGACCTCAACTCCCAGGGCGTGGAGCCGCCGATCAACGTCCTGCCGAGCCTCTCGCGGCTGATGGACGACGGGATCGGCGAGGGGCTGACCCGCGGCGACCACGGCGACGTCTCCGACCAGCTGTACGCGGCCTACGCCGAGGGTGAGGACCTGCGCGACCTCGTGAACATCGTCGGCCGCGAGGCACTCTCCGAGCGTGACAACCGCTTCCTCGACTTCGCCGACCGCTTCGAGGAGGAGTTCGTCCAGCAGGGGTTCGACACGAACCGTGACATCGAAGGGACGCTGTCGATCGGCTGGGACCTACTGTCGATGCTTCCGAAAGACGAACTCAACCGCGTCGGCGAGGAGTACATCGAGGAGTACCACGAGGAAGAGCAGGCCGTCGAAGCGACCGCCGACGACTGATCGCGCCGTTTTTTGGCGTCGATTTCCGTCTCCTTTTGCTATCTGCGGAGACAGACCCTTTTAGCCTGGATTCTCAGTTCGAGTTTTCACGTACGTACAGCCACCAGTATCAGTCCCTTTCGGTCAATCCGTCTTCGGTCAGTCCGCCGGCCGCCCCGTCGGTCCGGAGGGAAGCAGCCGCCGGATTGCATCGCCCTGGTGGGGGCGGCCCAGGCGGTACCGCATCCGGTCGTGGAGCTTGAGTGGGTCGAACACGCCCGGCTCAGTCAGTTCGTAGACTGTGGTGGGCGCGGCACGAATGTCGCTCCGTTCGAGGACGTCGTTGGCGGCCCGCCGGCCTGCCTCGTTGGCGCTCTCCATGCTCGCGAGGTCGCTGTTCGTCCGGACGTAATCCGCCGCGAGCGTCAGGTTCTCGATCCCGGTGGCCGCGTCGGGCCGGTTTTTCAGCGAGCCGGCGGTGTTGATCAGCAGCGGTGCGTTGTTCTCGACGCCCACCTCGGCGGGTTCGAGCTCCGGGTCAAGCACCCAGTCGTGGATCAGATCCTCGGAGAGGCGCTCGCCCTCTCGGTTGAGGTGGTCGCCGAGCTGGGCCAGCACCTCCGTCTTGATCTCCTCGGGCGTGCACTCGCGCGCGGGCTTGTCGACGCGGCTGCCCGGCGTCGACCAGTCGGAGATGATGACCGAGAGCACGCCCTCGACGGCCGGGTCGCCGCGAGCGCCGACGTCGAACACCTCGTCGTTCCAGAACTGCCGCTGTGAGATCGCCGTCAGCGCCCACGCCGAGTCGGTGTACACCTGGTGACCCGCCACCAGCGGGAGGTCCTCGCTGAGGTAGAATTGGATGCCGTTCATCCAGGCAGTGTCGAGGCGCCCGATCCGGGCGAGCTGTGGGTCCGCGCGCTGGGCGCGGTCCGAAAGCACGTTCGGCGCCACCTCGGCGGGAACCGCGAGCACGTAGTCGTCGGCGTCGATCGGCTCCCTGTCGACGATCGCCGCGTCGATGCGCCGGCCCCGCTGGCCGAGCCGCAAGTCGCTCGCAGCGGCGCCGGTCCGGAAGTCGACGCCCTGCTCGGCGAGGGACTCGATCCAGGGGTCGATCCACACTGTGCTGGTCGGGCCGTTGAGGATGTGCTCGGTCGGCTCGGTCGGATCGAGCTGGCCGAGCAACAGCTGGAGGTAGATGGTGCCCATCGTGCGGGCGCTTGCGCGGCGGGGGCGCAGCGCGACCAGCGCCTGCGTGATCGTCGCGATCCGGCGGCGGAACGCCGGCGAGCGCTCCTCGGCGTCGACGAACTCCCACCACGACTGCTCGTCGAGTTCCTCGGCCCGGCGCTGCTCGCAGGAAGTGAGCACGTACAGCAGCCGTTCGGTGAGGAAGGTGACGTCCTCCGGTGGGAGTTCGTCGGCGAAGGCAGGCTGGAGCGACTGGATCCACTGGCCGGGCGTCTTCGGGGGCGAGAGGTCGGCCACCTGCTCGGGCCCGTCGACGGCCGCCACCAGCGTCTCGCTCGTGGACACGAGGTTGTCGGCGACAGTGCCGCCGGTCGGCTCGAAGGGAATCCGCGCCATCGTCTCGGGCAGGTGCTGGTAGAACGCGGGGAAAAACCGGAAGCCGTGCTCGCAGTGCAACGGGTCCTCGCCGGCGGCCGGCCCCTCCGTGACCGGCATCGAGCGAGCCTTGCCGCCGAACCGGTCGCCGGCCTCGTAGACGGTGACGTCGAACCCTCGTTCGACCAGTTCGTGTGCGGCTGTCAGCCCGCCGATTCCTCCGCCGATGACGGCGACGCTGTGGGGCATAGCCGTAGTTGGTCTACGAGTGCTTGAACCTGTCGGCGCAGTCACCGGCGGTTGCAGGGTTCCGGGAGTCGCTCCGGCGGAGATCCGCTCCGGGAACCTGTCTCCACCTGGAGTACCAGAGGATAAGTGAGTCCCGGGCGTAGCGGGCAGGGATGATCGAAGCGGACCCCTCAATGCGAGCCGGTCGAAACGCGTTTCTCGCGTTGATCGTCGCCCTGATCGCCGCCTACGTCTACCGGTTCGCCATCCAGGGAGCGGACGACGACCTGCTGTTCGCGCTGTGGATCCTCGGCGCGGCGGTGTACGTCGCCTCCCAGACGTACTATCAGCGCCAGGCGCCAGGGGACGACGGGGACGATGGGCAGTCGGGCGATGGCAGTAGCCAGGCCGGAGCCGAGGGTAGCGACGACGCGGCCGAGGAGTAGCCGGCAGGGTTCGCGGCGTCTCGACACAATTAACAGGTTTGGGACGGAAACGGTTCCCAATGGCCGAGGACGTCAAACCCACGCGGAAGAATCTGATGCAGATCGAGGAGCGCATCGAACTCTCCGAACGTGGGCACGACACCCTGGAGCAGAAGCGCGATGGCCTCATCATGGAGTTCATGGAGATCCTGGACCAGGCCCAGGACGTCCGCTCGGACCTCGAAGCGAACTACGAGGACGCCCAGCGGTCGATCGACATGGCCCGCGCCATGGAGGGCGACGTGGCCGTCCGCGGCGCCGCCGCCGCGCTCAAGGAACACCCCGAGATCACGACCCAGTCGAGCAACATCATGGGCGTGGTCGTCCCGCAGATCGAATCCTCGAAGGTCCAGAAGAACCTCTCGGAACGCGGGTACGGGGTGCTGGGCACCAGCGCCCGCATCGACGAGGCCGCAGAGGACTACGAACAGCTACTCGAAACGGTGATCCTCGCCGCCGAGGTCGAGACCGCGATGAAAAAGATGCTTGACGAGATCGAGAAGACGAAACGGCGGGTCAACGCCCTTGAGTTCAAGCTCCTGCCCGAACTCCGCGAGAACAAGGAGTACATCGAGCAGAAACTCGAAGAGCAGGAGCGCGAGGAGATCTTCCGCATGAAAAAGATCAAAGCGAAAAAAGAAGAGGAGGAGAAGGCCGAACGCGAGGCCGAGCGCGAGCGCGAGGCCGAAGAACAGCTCGCTGTCACCGAGTAGTCCTGGTCCCGTCTGACGTTGTGTCCAGCAGTCCGCTCTGTCATGCTCCCGGGTCGATCGCACAACGTTCATGATTATCAACGCCGTACTTGCCGGGTATGAGCGAGCCGTCGTCGGACGAACTCGACCGGATCCGGGAACAGAAACGAAAGGAACTGCGACAGTCGAGTGCGGATTCGGAAGTCGGAGGGCAGGCCGACGAGGAGCCGCCGGACGTGCCGATCGAGGTCGGCAGCCAGGGGGAGTTCCAGCACGTCGTCAGCACGTACGACGTCGTGCTCGTGGACTGCTACGCCGACTGGTGTGGCCCCTGCCAGCACATGGAGCCGGCGGTCGAGGCGATCGCTGCCGAGACGGATGCGGCCGTCGCGAAACTCAACGTCGACGTCCACGGCGACGTCGCCACCCAGCTGGGCGTCCGGGGGCTCCCAACTGTCATCGTCTTCTCCGGCGGCGAGGAAGTCGAGCGGGTGATAGGCGCCCAGGACCGGGCGACGCTCGGGAACATGGTCCGGACCGCCTGACCCGGATGCAGGGGGTCGTTCCGGCGGCGGGCGAGGGAACGCGCCTCCGTCCGCTGACTGCAGAACAGCCGAAAGGGCTCGTCGAGGTCGCTGGCAAACCGCTCCTGACGCACGTCTTCGAGGCGCTGGTACCACTTGAAATCGAGGAGTTGCTCGTGATCGTCGGGTACCGCGGCGACGCGATCCGCGAATACTATGGGGCTTCGTTCGAGGGCGTTCCGATTACCTACGTCACGCAGGAGCAACGTCGTGGGCTCGCCCACGCGCTGTTGCAGGCGGCGCCCCACGTCGACGGGGACGTCGTGGTATTGAACGGCGACAACGTCGTCCGCGCGAACCTCCGTGAAGCAGTCGAGCGCCACCGCGAGACTGGCGCGGACGTCACGACGCTGGTCGAGGAGGTGTCCCCGGAGCGGGCGAGCGAGGGAGCGGTGTTCGAACGCGAGGGCGGCGAGATCGTCGGGCTGGTCGAGAAGCCCGACAAGCCGCCGTCGACGCTGATCCCGCGCGGGTTCTACGTGTTCTCGGAGGCCATCGTGCCGGCCTGCCGGCTGGTGACCCCCGCAGGGACCGGCGAGTACGAACTCACCGACGCGGTCGACCTGCTGCTCGCTGCGGGGCGTCACCTCGTGATACTGTCGGACGTAATTTCGTGGAGTCACGCGTCACGGTCAGCCGTTCACCCGTGCGAATACAGCCAGGAGAGTGTCACGATGTGACACAGAGTTACGTCCGACAGCATGAGCCGTGGTACCTATCCACGTGGGCTACCGTTTACCCGCAAAATCGTAAGAGAGCGTTACTGTTCTAATCCAGAATATAATTATTGAGACAGAAGACGGAGCAGCGAACGCATGAACCGAAGAAAGTTCCTGGCCCTCGCTGGCGGGACAGTCTCAGTTGCGCTCGCCGGCTGTGCCGGGGATAGTGACGAAACGAACAGCCAAAACCAGACGAACGGAGCCGACGACGAAGGCGGCGCCATGGAGGACGACGAAGCCGCCGGTGATGACACGGCTGGCAACGGCGAAGACGGTGCTGGCGGCAACGGCGGCGCCGGCGAGATCCCGGACGAGGTCGACAGCTATCTGTCGGAGGCCGACCAGTACGACGGCTCCCTGGAGGACATGACCGGGGAAGACGAGGTCACGGTCGACGTCGGCGCCGGCAGCGACGGGCTGGCGTTCGACCCGGCAGCCATCCAGGTCGACTCCGGGACGACAGTCACCTGGGAGTGGACCGGCGAGGGCGGCGCCCACAACGTCGTCGACGAGGAGGGTGAGTTCGAGAGCGAGCTCCAAGAGGAGGAAGGTGCTACCTTCGAACACACGTTCGAAGAGGAGGGCAACTACCTCTACTACTGTAACCCTCACCGAACCCAGGGCATGTTAGGTGCGGTCGTCGTTGGCGGCGGTGGCGGCAACGGTGGCGCCGGTGAGAACGGCGGCGACGACGGCGGCACCAGTAGCCTGACGTCGCTGTTCGGATGACCCGAACGGGACCGCGGAATACGCTGGCAGTTACGGACTGACGGCGAGCGGTTCCGGCGGACCGCCCGGCAACGCGTCGCGGTCGTGATCCGCCTCGAAGTCCAGCTCCGGCCCCGCCGCGATGATCCGCGACGGCGTCACGTCCGGATGCGTCGTGTAGTAGTGTTCTTTGATGTGATCCATCCGCACCGTGTCGGCGACGCCCGGGGTTTGATAAAGGTCCCGGAGGTACGGCCAGAGGTTGTCGTACTGGTGGATGAACTGCTTGTTGCACATGAAGTGCGTGTGGTAGACCTGGTCGAACCGGACCAGCGTGGTGAACATGCAGACGTCGGCCTCCGTGAGGCGGTCGCCGGCGAGATACCGCTGGTCGTCGAGCACGTCGTCCCAGCCATCGAGCGCGTCGAACAGCTCGTCGACAGCGCGGTCGTACGCAGCCTGTGTCTTTGCGAAGCCGGTGCGGTAGACGCCGTTGTTGATCGGCTCGTAAATCTCCTCGATGATTCGGTCGACCTCGTCGCGGTACCCCTCGGGGTAGAGGTCGACGTCGCGGCTCGCGACCGCGCCCATCTCGGTGTCGAGTATCCGGATGATCTCCGCTGACTCGTTGTTGACGATGGTGTCCTCCTGTTTGTCCCACAGCACCGGGACCGTCACCCGGCAGGTCACGTCGGGATCGGCCTCGACGTACAGCTCCCGGAGGTAGTCGGCGCCGTTGATCCGGTCGGGCGTGCAGCCCTCTTTCTCCGGGGTGAACTGCCAGCCGTCATCCGCCCGAAATGGGTCGACCACGTCGACGGTGATCGCGTCCTCGAGCCCCTTCAGCGCGCGCACCAGCAGCGTCCGGTGGGCCCACGGACAGGCGTAGGAGACGTACAGATGGTACCGGCCGCTCCCGGGCTGGAACCGGGCGTCCGGATCGTCGCTGATCCAGTTCCGGAACGTCGTCTCCTGTCGTTCGAACTCGCCATCCTCGTTGGTGGACTCGGAGACGTCCGTATGCCACTCGCCGTCGATGAGTTTGTTCATGCTCGACTGTAAGGGCTGGGTACATAAAAGAACGGAGTAACACCGATGTTACTACGGGACGGTAGGCCGTCGGAATGACCGGCACCACGGCGGCATCCTGACGGCTGTGAGTCCATTCGGCGTACCAGCGACAGACGATGGTCTCAGGCGCCCGAACCGAACGATCGCTGACAGCCTGGCAGTGACGAGCGACGGCAGTTACTGTCGCCCTACAGCGTGTCATAGAAAGCTTCCCACGAAATTCGTGAACCGGTCAGTACAGATGAGCGATGTAACGTGATGAATTGAATATGTATTATTATTGGAAACGTCGTGCAAAATATGAGGCTATATTCAGCATCGGCTTAAGAGCGTCTCGACGTAGTTGGAATCGCGACTCCCAGAACCGAACGCAACGTAGCATAGACACCAATCTCTCATTCCATAGAGTTACTACTATCGGTCCCAGCTGGAGTGGTCGGTCAGCAAAGGCTGGATGGGCGTCCGAGAATGTCTGAACACAATTATAGATACCACAACTATTATGATATTTCGAGATATTTGAACAGGCATGTCGCTCCGTTCGCAGCGGTCCCTGCTCGCGAGCGTCACGACCGCAGAGTGGCCCCTCCTCGAATCGTCAGGTGAAGCCGGTGGCAACGTATCGGGGCGGACAGCCGTATGAATCGCCGCCGTGCGCTCGCTGTCCTTGGGTCGGCCGGCATAATTTCGCTGTCGGGATGTGCTGGAAGCACGGATTACCTCGGGGATGACAGTCTGACCGAGAGTGAAACACGGCTGCTCACGAAATACGAGATAGGGTACGACCACTACGAGGACGGAATAAGCGACCTGAGGAGTGGTATGGAGGCGTACAAGCAAGACGATTACGAGGCTGCCGAATCGTCTTTTTCGAGTGCGATCGACTCGTTCAGATTCGCTGAAGCAGATTTTGACCGTATAGAAGCCGAGACTGTCTCCGAAGTCGGAAGCGACGACGTTCGCGGAATGATCTCAAGGGCGATAGAGATGTCCGGTGATCTTCAGGAACGTGCTGACGAGCTTTCTACGGCTGCTGCGGAGCTCGTGGAGTCGGGCGAATCAGCCGACAACCGGATCAGTGAGGCTCGAAGGGAACTACGCAACGGGGGCTTCGATGTTCCTTCTCCCGAAGATATCGAAGACGAGTTCTGACTCGATGTCGTGTCCATATCCGACGTACCGATGCCGTCGGAGAGTTGTTTCTCGTCCTGCTCCCACCAAGAGCGCCCACGAACGACGCCGACCTGTACCACTGCTACGCGTCCGAACCGGGCGGAACTGGTCGGGGCACGCCTCGATACGCTCTGCTGCACTCGCGGCCTGCATCTTGCGCAGCACTAAGAGCAACATCTGGAATTGGTAGGAATCCAGACGGTCAGTAAGCATACGTAGTGAACGGAGAGTTCGGTTCGGAGAGGGGAGAAAGAAACGCCATGGGAATCGTTCTATGACACCCTCGTCGCCCTACCCAGTCGGAGCGACTCCCGACGCGTCCGGCACCGGCCCGGAGGTCCGCGGTGTCAGCGCCTGTAGTTATCAGATCTCGTAATCCGGGCCAAACACTTATTATGGTTCTCGCCGCAAAATTAGTATCAAAATAGTGAAGGTTGCGAGGGCGTCCCGGAACGGCCGCGCGGTGGGGTGCGATCACTCCGGACGCCCTCACACCGTCGCTGTGAACGAACGGACCCGAGCGACAGGCCGACAGGTCGGTGAGAAAGATGGCATGGCAATCGACCCCCTGGGCCGATCCGCTATTAGCCGCGACAGCCGTCTCGGGCTCGCTGGCCGTCTTCGGCCTCCTGTACGTGCTGTCGATCCGCCGGGACCGCCGGGTGGTGGCGTTCGCGACTGTGATGGTGGCGGTCGCCGTCTGGACGCTCGGGTACTCCTTCCAGTTCGCCAGCGCGACGCTTCCGGGAAAGCGCCAGTGGGCGCTGGTCGCGATGGTGGGCGAGGCGGTGGTCCCGACAGCGTGGTTCACGTTCGCAGCGGCGTACGCGGGGTACGACGAGTGGCTCCGGACCCGGGTGCTCACCCTGCTCTGGCTGGTGCCGGCCCTGACGGTCCTGCTGACCGCGACCAACGACGTCCACGGGCTGGTCTGGGCGGCTGCAACGCTGGGCGAAGCCCCGGACGGCGGGTACCTGATCCTCGAACGGGCGGGCGGACCGTGGCTGCTCGTCCACGGCGCGTACTCCTATCTCGTCGCCGCAGCAGGGGTCGTCGTGATCATCGGCCTGATCGAGCGATCGCGGCACATCTATCGGGGGCAGGCACTCGTGCTGTTCGGGGGGATCTTCGTCGCGGTTGTGGCCCACATGGTGTCGCTGGCGGGCGCTGGGCCCGCGGCAGCAGTCGACCTGACCGGCCCGTCGCTGTCCGTCCTCGGGATCGCGTTCGCGATCGGGATCTTCCAATACCGGATGTTCGACCTGGTCCCAGTCGCCCGCGCCTCGATCGTCGAGAACATGGGCGAGGGGTACGTTCTCCTGGACCGTGGCACTGAGGTCGTCGACGTCAACGCCGCGGCGCGGTCGCTGTTGCGCGCCGAGGGCGGACGCCTCATCGGTCGGCCGGCCCGGGAGGCGTTCGCGGTGGACCTGGCGATTCTGGACGAGTTCGACGGCGAGCCGACGACGTCGACTGTCGCGATCGAAGCGGCGGCGACCACCCCGACAGTCGGGGACACCGCCCCGACCGGCGAGGACGCGGGCCGGCGCTACCTCGAACTGACAGTCTCGGCGATCGAGGCAGACGGGGTCGAGGGTCGGTTCCTCTGGGTCCGGGACGTGACCGACCGCATCCGCCTCGAACGTCGGTTCCAGACGCTCATCGAGCGCTCCTCGGACGTGGTGTTCCGCCTTGACGAGGACGGCATCGTCAGGTATGCTAGCCCCTCGACCCGCCGGGTCCTCGGCTACGAGCCGGCCGACCTTGAGGACGAGGTCGCCTTCGAGGAACTGTTAGTCGAGGGCGGCAAAGCGGACGACCGCGAGGAGCGCGAGGACGGCGATCGGACGCCGCTGGACCGTCACGCCACCGCGACGGAGACCTGGAACCGGCTGGTCGGCGGCGACGCGGACGGCGACACCGTGCGGTTCGAGGTGCAGCTCCGGACCGCGGCCGGCGAGGTCCGGTTCATCGAGGCCGTCGCCCGGTACCTCGTCGACGACCCGGCCGTCGGCGGCATCGTCATCAACGCCAGGGACGTGACCGAGCGCACCGAACAGGAGCTGGAGCTGCGTCGGACGAACGAGCGCCTCGACCAGTTCGCGAGCCTGGTCGGCCACGACCTGCGGAACCCGCTCACCGTCGCGACCGGCCACCTCGAAATGGCGATGGAGACCGGCGACACGGACTCGCTGGAGACGGTCCGCGAACAGCACCAGCGCATGGAGGCGATGATCGAGGATCTTCTCTCGCTGGCCCGCGAGGGGCGGACAGTCGAGGACCCGTCGCCGGTCGCGCTCGCCGCGGCCGCCCGCCAGTCCTGGTCGACTGTCGACACCCGCGGCGCGTCACTCGCGGTCGACGCCGACCCGGATGCGGCCGTGCTGGCCGACGAGTCCCGGCTGTACAACCTCTTCGAGAACCTGTTCCGGAACGCCGTTGAGCATGGACCCGGCGACGAGGGAGGCGGCATCGAACCGGCCGACCTCACCGTCAGCGTCGAGGCGATCCCGGAAGGGTTTGCCGTCGGCGACGACGGCGTCGGCATTCCGGCAGACAAGCGCGAGCAGGTGCTCGAATCCGGACACACGACGCGGTCGGGTAACACCGGGTTCGGGCTCGCCATCGTCGAGGAGGTCGCCGCGGCACACGGCTGGGAGGTCCGCGTCACCGAGAGCGCGGCCGGCGGCGCACGGTTCGAGTTCACCGGCGTCGATCGGCCGGCCACCACGGCGCCCGACGCCGCAACAGGGGAGGTGGACTGACCGTGGGAATCGCGCGGGTCACGGGCGACCTTGACCGCGAGGGGCCGCGGGCGCTCTGGGCGTTGCTCAGCCTGTCGGTGTCGCTCGTCACCGGGACGCTCGTCGGTGCCGCGTTCCTGTTGCCGGGGACCGTCGGCGCGCTCATCAGCGGTCAGGCGCTGCTCGCGCTGGGGCTGACGTTCGTCGGCGGCGGACTGGCGCTGGTCGCCATCCTCCCGGGGTCGGCGCCCGACCGCCCCCGCGGTGAGGAGAGCGGAGTGGAGTCGGCCGAGACTGCTACTGTGGGGGAGACAGGACCGGGTGCGGCGTCTGGAACCCGGTCGATGCCCGAGCAGGTGCGCGCGCTCAAGCGCGAGATCGACTGGGCAGGCCCGGACCACGTGGCTGGTCGAGCGCCTCGAGTCGCTCGTGCTCGTGACCGGCCAGCCGCTGTTGCACGGCGCCATGTTCGCGTTCGTGCTGGGGGTGCTCTGGTTGGCGCTTGGCGCCTCGGGGCGGATCAGGCTGGGCGGCCCGGACGCGACGCCGGAGTACTCGACGCCCGTCTACGTAACGATGCTATTCTCGGCCGGCATCGCGGCCGGCATCGTCTTCTGGGGCCCCGCCGAGGCGCTGTTTCATTACGACAGCGTGCCGCCGTTCGTCGAGGCCGACGCCCGCTCGGACGCGGCCGTCGTCGGCGCGCTCCGGACGACGCTGTTCCACTGGGGCATCTCGGCGTGGTCGGCCTACCTCGTCGTTGCCCTTCCGGTAGCGTACGCGGTGTACAACCGTGGCGCGCGGTTCCGCGTCTCCGCGATGCTCGCGCCGCTTCTGGGGACCGAGGTCGTCGACTCACGTGCCGGGACGGTCGTCGACGTGCTCGCCGTGCTCGCGACGCTTGGCGGGCTGTCGACGACACTGGGCTTTCTGGCGACTCAGTTTCTCACCGGCATCGAGTTCCGCTGGGCGGTCGCGCTCGGGTCGGCCGGCCGGGCGCTGTTCGTCGCCGGGATCACGCTGCTGGTCGTGGTCTCGGTCACTGCGGGGATCGGCCGCGGGATGCGTCGCCTGTCGGTGCTCAACACGGCCGTCTTCGGGGCCGTCCTCGTCGGTGTCGCGGTCGCCGGCCCGACGCTGTTCGTCGCCGAGATCGGGGGTCGCGCTGCGGTCGGCTACCTCCTCGAGTTCGTCCCGATGAGCCTCACAGTCGGTGAGGTGTCGCTGGCGGGCGACGCCGCGGCCGAGGCCGACGGCTGGCTCGCGGGGTGGACGACGTTCTACTGGGCGTGGTGGCTCTCGTGGGCGCCGTTCGTCGGGCTGTTCATCGCCCGCATCTCCCGGGGACGCCGGATCCGGACGGTCGTGCTCGGAGCCGGCGTCGTCACGTCGCTGGCGACGCTGTCGTGGTTCGTCGTCGTCGGCGGGTCGGCACTGGCGGTCCAGCACGGCGGTCGGGCGGACCTGCTCGGCGCCATCTTCGACGTCGACGCCGCGGTCGCGGGCTACCCGCTGTTCGACGCGCTCCCGTTCAGCATCCTCCTTCTGGTCCCGTTTCTCCTCCTGGTGCTCACGTTTTTCGTCACCTCAGCCGACGCTGCCGTCCGGAGCCTCGCCCTGCTGACGGCGGACGGCGACAGCCCGTCGGTCGCGCTCCAGGTCGCCCTCGCCGCGAGCATCGGCGTCATCGCGACGGCCCTGCTGCTGTTCGGCGAGGGCGGGCTCGTCCAGACGGCCGCCGTCGTCACCGGCGGCCCGTTCGCCGTCCTCGGCCTGCTCGGGCTCAGCGGGCTGATCGTCGCGATCCGCCGGAACGACCAGTGAAGATCCGTCACTCCTTCCGCGAGGAGAGATACACGACCAGCAGGTAGAGGACGCCGAGCAGGCGGGCGGCGGGTTCGACCCACTGCTTCAGCCGGAGGTCCTCGGGGTTGTCGTAGGCGAACGCCTGGCTGAGGCGGATGAGCGGGCGGGGGTAGACAGCCGCGACGAGGCCGGCGAGGGTGAGCGCGCTGCTGGTGAGCGGCGACCGGTCGCGGCCGCGGACGAGCACCCAGATGAACAGCAGCCCCTCCAGTCGTGCCAGTACGTTCCCCAGCGGCCGGAGGCGTGCCTCATCGGGGTTCTCCAGCCCGATGCGCTCGCAGGCGTCGATGATCGGCCCCGGTTTGATGATCTCGACGATGCCGAATGCGACCAGGAGTTTGCGGAGCATACCCGACGCTACGTCAGGTGGTACCATATGACTGGCGCCAGCGCGGAGAACACTCGAATCGAAGCTACCCGTCGATCCCCAGTTTCTGCCGATCTGGCGTTCCACGTCCTGGCGGACTGAAAGGGCGAAGAAGCCTCGCGGTCGCTGAGCGGGTCCTATCCGAGCGAAGCGAGGATATCCCGCTCAGCGGGAGCCGCGAGGCGACCGAGGGCTTTCTTCGATACGACGCTGTCAAGCGCGAGGTCAATTCCAGGCGAAGCGCTGAACGCGTTTCCCATCACGAATCTCATTCCTGAGACACCAACTCACACACGGACTCGGCGTGGTTCGAAGGGTTTATTCGCGTTCTCGGCCACGTTCCGCCAAGAACCCACCATGTCAGAGAAACCAGCGTCGATGTACCGGGACATCGACAAGCCCGCGTACACGCGACGGGAGTACATCACGGGGATTCCCGGGTCGAAGATCGCACAGTACAAGATGGGCAACAGGGAGGCCGAGGGCGACGACTACCCGATCCAGATCTCGCTCGTCGTCGAGGAGAGCGTCCAGATCCGCCACGGCTCGCTGGAGGCGTCGCGGCTGTCGGCCAACCGCCACCTGATCCAGGAACTCGGCGAGGGCAACTACAAGATGATCCTCCGGAAGTTCCCCCACCAGGTGCTCCGTGAGAACAAGCAGGCGACCGGCGCCGGGGCCGACCGCGTCTCCGACGGGATGCGCCAGTCCTTTGGCAAGATCGTCGGCACCGCCGCCCGGATCCAGTCCGGCGAACGCCTGTTCACGGCGTGGTGCGAGCCCGAACAGGCCAACGCCGTCAAGGAAGCCTACCGGCGCGCGTACAACAAGATCACCCCACCCTGCCGGATCGAGGTCGAGCGCGGCGAAGAGCTGCTAATCGCGTAGCCTGTTTTCGACACCGGAACGGTGCTGTGGACGTCGTCATCCGCTGACCGGGTCGAACGCGATACCGGCAGTACGTGCAAGAACTGTCACTGGCCATGAAAAAGCCGTTCAAACAGCGCCTGTAGTGACCCGCACGCATTTATTGGAGCAACTGGTATGTGCCGGAAAACACTGCCCCTCCACGCAGAGTCATGGCTTCCCCAACGGTCCCCGAACCCGTTCGTCGACGGGTTCGCCGCCGGGTCACGATCGACACGCGGGCACTGGCCGCAGTTCGGATGCTGCTCGCGACGACGCTGCTGATTGACCTGCTCCATCGTGCCCAGTATCTGGAGAGTTTCTACACGGACGCCGGCGTCTACCCGGTGAGTGCGTACGAGGTCACCTACACCTCCTACACCGGGATCTCGATCCACGCGTGGTCGGGGGCGCTGTGGTTCCAGCAGCTACTGTTCGTCGTTGCGGGGCTGTTCGCAGTCGCCTTCCTGCTTGGCTACCGGACCAGGCTCGTCGGCGTCGTCTCGTTTCTGCTGTTGTTTTCCTTGCAGGCGCGCAATCCAGGAGTCCTCAACGGGGGCGACCGCCTGTTTCGGGTCATCATTCTGGTCGCGCTCCTGACGCCGCTCGGCGAACGCTGGTCCATCGACGCACTCCGCCGGGGTCGTGCCCGCAAGCGGGTGCATAGCTTCGGCACCGCCGCGCTCCTGGTCCAGCCGATCGCCGTGTTCACTGCCAACGCCATCCTGAAGCACCGCGGCGAGAACTGGTACGCCGGCGACGGCCTCCAGATCGCGCTGGCCAACGACACCATGACGATCTTCCTCGGGAACGTCATTTCCGAGTATCACGGGCTGTTGACGGTGCTGAACTACGGCTGGATCACGCTGCTGTCGGGGTCGACGCTGTTTCTCCTGCTGACTGCCGGCCGGCTCCGGGCGCTCACTGCGCTCGCGTACATCAGCGCGTTCGCTGGCATGTTCCTGACGATGTCGGTCGGGCTGTTCCCGATGGCGTTGACCGCCTCGGTGCTCCCGTTTCTGACGCCGCCGTTCTGGGACGCAATCGTTCGGCGCGTCCCCGACCGGTGGCGCGACCGGCTTCCGACCGCAGCCCAGCTCGGCCCCCTGGGCCGGCCGCCGGTCGAGCGTCGGCTGCTCGCCGGCCTCCGTCGCCGTGGCAACACCGGCATCGCATCCGCTCTGGTGACCGCTGCACGGTCGATGATGGCGGTCGCAGGTCTGCTCGTGCTCGTCTGGATTCTGGTGTTCACCGCGAGCGACGTGACCGGGGCTGACGTCGCCGACCGGATGGATATGGATCATCTCGATCAGCAGAGCTGGGGGTTGTACGCGCCGGATCCCTCGGAGGCGTACAGCTGGTATCTTGTCGAAGGAGAACTGGCCAACGGCACGACTATCGACGCGTTCGAGGGCGGAAACCTCTCCTTCGACCGCCCGCCTGATGCTTCGAAAACATACGTCACGTTCCGTCACCGCAAATACATGCAGAAGGTTCGCGACTCGGGCAGAGCCGACACCTCGAACATCATCGCAAAACGGTACGCGGACTGGGCCTGCGACCGGGCCAACGAAATCCGTGACGAACGGGTCCAGCGGATCACTGTCTACCGCATGTACCAGCCGAGCCCGATCGACGGCGAGTACGAGCGGCCTCGCACGATCACCGTGATCGAACGGTACTGCGGCCCCTTCGAGACTCCCCCGGCGGACGGCGACTGGGGCTCGTTCAACGAATCAGACGCGGGGAAGTCCTCGGAGACGCTCCCCGACGATCATCCGGAACTCGGCCCTGACGTGGCCAGAAACAACTCCAGAGGCAGGTGATACGGTCCTGCGCGACTTTTGACCGCTATGGAATCGCGTGTTGTGCGTTTCAGCCTGCGAAACCAACGATATTGGGCCCCATGCTCGCGACCCTCACTCCGTTCGGGTACGCTCGCCAGCGCGCGCCGAGTTCTCTTTCCAACGGTCGCGACACGACCCCAGATTTCCCGATAGATCAGTACGAAGGCTCCTCTCCAGTGATTGGACCCGATCACTCGCGAGGATTACGGGGAGTCGCCCGCGTCGCCGTCGTCTTGAACGACGTGACGACCGCGGCGCCCGGCTCCAGGTCGAGCATGTCACTGCTCCGGTCGGTGATCAGCGCCACGAGCGGCCGGTCGGCGCCGATGTCGACCGTCACGGTGACGACGGACTCCCCATGCTCAACCCCGCGGACGGTGCCGTGAAAGCGGTTTCGCGCGCTCGTCTCCGCCGCCGGCGGCGCCGCGTCGGCGTCCTGCAGCGTCACGGTGTCGGCCCTGATCGTGACGAACATCGCCGGCGCGTCCGGCGGCGCGAGCGCGCGCAGGCGGCCCGCCGCCGTCTCGACCGTGGCAATCTCGCCCGTCCGCGCGATGACCTCGCCCGGAAGTACCGTCTCCGCAACCTCCGTAACGCCGGACAGTCCCGAGCGGAGCCGTTCGAAGCGCGTCAGCAGCGCCCGTCCCCGGTCGGTCAGCGCGCTCCCTCCGCCGCCCGTCCCGCCCCGCTGGGACACCACCAGCGAACCGAACGCTTCCTCCAGCCGCGAGAGGCGCTTGTGCGCCCGCGAGTAGGAACGACCGAGCGTCTCCACCGCGGCGTTGAGCGACCCTGCGTCGTCGATCGCACGAAGCAATGTCGCGTCCTCCCCCTCGAACGTGATACCGTCGGCGTAGAGCTTCGTGTCAAACGCCGGCGCGACCGAACTGCTGTCGGTCATCCCAGCATCTCTCGACCTGCTCCCAGCCGCCGCAGGATCCCCCGGCCCGCTCCCGTCGTCCATGCCCGAACCGTCGCCGTCGCCGGTGAAAAACGTTATGTCGGTACCGACACAACCCCGTTGTGTCTATGGCGGAACAACGCTCCCGCCGGGCCGTGCTCGGACTGCTCGGGAGCGCCGGGGTCGCCGGGCTGGCGGGCTGTTTCGGCGGGGAGTCCGTCTCGGTGCTCGCAGCGGGCAGCCTCGGGACCGCGCTGGAGGACACGGTCGGCCCCGCGTTCGCCGACGAGTCCGGGACCGCAGTCCACGGCGAGTACCACGGCAGCGCGGTCGTGGTGCGAATGGTGCGCGACCGGCAGGCAAATCCCGACGTGGCGATCAGCGCCGACGCCGGGCTGGTGCGCGACCGGCTGTACCCCGACCACGCTACCTGGGACGTCGTCTTCGGAGCGAACGAGGTCGGGCTGGCGTACAACCCCGAGACCGACCTCGGGGAGCGACTCGCCGACGGCGAGCCCTGGCACGAGGTGCTCCGGGCGGCCGACGACGGCGAGGTGGCGATCAGCGACCCGGAACTGGATCCGCTGGGCTATCGGGCGGTCCACCTGCTGGCGCTCGCCGAACAGCAGTACGACGCGCCCGGACTCCGGGAGACGGTCCTCGCGAACGCCTACCGGGAGCCGACCGAACAGCGGTTGCTCGCCGGCGTCGAGACGGGCAACCGCGCGGTCGCGGTCGCCTACCGGAACATGGCCCACGATCGGGACCTGCCGTTCTACGGCCTGCCGCCGTCGCTGAACTTCTCGGACCCATCTCACGCCGAGCGCTACGCTTCGGTCGCGTACACGACCGACGACGGGTACACCGTCCGGGGGTCGCCGACGCTGTACAGCGCGACGGTGCTCGAATCGGCCGACAATCCGGACGCGGGGCGGACGTTCGTCCAGTTCCTGCTGGACTCGCCGGGGCTGTTGCGGGAGGCTGGACTCGCAGTGCCTGGGGCGTTGCCCCGCAGTCACGGACAGCCGCCGCAAGCGCTCCGGCGGTACGCGAACTCGGAGGCGTCCGGATGACCTGGCTCGGCCTCCGGGACCGCTGGCTGTTCGCCGCGCTCGGCGCCGTCCTGCTCGGATACTTCCTGTTTCCGTTCGTCTCCTTCCTCGGGCGGACGACCGCGAGCGCACCCGCCCAGGCGGTCTCGCCGACAGCACGGGAGGCAGCCGTCAACTCGCTGGTGACCGCCCCGGTCACAACGGCCGTCGCTACCGTCTTCGGCGTGCCCCTCGCGTACACGCTCACACGCACGACGTTTCGGGGAAAGCGCCTGGTCGAGGCGCTGGTGGTGTTGCCCCTCGTGCTCCCGCCGGTCGTCGCCGGCGCGATGCTGTTGACCGGAATCGGGCGGTTCACCCCCGTCGGCGGCTTCCTTGTCGGCCTCGGCCTGGGGCTGACCGACAGCCGCGCCGGGATCGTGCTCGCCCAGACATTCGTCGCGGCGCCGTTCGTGGTGATCACGGCCCGCGCGGGCTTTGCCTCCGTGGACCGGCGTCTGGAGCAAGCGTCCCGGTCGATGGGCTACGGGCCGGTCGCGACGTTCTGGCACGTCTCCCTGCCGCTCGCCCGTGGGATGGTGCTCGCCGGCGTCGTGCTCACGTTTGCCCGGGCGATCGGGGAGTTCGGCGCGACGACGATGGTCGCGTTCAATCCCCGGACGATGCCGACCGCGATCTGGGTCGAGTTCGTCTCGGCGGGCGTCGACGCCACCGTCCCACTCGCGCTCGCACTGCTCGCGATCAGCCTCCTGGTCATCCTNNNNATCAGCCTCCTGGTCATCCTCGCGACCCAGCGGATCGGCCACACGCCGACGCTGGCCGACTGGTGATCCCATGCTCTCGGTGACCGGACTCACGAAGCAGTACGGCGACGAGACGGCGCTGTCGGACCTGTCGCTGACCGTCGAGACCGGCGAGTTCGTCACCCTGCTCGGGCCGTCGGGCTGTGGCAAGACCACGACGCTGCTTGCAATCGCGGGTCACGTCGCGCCCACCGCCGGCACGGTCAGCATCGGCGGCAGGGACGTCACCGACGCACCCCCCGAGGAGCGATCCTGTGGCCTCGTGTTCCAGCAGAACGCCCTCTTCCCGCACATGACCGCCTGCGGGAACGTCGCCTACGCCATGGCGCCGCACGAATCCGACGAGCAGCGACGGGAGGAGCGGGTCGAGGACCTGCTCTCGCTGGTCGGCATGGCCGACCACGCCGGGAAACGGCCGTCGCAGTTGAGCGGCGGGCAGCGACGGCGAGTAGAACTCGCCCGCGCGCTCGCGACTGACCCCGAGGTCCTGTTGCTCGACG
>PXSQ01000022.1 GCA_003022725.1 Halobacteriales archaeon SW_7_65_23 | reverse complement strand
GCCCGGACGCTGTACATGGTCGAATCTGATGACGCGCTGCTGTACTGATCGACGAGCAGAACGCTGGAGACGGGCGATTACGGCCCGGGGCCTGCGCCGTCGAGCCCGTCACCGGTGATCCTGAACTGGACGGTCCCCCCGGCTTCCCTCGCGTGGTGTTTCTCCAGGGTCGCCCGGCGGTTGCCGCCGCGGAACCGGTCGAGCCGGAGGATGACTGCCGACCAGTGATCCAGCGTGTGGCCGCCGAGGGCGCTGGCCGTCTCGCTGTCGGGGTCGGTGTACACCTGGTTCGTGAACCCGACGGCGATGTCGTGTTTCCGCGCCAGCGAGAGGAGGTGCGTGATCTGGCGGGCGACAGAGCGCAGCGCCTCGCCCTCCTCCTGCTCGGTCCGTTCGAGCCGGTAGAACCCGGTCGCGCTGTCGAGAACGATCAGATCCACCTTCCCTGCGAACTCCGAGGCGTCCTGAACGGCTTCGCGCTGCTCCTCGAAGGTGAGTGCCTCTGTCACGATGATCCGGGAGGCGATCTCGTCGAGCGTGGCCCCCGGGTGGGCGCTCGCGAGCTGTTCCATCCTGTCGACTGATAGCCCCTCGGTGTCGATGTACAGCGAGGAGCGGCCGTCCGCAGCGGCCTCGACGGCCGCCGACAGCACCACGTTGCTCTTGCCCGCCGCTGGTGGCCCGTACACCTGTGTCACCCCGCCGCGATCGAACCCGCCGCCGAGGAGCTCGTCGATCGGCTCACAGCCTGTCGGTATGGGATCCGTCACTACCACAGGCTTGGAGCGCCCTCTCATTTAAGCAATCGATCCCGTCCCGGGAGAGTGACGGTCACTCATCGAACCGGCGCTCGACGCTCTCGGCGTGGGCCTCCAGGCCCTCGGTCCGAGCGAGCGTGGTGATCGTCTCCGAAAGCGCGTCCAGGGATTCCTGCGAGAGCCGCTGAACTGTCGATGACCGCATAAACGTATCGACCGAGAGGCCGCCGACTCGCCGCGCAGCGCCACCGGTCGGCAGCACGTGGTTCGGCCCGCTCGCGTAGTCGCCGGCTGCAACTGGGCTGTACGGCCCCAGAAACACCGAGCCAGCGCTGTCGATCCGGTCCAGCAACGACTCCTCGTCTTCGGCCATGATCGAGAGGTGCTCTGCAGCGTACTCCTCGGCGAACAGCGTCGCCTCGCTTATCGAGCGTGCCAGGAACACGCCGCTGGCGTCGTTGTCGAGCGCACCGCTGATGACCTCCTCGCGGGGCTGTTCGGCCGCCTGCTGGTCGACTGCTTCCGTGACCGCCGCCGCCAGTTCCTCGTTCGCTGTCACGGCCGCGACGGCTGCGTCGGTGTCGTGTTCAGCCTGCGCAACCAGATCTGCAGCGACCAGTTCGGCGTCGGCCGTTTCGTCGACTACGACGAGCAGTTCGCTCGGACCCGCAAGAAAGTCGATCTCAACGTCCCCTCGAACCGCCGACTTCGCTGCTGTCACCCACCTGTTCCCGGGGCCGACGACGATGTCACAGCTCGACACCGTCTCCGTGCCGTAGGCGAGCGCGGCGATCGCCTGTGCCCCCCCAACCTGGTACACTGTGTCCGCGCCGGCGACGTGGATCGCCGCGAGCGTCGCCTTCGGCAGCGTCTCCGCAGGCGGCGTGGCGACTGCGATGTGCTCGACACCGGCAACGTCGGCGGGAATGACCCCCATCAGGGCGCTGGATGGGTAGGTCGCGGTCCCGCCGGGTGCGTACACGCCGGCGCTCTCCAGCGGCCGGAACCGCCGGCCGAGTTCGCGCCCCTCGAACTCCTCGCGCCAGTCCTCCGGTCGCTGTCGCTCGTGGAATGCACGGATGTTTGCGGCCGCGTCTTCGATCGCTGCCAGCACCCTGTCGTCGACCTCTGCTGCGGCACGTTCCGCTCTGTCCGTGACGTCGATGTTGCCGACCGAGACGTCGTCGAACTCCTCGGCGTACTCCCTGAGTGCGACGTCCCCGGCCTCGCGGACCCGCTCGATGATCTCCCGCACGTCGTCGCTGACTGCATCGACGCCGCTCGCGCGGTCGAACACCGCCCGCCGCTCGCCGGGGCTGAGGTCCCCGATTGTTCGGATCTCCATACGCCATCATCGGACAGTGGCCACTAACTGTTTGTTATCCGGTCCGGCCAGCCGGCCGCCTACGACTCCAGCGCGTCCTCGACCGCCCGCACCGCGTCAGCTCCGTCCATCCGGTCGACAGCAACGACGAGGGTTCCGTCGGTGGCGCCGGCAGCCACCAGGTCGATCCCGGCAGTCTCACACCGACCGAGGACGCGTCGGAGCGCGAGTATCTCGACCTCACCGGTTGCGAGTACGCCGGTGAGGGCTCCCGCTCCAGGGACGAGTACGACGTCGCCAACCTGCAGGATGGCCTCGGCGGGCTGTCCCTGGCCCACGCCGCTTTTCATCGAGACGCGAGCGTCTCCGGGCGCCGTCCTGGGTTCGAGTTCCGCCTCGTAGCGACGGAGAGCGGCGGCCACGGCCTCCTCGTCTCCGATCCCGAGATAGCGTGCAGCCGCTGTGTAGTTCAGGACGCCCGCACGCAGCGCTTCGTGGAGGAACGGCTCCGCACGAACCGCCTCACGCGTCCGTTCGGCAACTGTCATGCCACCCCCTCGCCTGGAAGGGAGTAAAATCCTGGCATGTCCCGATAGTGATTATAATCGATGAAGAGAAGATTTTCTTTTTCACTGAGACAGGATTTGAAGAACATGATAAGGACAAAATAATAAAGATGACTTCTGAAGAAGTTGTTGGTTCATTCTGTGAGTATGTGGACTTCTTCAGTGTCGAAACAACAGATAATATTATCAATTCTGTTGAAGATCTGCCTCGGACACCATCAAAATAAATCCTGGCCTATAGATCCTATAATAGGTTATTTTTTGATATATTTACTTCATAGATGAAAGAATACGCAATTGTTCTGCGGAATGAGTTTGTATGGTCTAGATCTGTGGAGGCAAGGGTTGCAGGGGTGGAAGAAGAAGGGGTTTTTTGATCTTCGTCTCGCAAGGGGGATCTACAGGGCTTTTGACTGCGCCGAGCAACGTGAAAAAAACTTCGTTTACTCTACAGGAGCCAGGGACGTATCACTTGGTGACTCTGAATCAGACCTCTTTGGCGTATGACGAGGAGACCAGGAACTGCCTCACGTTCTACCAAGTACCGGAAAACTTCCAAGCAGTAGATGAATGCCCCGGAAGAAGTCGGTAAAGTGATCCTCGAGAACGATGACACCGGAGGAATACCTGTAAAAACAACTTGTAGCAGCATTAATCTGCATTTCGACGAGGCTTCGGAAAGAACAGACCCAAAAATTTAATAAAAACAACATTACAATAGTGACTTGTTGGTGACAACAAACAGTGGTTGATGATTCCGGGCTAAACCGCAGAGAATACTTGATAACTATTGGTTCAGCCGGAGCCGCAGCTCTCGCCGGTTGCTCCAGCGATGAAGGTGGAGAACAGACTCCTGAAAACGGTCAGAAAGCTACTGAGACATCTACTCCGGATCCGACTCCTACTTCTACTCCGGAACCGAGCCTTGATGTCGAGATACCGGAAGAACCTGAGATATGGGACAGAATGGTCCTCGGAGCGGACCAACTGGGAGATGAAGCGCATCCAAGAGCAGAAACCTACCCGATCAATGCAACAGTTATCGACCCAACCACCATGAACTGGTACCTGCAGAATCCGAACGGAGAAACACAGGAACTCACACTACAGGAACCAACAAGACTCGAAGAACTCGGACAGCACGTACTCGAAGCACGAGAAAACACTGGACAAAACCAAGAACCAACATACCAAGAACAACTGGAAATCATACCAAGACAGATAGATGTCCAAGAAAATAACCAGAGGCTCATGGATGCTCTAGGCAGATTCCCGGAAACATCAGTTCTCGGCTGGAATGATGCTAAAGGAATGAAAACTGTGGGCGCAGATGAAGCTGCGGAAAATGGGCTTAAGGATGTGCCCGGATATAATCATGATAAACAAGTAGAATGGTTTGCCCAAGGGCTTATAGCATCAGAAGGAGATGATAAAAATCCCGGATTAATCGTTATGATTAATTATGAAGACCTTGATGACGATTTCAGACCTAGGGAGGTGGCTTGGGGTGGTTCAAGTTTTGAGGAGAATTATAGAGGTAAAGATATCTTCTACAATGAGGTAAATTACCACCAGTACAGCGATAATGAAGAAGGAATCCTAGCTATAGGTAAGATGGAAGCATTAAGAGAATGTATAGATGTGGCTGAAGGTTCTGAATCACTTGAGGATTATATAGGTCATCTAGTTAATCAATTACCTTCTAAAGGAAAGAATGCTATCCTATCATTTGGATGGGGGTATGATACAAAAAATAGCGAATACGGTGATCCCAGCACGTTTAACGATCAACCATACAATGGAAAAGGAATTTTAGATATCAACTATGAACCTTCATTCCGTGCAGATCAGGAAGAAGGAAGAGAGTCTCTTTATAGAGAAGAAACCTACGTAGTAGGAGAGGAAGATCAACTTGTTGAGAGATTTCCATCTGCTTCAAGGGAGATGGGAGGTGTAATAGGGACTGATCTCTTGTGATTTACACTATCAATCTGATAATTATTAAATAAGGCTACATACATTCCTAATAATGCGCAGAAGCCGTCTTTTGATATTAGCAAATATTTTACTACTGCTTTCAGCTGTAGGTATCTCTCAGTCTCCTCCATCCACTGAATGCACTGGAACAGATACACAGGTCTGCCAGAAGCCGTTATACACCGATGATCAGAACGAATACCTTTACGATCAGGACGCATCCTGGGTATTCTCCGGAGGTAGTTCACCTGACAGCTCGGGTCCATCAACCTTCTTCGGTGCTTTAGTGAATGATACTGGATCGACTCAGCAGGATACAAGTGATTCAGGAAATCTGAAGGAAAAGTTTATTCAGAATCCGGGCGCTGCAGAAGGAGGTTCTTAAAGCAACTTCGGTAGAGGATCTATTTCTACAGATACTATTTCATCTATAACAGATCAGGATATAGATTCAAACTCTGAAGGAGAAGAATATGTCGTTACTCCCCCGAATAAGGGGATGTGCGGAGATGGGGTAGGCCAGAGCGGAGAAGACCCTTCGAGCTGCCCAGAAGATGAAGGACTACCTGTCAACCTCGAGGTAAACAATTCGTTTACACCGGATCACGACGGTTACTACAAAGGGCTCTGTTGAATCGCCATACAGCAGCTGAATTACGTGATACAGCTGTTCTCTCTCTCATTTTCGGGCCAGAGAGCAGTTAGCTATCCCGAGAGAAATATAAACGCCGTCCGTAATCGAATCTCGTTCAGACAGGTTTCCACCATCGAAATTGACCGCTCCACGCTCTCAACCCCTCGATCCTCACACCCATCCCGACGCCGTCTAGTGATTCAATAGAGCCCAACAATCACTACGAGCCCGGGAATGCGAGTGTCGCCAGTCGACGGGGCTCAAAACACCTAAGCGTCCGGCACCGGAGGAAGACTGGTATGGACACACGACGAGTCATCATCGATACGGACACCGCGGGAGACGACACGCAGGCACTCCTCCTGGCGGCCCTGTCCGAGCGCATCGACATCGAGGCGGTGACCATCTGTGCGGGGAACGTCGACTTCGACGACGAGGTGAGAAACGCGAAATACACCCTCCAGCTCGCCGGGCACGAAGATGTCCCAGTCTATGAGGGTGCCCGCTCGCCGCTGCTGAAAGACTACCGGAAAGCGGAGTACGTTCACGGCGAGGGTGGCCTCGGCGGGCGGCTGGACCCAGACGTCGACGCCCCGTCGGGGGACGGGTTCGCACCCGACCGCATCGTCGACCTGGCGCGGGAGAACCCGGGCGAACTGACGCTCGTCTGTATCGCACCGCTGACCAACGTCGCGCTGGCGCTCCAGCGCGAACCGGACCTGAACGAGTTGCTCGACGAAGTGTGGGTGATGGGTGGGAACGTCAACTGTCTGGGCAACGTCACGCCAGCCGCGGAGTACAACTTCTGGGTCGACCCCGACGCCGCGAAAATCGTGATTCGGAACCTCGATACAGCGCTCGTCGACTGGGGGCTGACGCTCCGCGATTCGATGTTCGAATCGGAAACCCTCGCGGAGATCGAGGCGGCGGCCGACGAGTCGGAGTACGCCGAGTTCTACGCGACAATCACGGAGTCTGTCCGGGAGTTCAACCGGGAGACGCTGGGCAAAGACGCGACGACACAGCCTGATTCGCTCGTCTCGGCGCTACTCATCGCCCCCGACCTCGTCGAGCGGGAGGGGACGTACTTCGTCGAGGTCGACGAACGGGAAGGAATGACACGGGGGTACACCATGGTCGACGAGGACGGCGTCACCGACGGCGAGCCCAGTACCCGAGTCATCGAATCGGTCAACGAGAAGTGGTTCCGCAGGCTTTTCCTCGACGCAGTCATCCACGGTGATCCCGACCGATCGCTGGACTGATACGGTCATCACTCGCCGCGTATACCGCCGAGCACTCTCTGCGTATCGGAGGGGACGGCGTCGTCGGTGCGAACGATGGCGTAGCCGCCGAGAATAAAGAGCACGCCCCACACCAGGAACGAGACGTCCCAGAGGAGCGTCGGGCCGGCGCCACCCTCGCCACAGCAGGCCAATGCCGAGGATCGTGAAAAAGTAGGTAGCGGCGTGAAAGAGGCGTCCGCGAGGACGTTCAGTTCGAGGTCGCCCGCGACGCTCGGATCGCCGTGTGCGGAGACCATGTGATGCCACTGGAGGATCTGGTGGAACACGATGCCGTCGAAGAAACCGCCGAGGCCGAGGCCGAGGATCATCCCGGCGCGGACGAGTGGCTTTGCGCGTTGCTCCAGACTGAGCCACGTTTCCCGGTGACTCATGTTGTTGTTATGGGACGGAAGCGGAAAAGTCCCTGCCAACACGTTCGCGGTTTGCAGTCGTACTCGCCCCGGTGTTACTCGTCGAGCATGACGTTACCCGCGCTGTCGACAGTGATCTGGTAGCCGAGATAGGAGAACTCGACCTGGCCGTGAGACCCAACCTGGAAGAGGGAATCCAGGGCATCGGGGTCGATTACGCTGGCCAGCGGTGGCGTCAGTGCCGTTGCCGGTTCATCTTCCGCATCGGCGACGGTGCCGACAACTTCAGTGCTGAGTGATCGCCGCTCGAATGTCCCTGACGAACTTCTCGTCGGATTAGCTGTGTTGTTCACATTTGTATAACGGACCGTTAGTATATAAGTCTTCCCCAAAAGGTTCGATATTGTATCTAAATCTCCCCCAAAATAGGGAATATCGAACCAATCACCACATGAGGAAAATATATTAACATTCGTGGGTTGCCGTATAAGTAAGGGCCGGCCTCTTTCGAAACTTCTGGCATATCGATACCTGACTGGGAATGTTGAAATTTTCTGTACCGAGGACGTAGAGTATCGAAGAATTCATGAGTGGCCGGCGCCTAGCACAGTCAATGGAGTACGAGCTAGACGACATTGACAGAAAGCTCCTGAATCTGCTGCAGGAGAACGCCCGGTACACGGCGCTGGATCTGGCAGAAGCGGTAGGCGTCTCGGACAACACGATTCACAACAGGATGGAACGGCTGGAGGAGGCCGGTGTTATCACAGGGTACACCACGGCTATCGATCACGATCCCACAGGCCTGGCACTGTATTTCCATTTCACCTGTACGGCCGCCATCAGCGATCGCTCGGAGGTCGCGTCCCAGGCCGCGACTATCCCCCAGGTGCTCGAAGTCGTGGAGCTGATGACTGGCCAGAAGAACCTCCAGCTCAAGGCGGTCGGCGCCGAGGACGAGGACATCACCCGCATCGCCGAACAGCTCGACGACCTCCGGCTGGAGATCAACAACGAAAACCTCATCCGCGTGGAACGTCGGTTGCCGCTGGACTTTTTCGAAGCCGGGGGGCAGCCCGACGAGACGTGATTGATCGGGGGAGGTTTTATCGGGGCCCAGTCTCATCCAGGGGTATGAGCAGCACAGACCTGTCGTTGAGAACCGACTCCCTGTCGATGCTGACGTCTCTGGCGTCAGGCCTCGCCTTCGTCGTCGGGGGGATCATCGCGGGATTGGCCTAGACGCAGCTCCACCAACGAGCAGGCGCGGCTCTGGTTCGGGCTCGGCCTCGGGTTCGCCGCCGTCAGCTTCGTCGGCATGCTCGGCGTCATCTTCTACCGGCTGGGCCCCCACGCTGAGGGGTGATACTGTCGGACGTGATAGTGATTGTTGTGACTCGTTACCGCCGGCAATCACGTGACTCCGTCCAGTGCCAGGACAGTCCACCGGCTGTGTCATGGGCCGAACAACGGGATTTGGGACGGCATGGCTTGAGTGAATCACGTCTGGCTATAGTGGAGATTTTCACCAGGGAAACGTGCTGAAACGTCTGAATACGCCGGTTTACGTGTCTTGCCATTCCACAGAGTCACGTCCGACAGTATCAGGTGCAGTGGCCGACGACCTTCCCGATTGGGGGATGGTGCGACACCCATCGCGGTGACTTTGACCACGATCTGCTGGATACTTATAACTGGAACTCCGAGGGGGGAACAATGCGTCACGAGCTGCGTCAGCGGCGGGTGGTTGCAGATGAGTGACTCGCCCGACGGCGTGCGGTCGTATACGATCAGGCTGGAACTGGTCGACAGGCCGGGCGAACTGTTGCGGGCGCTGGCACCGATCGCCGACAACGGGGGGAACCTCCTCTCGATCTTCCACGAACGGGGCAACGTGACACCCCGCGGCCAGATCCCGGTCGAAGTCGACCTGGAGGCGACACCCGAGCAGTTCGACGCCATCGTCGACGGCCTGCGCGAGGCGGAGATCACCGTCATCCAGGCCGGCGCGGAGCGGTACAGCGAGGAGGTGACCGTGATCCTCGTCGGCCACCTCGTCGACACGGACCTCTCGAACACGCTCTCGACGATCCAGGGATCCACGGGCGCGTCCGTCCAGGCGCTCTCGCTGTCGGCACCGGAAGGGACCGAGGCCGAGTCCAGCGCCCGGCTCGGGCTGGCGACACACAGCGGCGAGACCGACACGGTACTGGCCGACATCCGCGAGATCGCTGCCGAGAAGGGGCTCCGGGTCATCGAGCCGCTCACCGGGGGTGACGCCGAGTGAGACTCGCAATCGTGGGCGCCGGCGCCGTCGGCACCGCCGTGGCGGAACTCGCCGGCGAGTACGGCCACACCGTCACCGGACTGGCCGACTCCAGCAGCGGAGTCGCGGACGGCGACGGCGTCGACGTGGGCGCCACGCTGGAGCGAAAGCGATCGGAGGGCACAGTGGGTGCCGACGCGCCCGGCGATGTCCTGCAGGGGCCGTACGACGTGCTCGTCGAAGCGACGCCGACGACGCTCGGCGACGCCGAGCCAGGGTTCGGGCACGTGCGCACCGCGCTCGAGCGGGACCGCCACGCCGTCCTCGCGAACAAGGGACCCGTCGCCGAGCGATACGGCGATGTCCGCGCGCTCGAACGGGAGAGCGCGGGGGACGTTCTCTTCGAAGCGACCGTCGGCGGCGCGATCCCCGTCCTCTCGACGATCGCCGACGTCGGCGCGGACAACGTCAGCGCCGTCCGCGGCGTGCTCAACGGCACCGCGAACTTCGTGCTCTCGCGGATGGCCGCCGAGGGGCTCTCCTACGAACACGTGCTCGCCGAAGCACAGGATCTCGGCGTCGCGGAGGCGGACCCCTCGTTCGACGTCGAGGGCACTGACGCGGCGCTGAAGTGCGTCATCGTCGCGAACGTGCTCGCGGAAGACGACGGGGAGTTCACGCTCGCGGACGCGGAGGTATCCGGGATCCGGGAACTGCCAGCGAGCGCGCTCGACCTCGCGACCGAAGCCGGGCAGACGATCCGGCTCATCGGGGAGGTCAGCGGCGGCGACGTCCGCGTCGGCCCGCGCCTCGTCCCCGAGCACGGCACGCTCGCGGTCGGCGGGACCCGCAACATCGTCCAGCTGGAGACAGCCCACGCCGGCCGGCTCAATATCTCCGGCCGCGGCGCCGGTGGCCCTGAAACCGCCTCCGCGGTGCTCGCAGACGTCGGGAGGCTCAGCGAGTGACTGCCCGGACCATCCCATTTATAGTGGCTGATAGCTGCCCCATCAACGTTTTATACTGTAGTTAACATAACAGTAGCAACATGAAGGATCACGGTCGGATCCGCGTGCTCCTGGTCGGCGGGGAAGCCGGCAGTCGCGAGCCTGCGACAGCCCTGAGAGAGCACCTGGAGGGAGCCCGCGTCCTGACGGCACCCGACGCGGACGCCGGGTTCGAGGTACTGGAGAGCCGGCGGATCGACTGTCTCGTCTCCACGTACCGGCTGCCGGAGGGCGACGGGCTGGCGTTTTTCAGGGCCGTCCGGGAGGAGTACCCGGACCTGCCGTTCGTTCTGTTCGCCGGGGCGGACGATGCTGACCTCGCCCGGCGGGCGCTCTCGGCGGGCGTGGCCGGCTACGTCAGGAGAGAGACGGGCGAGGAACAGTACGTGGTGATGGCACACCGGATCAGGACGGCAATCGAGGCGTCGCCGTCCGCCGGCGACGGGGTCGAACGCGAGGAGGTGAGCCGGGAACTGCAGGAGTTCCGGGACCGGTACCGGTCGCTGTTCGAGAACACGAACGACGCGGTCGCCTGGACGGAGTACGAGGGCGCAACGCCGTACATCCGCGAGGCGAATCCGGCGTTCCGGGAGCTGTTCGAGCCGGACGACGGGAACGTCCTCGACAGGCCGCTGGACGATGTCGTCGTCGATCCGGCCAACGAGGAGCGCTACGAGCCTGCGGTCGAGGTCAGCCGCCGGGTCAGGACTGGCGAGCACGTGAGCGGGGAACTCAAGCGTGACACCGTCGACGGCCCGCGGACGTTCATCTGGGAGGCGATCCCGCACGCGCTGTCGAGGACCGACGAGGTCAAACACACCCACGCGGTCTACACGGACATCTCGGCGCGCAAGCGGCGCGAGCGCGAACTCAAACGCTACGAAACGATGGTCCAGGCGTCCGGTGACCCGGTGTTCACCATCGACGCCGATGGGCGGTTCACCTTCGTCAACGACGCGCTCGTGGCGCTGACGGGCTACGAGGAGTCGACCTTGCTCGGTTCGGGACTCGGGACGATCCTCACGGGGGACGCCAGCGGGCAGGGGCAAGCGATATCCGACTCGCTTCTGACCCCCGACACCGATCGGCGGACGACGGAGCTGACGGTCGAGACGAGCGAGGGCGAGCGGGTCCCCTGTGAGATTCACGTCACGCCGTTGCCCTTCGACGAGGAGTTCCGGGGAAGCGTCGGCGTGGTCAGAGACGTCAGCGAGCGCCGGGAGTACGAACAGTCTCTGCAACGAGAGCGCGCGAAGTACCTGGCGCTGTTCGAGAAAAGCCAGGACGCCATCGCCCTCATCGAGTACAAGGGGGAGACGCCGCACATCGCGGAGATCAACGAACCGTTCCGAACCCTGTTCGAACCCCCGGGCGAGGGCATCGTCGGGAAGCCACTCGACGACGTAGTCGCCGCCGAGTCACAGCGCGAGGAGGCCGAGAACGTCAGCCAACGGGTCAGGCAGGGGACGTACTTCAGCGGCGAACTCGAGCGGATGACCGTCGACGGGCCGCGGGACTTCCTCTGGCAGGCGGTCCCGCTGACCGACCCGGCTACCGGCGAAGTGACGCGCGCGTTCGCCGTCTACCGGGACATCTCGGCGCTGCGCGAGCGCGAACGTGCACTGGAACGGGAGCGCGACCGCCTCAACGAGTTCGCGAGCATCGTCTCCCACGACCTGCGCAACCCCCTGCAGGTCGCACGCGGCCACCTCGAGATCGCCCGCGATACTGGCGGGGAGGACCACTTCGACACGATCGAGCGATCGCTCCGTTGGATGGAGACGCTGCTGGAGGATATGCTGGTGCTCGCCCAGGAGGGCGGCACTGTCGACGGAACCGAACCGATCGACATCGCCGCGCTGGTGGAGACCTGCTGGCGGGAGGACATCGCCGGGAACGGGTCGCTAGATCTCCGGACGGACCGGACTATCATGGCCGAACAGTCCCGGCTCCGCCAGCTCTTCTCGAACCTCCTCGGCAACGCTGTGGAGCATGGCTCTACGAGCCCTGATTCGCAAGCTCGTCAGGACGCTCCGGAGCATGGTCCCCCGGAGCAGTCGGTGTCCCGGGACTGCGCCGCTGGCGTGGGCGTTAGCGAAGGCGAACCGCCCGGGTCGACTGACGGCGTCGAGATCACCGTCGGCGACCTCCCGGGCGGCTTCTACGTCGCCGACGACGGCCCCGGCATCCCGGCCGAGGAGCGCGAACAGGTCTTCGAGAGCGGCTACTCCACGTCCGAGGACGGAACGGGCTTCGGGCTGTCCATCGTCGCGGAGATCGCCGAGGCCCACGGCTGGGCGGTCGACGTCGTTGACGCCGACGGGGGCGGCACACGCTTCGAGATCACCGGCGTCGACGTGGTCGAACGCGAGTAACGACCGTCGCACGCCGCCGATTGGCCCATCCCCCCCAAACGTTAGGAGAGAGACATATATACGAGAGAATACGTTCGATCGCGGCCACCGAGTCGGCTCCGTTGTCGTCGGGCCATTGGCGTGTCAGTGCATGCCAAATCACCGGACAGCGAACTGCTGTCCGACAGCCAGTATCGAAATGGTTTTATGAACAACCGCGTAAACTCTCCGACAGAGCGCCTCTGCGCGTGAGAAACAATGAGCGAGGACAAACCACACCAGAATTTGGCCATTATCGGCCACGTAGACCACGGGAAGAGCACGCTGGTCGGACGACTCCTGTACGAGACAGGCAACGTGCCGGAGCACGTCATCGAGCAGTTCAAGGAAGAAGCAGAAGAGAAAGGCAAGGGCGGCTTCGAGTTCGCATACGTGATGGACAACCTCGCCGAGGAGCGCGAGCGCGGGGTCACCATCGACATCGCCCACCAGGAGTTCGACACCGACGAGTACTACTTCACCATCGTCGACTGTCCGGGCCACCGCGACTTCGTGAAGAACATGATCACGGGCGCGAGCCAGGCCGACAACGCCGTGCTCGTCGTCGCCGCCGACGACGGCGTCCAGCCCCAGACCCAGGAACACGTCTTCCTCGCCCGGACGCTGGGCATCGGCGAGATGATCGTCGCCGTCAACAAGATGGACCTTGTCGACTACGAGGAGGGCCGGTTCAAGGAAGTCGTCAGCGAAGTGGAGGATCTCCTCCAGCAGGTGCGGTTCAACGTCGACGACGCGAAGTTCATCCCCGTCTCGGCGTTCGAGGGTGACAATGTCGCTGATCGGTCGGACAACACCAGCTGGTACGACGACGAGATCCTGCTGGAAGCGCTGAACTCGCTGCCGGAGCCGGAGCCGCCGACGGACGCGCCGCTGCGGCTGCCGATCCAGGACGTCTACACCATCTCCGGCATCGGGACCGTCCCGGTCGGCCGCGTCGAGACCGGGACTCTCAACACCGGCGACAACGTGAGCTTCCAGCCCAGCGACGTCGGCGGGGAGGTCAAGACAATCGAGATGCACCACGAGGAAGTGCCACGCGCCGAACCCGGCGACAACGTCGGGTTCAACGTCCGCGGCATCGGCAAGGACGACATCCGCCGCGGCGACATCTGTGGGCCCGCAGAGGACCCGCCGACCGTCGCCGAGACGTTCGAGGCACGCGTCGTCGTGATGCAGCACCCGAGCGTGATCACCGCCGGCTACACCCCGGTGTTCCACGCCCACACGGCACAGGTCGCGTGTACGATCGAGTCCATCGACGCCAAGATCGACCCCTCGACCGGCGAGGTCGCCGAGGAGGATCCGGACTTTATCCAGTCCGGCGACGCCGCGAAGGTGACCGTCCGGCCCCAGAAGCCGCTCAGCATCGAGCCGGCCGACGAGATCCCGGAGCTTGGCTCGTTCGCCATCCGCGACATGGGCCAGACGATCGCTGCCGGCCAGGTCATGTCGGTCAACGAGCGCTAACATGCAGCAGGCACGCGTCAGGCTGGCTGGCACCAGTCCCGAGGACCTCGACAGCATCTGCGGCGAGGTGCAGGACATCGCCGACAAGACGGGCGTCAAGCTCTCGGGCCCGGTGCCGTTACCGACGAAGACGCTGGAAGTCCCGGCGCGCAAGTCCCCCGACGGCGAGGGGACTGCAACCTGGGAGCACTGGGAGATGCGCGTCCACAAGCGCCTCATCGACATCGACGCCGACGAACGGGCACTCCGCCAACTGATGCGGATCCAGGTGCCCAACGACGTCAGCATCGAGATCGTGCTTGAAGACTGAACGCTCGCGGCGAAGCCGCTCGCGTTTCGACGAGGTCGGGACCTGGCCGCCGCTCGCTCGGCGGGACCCCGGTCCCGCCTCGCGTCGCGGCTCTCACGCGCAGAGGGTATGTCCCCACGTTCCGTACGACTCCACGTGGGCTCGTAGATCAGTGGCAGATCGCTTCCTTCGCAAGGAAGAGGCCCCGGGTTCAAATCCCGGCGAGTCCA
>PXSQ01000021.1:14908-33970 GCA_003022725.1 Halobacteriales archaeon SW_7_65_23 | reverse complement strand
CGAGGGCCACCCGAGCCAGCCCCGCGACGTGCTCGACCTCCTCGCTGTCGACGGCGGGTTCACTCATAAACGGCAGGAGTGGGTTACGGGCGGTAAGCGTTTCGAAAACCGGCCGCAGACGGCGCATTCCACACAACATTTAAGTTGCTTCATACCCAACATAAATACACGGAAGAAGTTTTGTCGGGTAACTGCCCGCCCCCCGAGTTCCACCATGACCGACACCACTACGAGACGGTATGCGCGCGAGAGCGAGCACGAGGAGAACGAACACGAGCGCGAGCGCTTCGCCGAACAGTTCGGGGAAATTCTTGCCGCCTTCGAGACGCTCGACGAGGTGCCGGAGGTCGAACCGGAGCCGGACCTGACGAACGTCATGCGAGGGGACGACGTCGAAGAAAGCCTTTCCCAGAAGGAGACACTACAGAACGCCCCCGAGACCGAGGACGGCCAGTTCAAGGGCCCGCGGGTGTCGTAACGATGAGCTACAACGGCTACATTACCGAACAGCGGATCGAGGGGGGCGACGACGGGCCGCTCGCCGGCAAAACTGTCGCCGTCAAGGACAACATCTCGACTGACGGCGTCGTCACCACCTGCGGGTCGGCCATGCTTGCGGAGTACGAGCCGCCGTACGACGCAACCGTCGTCGAGCGGCTCCTCGACGCCGGTGCGGCGATCCCCGGCAAGACCAACATGGACGAGTTCGGAATGGGGACGACCACGGAAACCTCGGCGTTCGGCGCGACCGAGAACCCGACAGCGCCGGGACACGTCCCGGGCGGTTCGTCCGGGGGGTCCGCGGCGGTCGTCGCGGCTGGCGACGCCGACATGGCGCTGGGGACCGACACCGGCGGGTCGGTCCGGTGTCCGGCCGCCTTCTGTGGCGTCGTCGGCATCAAACCCACGTACGGTCTCGTCTCGCGGTACGGCCTGATCGCCTACGCGAACAGCCTCGAACAGATCGGGCCGCTGGCGCCGACTGTCGAGGAGGCTGCCGAACTCCTCGAGGTGATCGCCGGCCCCGACGAGAACGACGCGACGACCCGTGACGCCCGCGAACAGGGCGCGACATACGAGTACGCCGCGGCTGCCGACGGCGACGTCGAGGGGCTCGAAATCGGGATTCCGACGGAACTGCTCGACGGCGCCGACGAAGGCATCGTCGAGACGTTCTGGGACGCCATCGACGACCTGGAGTCGGCGGGTGCGAGCTACCACGAGGTGAGCCTCCCCAGCCTGGAGCACGCCGTCGAGGCGTACTACGTCATCGCCATGGGCGAAGCCTCCTCGAACCTCGCGCGGTTCGACGGCGTCCGGTACGGCGTCTCCGGCGGGTACGAGGGCAACTGGAACGACAGCTTCGCCCGCTCCCGCGATGAAGGGTTCGGCGAGGAGGTCAAGCGCCGGGTTCTCCTGGGCACGTACGCCCTCTCGGCGGGGTATCACGACAAGTACTACAGGAAGGCACAGGATGCACGCGCCTGGATCAAACAGGACTTCGACGAGGCCCTCGACGAAGCAGACGTGCTCGCCTCGCCGACGATGCCCGTCCCGCCGTTCGAACTCGGCGAGAGCCTTGAGGACCCGCTGAAAATGTATCTCGCCGACGCCAACACGACGCCGATCAACCTCGCGAACCTCCCAGCGATCTCCGTGCCCGCCGGCGAGACCGATGACGGACTCCCGGTCGGGATGCAGTTCGTGGGCCCCGCGTTCGGCGAGGAGCAGATCATCCGCGCCGGCAGCGCGCTGGCGTGATAGTGATTGCTGTGACTCTTTACCGCCGGGGAGTCACAGTTCCTGGAGTTCAGCCCGCGAACCACCCGTTCACGTGACGTGGTCACGAAAACAATCACAGCAATCACTATGAGTGCTGTCCACCGTGCAACGCCCGCCGCACGTCGCCGACCGACAGGGTATAGTCCACGGAACAGCTAGGGCGGCCAACGCACCTGGGGATCGAGAATGGCCAGCACTGCCGAGGGCTGTGAGCTCTGTGACCTCCCGCTGTCGGGGGGAAGCGTCACGAACGACGCGGGCGAGCAGTTCTGCTGTCGCGGCTGCAAGGAGATCCACGCGGAGCTTGCAGCACGCGAGGACCTCGGCCCCGACGACGACCCGGCGGAGATCAGGTCGGCGTTCGAGGCCGACGGCGAACTCCCCGAGGAGTACGAGACGACGTTCCTGCGGATCGACGGGATGCACTGTGCGACCTGCGAGACGTTCCTCGAGGTGCAGGCCACCGAACGGGAGGGCGTCGGCGCCGCGGACGCGAGCTACATCACAGACACAGTTCGGGTCGGCCACGAACCGTCGCTGTCGGCCGAGAACCTCTGCGAGCAGCTGACGGGGTTCGGGTATCGCGCTTACCCCAGAGACGATCCGCTGGGCGAGCGGCGGGCAGAGGACGGGATTCAGCTGCGGCTCGTCGTCGGCGCCGTCTTCGGGATGATGGTGATGCTGAACTACATCACCCTCATCTACCCGACGTACTTCGACGGTGGGCTATACTACCCCGAGTCGACGGCCGTCCGGATCAGCGAGATGCTCGCGACGACCTCCGCGAGTTACATCTTCCTCGTCACTGGCTTTCTGACCAGTATCGTGCTCTTTTACACGGGGGCGCCGATCCTGAAAGGGGCGTACGTGAGCGCCCGTATGCAGGCCCCGAACATGGACCTGCTGGTGGCGCTTGCGGCCACGAGCGCCTGGCTGTACAGCACGGTTGCCATCTTCGCTGGCGGCGAGCACATCTACTACGACGTCAGCGTCGGCATCATCCTGGTGGTGACGGCCGGCGGGTACTACGAGAACCACATCAAGCGCCGCGCCACCGACAGACTGGCGGATCTGACCGAGGCGCAAGTCGACACCGCCCGCCGCTACGGCCCCGACGGCTCGACGGAGACAGTCGACGTGGACGACCTCGCGACCGGCGACAGGCTGCTCGTGCGGGAGGGCGAGCGCGTTCCCGTCGACGGCACCGTGGCGGAGGGCCAAGGCACCGTCGACGAAGCGGTCGTCACCGGCGAGTCGCTGCCGGTTGGGAAGACCCAGGGCGATCAGGCCGTCGGCGGATCGCTTCTGCAGGGAGGCTCGCTAGTCGTAACTGTCGGCGACGGCGCCGAAAGCAGCGCCCAGCGGCTCACGGACGTGGTATGGAACCTCCAGAGCGCCACCCACGGGATCCAGCAACTCGCCGACAAGCTGGCGACGATCTTCGTGCCGCTCGTGCTCGTCCTTGCCGTCGTCGTGGGCGTCGCACACTTCGTGCTCGGAGCGAGCGTCGGGGAGACGGTGCTGGTGGCGCTGACGGTACTGATCGTTTCCTGTCCGTGTGCGCTCGGGCTGGCGACGCCGCTGGCAATCGCCGCGAGCGTCCGCGAGGCGCTGGAGAGGGGGATCGTCGTCTTCGACGAGACGATCTTCGAGCGGCTCAGGGAGGTCGACGTCGTGGCGTTCGACAAGACCGGGACGCTCACGACCGGCGAGATGCGGGTCATCGAGCGCGAGGGCCCCGCTGACGCCTTCGAGCGGGCGGCGCTCCTGGAGGACCGGACCTCGCATCCGATCGCCGAGGCGATCAGCGAGGAGTTCGGGCCGAACGGAAGCAGCCCGGAGGAACCCGGAGCACCGGCGCGGGCCGATGGCGGGGTCGCTGAGCAGGGTGGGTCGGACAATGAGGAAAGGCCCAGCGGTGACCAGGACTCGTCGGAAGACAGCGACCGCGTCTCGTCCTTCGAGAGCCTCGCGACCGGCGTGAGCGGTACCGTCGACGACCACGAGGTACTGGTCGGCAATCCGGCGCTGTTCGACGACCGGGGCTGGGACCTCCCTGACCCGCTCGAAGCCATGGCCGACGAGGCGCGTGCGACCGGCAACGTACCGGTGATCGTCGGGGCTGACGGCAGCGCAGAGGGGATCGCCGTGGTCGGCGATGACCCGCGTGAGGGGTGGGAAGATTCGGTCGCATCACTCGCCGAGGAGGACGTCGAGGTGGCGATTCTGACGGGTGACGACAGGCGTGCGGCGACCGCGTTCGAGGAGCACGACGACGTAGATCACGTGTTCGCCGGCGTGCCCCCGGAGGCGAAAGCCGAGACAGTGGAGCGACTGGGTGGTGACGGGGTGACCGTGATGGTGGGCGACGGGACCAACGACGCACCGGCGCTCGCGGCAGCCGACCTGGGAATCGCCCTGGGCAGCGGCACGGCGCTCGCCGCCGACGCGGCGGACGTCGCCATCGTCACTAACGACCTGGGATCGCTGTCGACGACGTTCGACCTCGCGGCGGCGGCCAACCGGCGGGTCAAAGGGAACATCGGCTGGGCGTTGCTGTACAACGCCGTCGCGATCCCACTAGCGATCACTGGCCTGCTCAACCCGCTGTTCGCTGCGGTCGCAATGGCAGCGAGCAGCCTGCTCGTCGTGACAAACTCCTCCCGGCCGCTGCTGGAGTGATCTATCCACGCGATCCGGCGTGCGCAGATCCCGGTCGATCAGAGAAGAGAGCGACGACGCGGACGAACTGCTGGCGGCGTTCGGATCACTGAAAGACGCCTCGAATTTTCCGTAATGACCGGCTGCTGGACGGTTACCCCGGTGTAGAACGCCCACGTGGGCGCGCCGACGGAGACGAAATCGGATAGAAATGCGACGAGGCCGACCCAGACGACGGCGAACATCAGGTCGTACAGCATCCCCGACTTGTGCTCGCGGACGTGCTGGCGGAGGCGGTCGTCGAGACTCATCGCGGTTGGCCTCCCGGTCGGTCCCGTCGCAGTCGGTGAGTCATTCGTACGAAGTGGAGAGAGGGAGTACCGTTACTCCTCGGTGCCCTGGACGTCCACCACGAGGACGGGAACGTGCGTCGAGCGCAGCGTCCGCTCGGTGACGCTCCCCAGCAGGGCCCGGCGGACGCCCGCGCGGCCGTGGCTCCCCATCACGATGAGGTCGATGTTGTGGTCCTCGGCGTAGTCGGCGATCATGTCGTGGGGCTGGCCGCCGGCTTGGTGCTCGACGACGTCGACCCCCTGCTCCTCGGCGAGTTCGGCGACGTAGCCGGTCGCCGTCTCGGCCTTCTGGCGGAGTTCGGTCATTCCAGCGAAGTTCCCCTGCCGGATCCGGTCGACCTGTTCGGCGCCGAGGCTGTAGGCGATCGCGTCGGTGTCGGCGACGTACAGTGCGTGGAGTTCGGCGTCGTACTTCGTCGCGAGGTCGATCGCGTGATCGACTGCCGACTGGGCGACGTTGCTGCCGTCGGTCGGGACGAGGATGCGTTCGTACATGGTCAGGTGTCCTCCCGGTGATTGTCCGCAGGTGGCCCACCGCCGTCAACCTGTCTTTTGTTGGCAGGCTGGTCGGACGGTGTCGTGCTGGTGTCGGCGGGCTGCCCACCGTCAGGAGCAAATCACGACTCATCAGCCTCCCGTCCGTCGATATCCAGGCGATCGATGTACTGGCGGCGACGCTTCTCCATCTCTTCGACCTCGTCGGGCTTGTCGTAGTGCTCCTCGATCACGCGCACCGAGGAGTTGACCCGGCGCGAGACGACGTCGGCGGGCACGCCGCAGTTGCGCTGCCAAGTGATCGACCCCGTCCGGACTTGGTGGGGCGACCGGCTCGACGGGCACTTGCTGGCGTTGTTGTACGAGTCCTCAAGGAACTCGCAGGTCTCGCGCTTGCGGCCGTGGGGACAGTCCGTGTGGAGACACGGAACAGTCGCCTGGTACATCCAGGCGCGGACGGCGTTCGTCGACGGCCGGCCGACCGTGCTAACGGACGGATATCCTTGAGCTGCTGATGTGTCGACTGTTCGATGGTGACAGTCGCAATTTCGCCGGACGCGGACGGCATACACCCCTCTACTTCGTCCATTAACTTTAATGTCTTGTCCGGACAAGAAATCTCATAGATGTCTGACCAGCCGGCGTCACTACTGACAGATACGCATCGCAAGTTACTCACAGGCGGGACGGTATCGCATGGGGACCGGGTTCGCCGGCGAATGCGAAACCGAATATACACTGGTTTGCGAAGTGACGGCCCGCTACTTATGGAACTCTCCCGCGAGGATCGGAGAATAATCGCCAGAGCGTGGGAAAAAGATCCTGGCAACGATGAACTGGAAGAGTTTTTCAGGCCTCTGCCGGTCACGGAAGTCGTTAATCCTAACGCATCATCAGAAGAAACTGAACGGGCATACTTCCGAGAGGGCATTTCGAATCTGTTGGCATTCCTATTTCTCGTAGTTGAAGAGGGTAATGTCGGTGAATTCGACGATATCTTGGAAACCGCACTTTCCAATGCGGCGAGGGAAAGACATCGGGAACTTGACAAATTTGAATTCCACGTGGAAATGTCAGGACCGAATGCCCTCAGACCAGAGACAATCGCTGAACGGTTCCTCGAAGGTGACAGAGACCTGACTTTATCCGAAATGCGATTGGCGTATTCAAAAGGTGCGCTGGATCGTGACGATCTGGAGGCAAATCTGAGGGATGGGTTGGTCGACGCTATCGATACGGACAGCACTGAAAAGTAGCTCCGTCGGCGTCTTGCCCCTACGGCGGCAGGTGCCGATCGTACACGTTCCGGCGGTGGCCCACGGCCTCAACGACCAGGACGTCGGCGTCGCGATCCCAGGTGAGGATCGCCCGGTAGTCGCCGGCGCGGAGCTTGTAGTAGGGATACCCCGAGAGTGGGTCGAGGCGGTGCTCGGTCCACTCGCGGGCCTCGTCGAGTTTCGTCAGCACCCGCTCGCGCGCTTCGGGATCCAGCCCCTCGAGATGCTCCTCGGCCTGCGGCGTGATCTGGACGTCGGTCATGCCACCGGCCCCTACTCGTCGAGATCGACGTCGAGATTGTCGGCGACGTCGTCGAGCGACCGCGTCTCACCCTGCTCGCGCTGGTCGCGGCTCGTCGCGAGCGCCTCGAGCGTCTCCGCGGAGAGCTGGGCCGGCGGGTCGACCCAGTCCCGGAGCGCGTCGCGAATCGCCTCCGATCGCGAGGTGTAGCCGCGGCGCTCATACTCCTCGTCGATGGTCTCCAGGAGGCTGACCGGGACGCGAACGTCGATCTTGGTCGTGCGCTCGTCGCCCGCGTCGTCGGTGTCCGTACTCATACATGTGTGAGACGCTCGTCTCACAGATAAGGGTTCGGGTCACCACGGCGTCACTTCTCGCCGTTCTCACAGACGACCTCGCGGAGCTCGTCCAGGAGTTCCGGTTGGTGCTCCGCGAGCAGTTCGACATCGGTCGTCAGTTCGTCCTCGATCCGCGCGCGAACCCGTGAGGTGGCCTGATACCGGCGATTACGTCCGTGCTCCCCGGCGACCGCCAGCGCGTTCCCGTCGCGGGCGGCGTCTTGGTCTACGAGTCCCGCGAGCTCGGTCGCGAACTCGTCGGCTTCGAGAACGTCCAGGACTGGGACGACGTCGCCGACCAGGTCACGGCGGATCTTTGTGTCAAGACACCCGAGCACACGCCCCTGAGCGAGCACGAGCCCCATGCGACGCTGCAGGCCACTAATAGTGATTGTTGCGATTATTTTCGTGATCACGTCACGTGAACGGTTGGTTCGCGGTCTGAGCCCCACAAATTGTGACTCCCCGGCGGTAAAGAGTCGCAACAATCACTATGAGGACGGCGTGACGATCACGATCGACCTAGACGGCCCGGCGCTGCGACAGCTCCTCCCAGCGCGCTGAGAGGTCGGCCAGCCGACGCTCAGGCTCTTCGGTGGAAACCGGTATAAGAGAGTGGGTTGGGGCGGATTCGAACCTCGGTCACTTCGCTTCGCTCCGTTCCCTGCTTCGAATCCGCATGACCAGACAGCTGGCGCTGGCGACTCACTCAGTTCGTCGCAGGCGCCAGCAGAAATGGGTTGGGGCGGATTCGAACCGCCGACATCCTCCGTGTGAAGGAGGTATCATGACCGGGCTAGATCACCAACCCGCACCCCGGTCTACTTCAGCGCTTGACTTAAGAATTATCTTCTGATCACTGCTCGGGCGTCTTGCGGACCGACGGGAGCCGCTCGCGCGCCGTCTCGACGGCCTGCTGTCGGTCGTGAACATGAAACCCCGACCCGTCGACGTGAGGGTATGGTGTCCCCGACCAGTCGTGGTCGTCCCACTTGAGGCATACGGGCCGTGCCATCGGCCGTGGTACGTCTGCTTCGTTGCGTCGGAGGAATGTCTCCGACGCGGTGAGGTCCGCGTGACCCTCGAAGCCACACGAACAGGTGAGCGTGTCCTGGTGCCGAGTCGTATCCTCGGTCGAACTGCACTGCGGACACTCTTGAGAGGTCCACGCTTCCGAGCGCAGGTGAACGGTGATACCGAACTCTTCGGCGGTGTACGCCAGCCGGTCGATGAACGCGCGGAACGCCCAGAAGTTGTGTGTCTTCGCGTTCGTTTCGACCGACCACTGCGTTTCCAGCACGTCCGTGAGATCGCCGACGTACACCGTCGAAACGCCCTCTTCGTACAGCCGCTCCATCAGGTCGCGGGCGAGCGCGTTCATGGCGTGGTCGCGCCGTCGCGTCCGTCGGCGGTACAGCCGTTGAATCTGCTTCGACGTGTACCGCCCCTCTTCGCGCTTGACCTTCAATTGGTGGTCCGCGATTCGGCGGGTCGTCTCGCGGAACCCCTCGAACAGGTCGCGTCCTTCGTACAGATACTGCTGGCCGGTCGTGGTTGTACAGGCGACGATGTTGTTCGCACCGATGTCGAGAGCGGCGGTTTCGTCCGCCAGTGGTGAATCCTGCCGAGAATTGTCTACTGTGACAGGCTGAATGGCTCTGTATCGGTCGTCCAACTCGTCGTAGTACAGTTCCAGCCGGCCGGGTTTCCCGTCCCACTTGGGACGGCCGCGCACTTCGAGACGAACCCGTTCGGCGTGGCCGAGTCCGAACTCGTCCTTGAGGTCTTTGCCGACCGGGATCTCCAACCGGGACCGTTCTCCGATTTCGAGGGTGTACTGGTCGCATCGGCCGTACCACCGGAGGTCGCGGCCGTCCTCCTCGTTGCCCCAGTATCCCGGCGGTCCTGCGGGTTCGCCAGCTTCTTTCGCCGCGAAGAACGACCGCCACGCTTCGTCGTTCTTGCGCTTCATTTCCTTCGCGGCGGCCGAACCGAGCACGCCCTTGTAGGTGTCGTGGACGCGTGGCGCGTCCCAAACACTCCCGTCGAGTTCGCCGAAGAACCGCTGTCGGCGCTCGTAGGTGAGTTCGTTCCACAGCGACGCCGAAGCGTCCAACACGCGAGACAGTAGCTCCCCGTCCGTCGGCGAACGGGGTACTACGTCGAAGGTGTTGGAACGCTTCATCGTCACTTCACGGGTTGACGTGGCGTGGAATGCTTATCCACGCCGCCGACGACTTGGAGACCCCGACCGGGTAATAGTCGGTGGACTGTTGGGCTAGGCCTACCGCTTGGACCCACGACTGAAGTCGTGGGGTTCCGCTGTTATTTCGTCTCACCCGGCCCGGGATCCAGCGGCTCGTGGGGGAGCCGGCATCGTCCTCCTCTCGCGGGGCCGTGACGACTGACGTCTAGATAGCTAGAGTGCGTCCAGCAGCCGCGTCTGGGTAGTTAGCACCGGCTTACTAGGGGATGGAGTTCGTGGGTTCAACTACGCATGAGCACACACCTCGGTGGGAGCAGTATCGTATCGGACAGCAGACGCGACAGTACCGCGTTCGGAAAAGATAGCAGCCACGACGGCACCGCGCCCTTGTGCAGGGAGGGGCAGTGAAATGACGTCGGCACAGCACGCGGCACAAACGGAGGATCGAGCGGCGAACACAACCGTGTCGCTTAGAAACGTCCGGCGGACCTACTACCTCGGCGAGCCGGTCTACGCCCTCGACGGCGTCTCCCTCGACCTGCCGGAGGGGTCGTTCACGGCCGTGATGGGGCCCAGCGGGTCGGGCAAGAGCACGCTGATGAACATGGTCGGCTGTCTGGACACGCCCGACGAGGGGACAGTCCACGTCGGCGGCCAGGACGTGACGGCGCTGTCCGGTAACGAGCGGGCGACGCTGCGCGGGAACGAACTCGGGTTCATCTTCCAGCAGTTCAACCTGATGCCGCGTCTGACCGCGGCGGAGAACGTGACGCTGCCGCTGGTGTTCAACAACGCAGTGGGGACCGGCCGCCGGGAGCGCGCCGAGACGCTGCTCGAGCGGGTCGGGCTGGGCGACCGGCTGGATCACGCACCGACGGAGCTGTCGGGCGGCCAGCGCCAGCGGGTCGCCATCGCCCGCGCGCTGGTCAACGAGCCCTCGCTGGTGCTCGCTGACGAGCCCACGGGGAACCTCGACACCGGGACTGGCGCGGAGATCATGGACCTGTTCGCCGAGCTCCACGAGGCAGGTCGGATGATCCTGATGGTCACCCACGAACGCCACATCGCCGAACACGCCGAGCGGATCGTCCACCTCGTCGACGGCCGGATCGAGGAGATCGAGCAGGTCGGCGACAGCGCGTACGCGGAGGGATCACAATGAAGGTCACAGAGAGCTTCCGGATCAGCTGGCGGGCGATCACCGGCCACAAACTCCGGTCGTCGCTGACGACGCTGGGGATCATCATCGGCGTCGGCTCGGTCGTCGTGTTCATGGTGCTGGGCGGCGGGTTCGAGCAGAACATCATCAGCGACATCGACGACGAGGACGACCCCGGGATGCGGGTCAGCACCCAGCAGGACGTCGGTTTCGGCGTCCAGCTCGTCGACGCCGCGATCTACACCGAGTCGGACGTCGAAGCACTGGAAACGATCGACGGAGTTGATTTCGTCGCCCCGGAGGCCAACCTGGAGGCGACACAGCTCATCCACGAGACAAGTCAGATATGGCCGCCGGGGAGCCGTTCTCCTCGGGTGAGGAGATCGTGCTCACGGAGGCCGCCACGGAGTTCGGTAACGGCGGGATCGAGGTCGGCGACGAGGTCACGCTCAACTTCAGAAACAGCCCGGCCGAGACGTTCACCGTCTCGGGCATCACCGACGAGGAGCCGGTCGGGAACGCACAGGCCGCTGTGTACGTGAGCATCGACGCGCACTACGACACGACGATCCAGACGCCCGACGGCGACACCGAGCAGGCGTACTCGGCGCTGATCATCGCCGCGGAGAACGCGGGTGCCGTCGACGACGTCAAGGAGGAGGCGGTCACCTACTTCGAGGAGGAGTCCGACGCGGGCCAGCTGAAGAGTGAGGACCAGGAGATCGCCGTCCAGACTGTCGACGACGCGATCGACCAGGTGACCGACATCATCGACCAGCTGACGGTGTTCATCGGGGGGATCGCCGGCATCTCGCTGATCGTCGGCTCGATCGGCATCGCCAACATCATGATCGTCAGCGTCACCGAGCGCACCCGGGAGATCGGCGTGATGAAGGCCGTCGGCGCCCGCAAGCGCGACGTGATCCAGCTGTTCCTCGTCGAGTCGATTATCCTCGGCGCCATCGGCGCCCTTCTGGGCGTGCTCGTGGGGCTGGGCTTTGGCTATCTCGGCGTCTCGCTGATCGGCTGGCCGATGGTGGTCCCGACCGACTGGATCGTGATCGCCGTCTTCATCGGCGTTACCGTCGGCGTCCTGTCGGGGCTGTACCCCGCCTGGCGCGGCGCCAAGGTCGACCCGATCGAGGCACTCCGCCACGAGTAATCCCCGCTGCTTCGGACCGACCGTTCTTAGAGCCGAACACACTTACCCGGGCCAGCCCAACCACCGGACATGAACACACAGCGACAGACGGCGAACGAGATTACCGTCGTCGACTACGGGCTGGGGAACCTCCGGAGCGTAACGCGCGGGCTCGAACGCGCCGGCGCGAGCGTGGAGATCACGGACGACCCCGGCGCGCTGTCGGCAGCCGACGGCGTCGTCCTCCCGGGCGTCGGCGCGTTCGGCGAGGGGATGGACAACGCCGGCCCGTTCCGCGAGGCGCTCGTCGAGGAAGCCGAAGCCGGCACCCCGTTGTTCGGCATCTGCCTGGGGATGCAGATGCTGCTCACGACGAGCGAGGAGGCCAAACGCGACGGCGAGGGTGACGCCGAGGGACTTGACCTCATCCCCGGCACCAACCTCCGCTTCCCTAACTCCGTGAAGGTCCCGCAGATGGGCTGGAACCAGCTGTCGATCGAGCGCGACCACCCCCTCATCGAGGGCGTCGACGGCGAATACGCCTACTTCGTCCACTCCTACTACGCCGACCCCGAAGACGACGACACGGTCGTCGCCACCACCGACTACGGCGTCGACTTCGCTAGCGTCGTCGCCAACGAGACTGGCAACGTCTTCGGCACCCAGTTCCACCCCGAGAAGTCAGGTGAGACGGGCCTGCGGATCCTCCGTAACTTCGTCGATACTTGCTCGGAGTAATTTATTAAATCCCTTGTGTGAATGAATTGCTTCGGAGCAGTCGTTTCTCCGACTGAGTCAATAATCAGCCACTACTATTGTGCCTCCTCTGCAACCGGTGTGTATGGACGGCCCAGGGGATCGAGCGCGCCACGTGCCGGGGGTGGCCGGCGTGAACACCAGCGGGCTGACGGCGTCGATCGACGCCCAGACCCGGCTGGTCGAACTCGCGGCCGAACTGGTCGAGAAAACCGACGTGGGCCTCGACCGGATGGTGGCGCTGCTCACCGCCGACGTCGCCCACACCGACAGCGAGGTGGTCTACCAGGAGAACAAGCTCGAACTCCACCGCTACGACCCTGACGAGCGCGCACACGGGACCCCGATTATGATCGTCTACGCGCTGGTCAACCGCCCGTACATCCTGGATCTCCAGCCCGACCGCAGCGTCATCCGCCGGCTGCTCGACGCCGGCTTCGAGGTGTACCTCATCCGCTGGGGCAACCCCTCCCGCCTCGACACCAGCCTGGGCCTCGCGGACTACGTCTGCCGGTACATGGACAACTGTGTCGACGCCGTCTGCGAGGAGGCAGGCGTCGAGGACGTCCACCTCCTTGGCTACTGCATGGGCGGCACGATGTCGATCATGTACACTGCTCTCTTCGAGGAGCGAGTCCGAACACTGGGACTGATGGCGACACCGATCGCCTTCGAGGGCACCGGCGGGGTCCTCGAACGGTGGGCTACCCATTACGATCCCGAGGTCGCCGTCGAGACGTACGGAAACCTGCCCGCCGAGTTGCTGGCCGTCGGGTTCTCGATGATGGAGCCCGTCGAGAACTACGTCACCAAGTACATCCGGCTGTACGAGAACATCGAGGACGAGGCGTTCGTCGAGAACTTCGCGCGCATGGAGCAGTGGATCTGGGACGGCGTCGACGTCGCCGGCGAGGCCTACCGCGAGTTCGTCTCCGAGGTGTACAAGCAAAACCAGCTCGTCGAGGACGCAGTCGCGCTCGACGGCCAGCGGGTCGTCCTCGGGGACATCGAGGTGCCGGTGCTGCAGATTGTCGGCCAGTACGACCACATCGTCCCCGCAGCGTCGAGCACGCCGTTCAACGACCTCGTCGGCAGCGAGGACGAGCGCCTCATCGAGTTCCCCGCCGGGCACGTCGGCATCTCCGTCTCCTCCACGGCCCACGACCGCCTCTGGCCCGACGTCTGCGAGTGGTACGGCGACCGCAGCGAGTCACTCGAAGAACGTCGGGAAACAGCACCCGGGACGGACGACGATGAACCCTCGATGGATGGAACAGCGGGCAACGGCGAGGCGCCGGTCGAAACCGTCCGCGGCGTCGGCCCGACGTACGCCGACCGACTGGCCGCGGCCGGCATCGAAACCGTCGGCGACCTCCGCGAACACGACTCGAAGCTGCTGGCCGCCGTCGCGGACACCTCGCCCGCCCACGCGGAAACGTGGCTGTGAGTCTTTACCGCTGTCGACCCATCAGACTCCGGTGTCAGCCCGTGAAGCTCCCAAAAATGCGATGCGACTCCGAAAATAATCACAACAATCACTACGAGGAGTACCCGGCAGTAAAGAGTCACAACAATCCGTATGAGACGGCCGACCATCGCTGGTCGCAACTGCTGTGTCTCGCTCACTTCCCCCAACCTGTCAGTGCGCGCAAACGAATTCGGCAGTGAACCCAACCGACAGTCGCCCGCGGCGCTTGACAATCCGCAAAAAATCGCTCCGCGTTCGTCCGCTTTCTGGACGCTTTACATCCTTATATCCGTAATATCGTTTAGAAGATTGGACGTTTGTCCTTCGAGACGGTAATATATTCCGGGTTGTAAAGCCAACGTTTATATAAGTAAGTTCCAGAACGATGCACCGTGAAGCGAATTACGAATCGGTTCAGGATGGGCGCATCGGTGGACAAACAGGGAGCAAACTCGGAAATAATAAAACGTTAAAGAATGTACGACGCAATACTGCTGCAGGTCGGCGAGGAAACGTTCGAGACGGCGATGAACAACATGTGGATCCTGGTGGTATCGTTCCTGATCTTCTTCATGCACGCGGGCTTTGCGATGCTGGAGTCGGGGCAGGTCCGCTCGAAGAACGTGGCGAACCAGCTAACGAAGAACCTCCTGACGTGGAGCGTCGGGGTGACGGTGTTTTTCCTGATCGGCATCGGCGTCGAGAGCATCGTCGCCGGTGACGGCTTCGCCGTCCCTTACGAGATGAACGGCTTCCTGGACACGATCGACGCCGGCGGACAGTATATCGGCTGGTTGTACGGCGCCGTGTTCGCGATGACGGCGGCGACCATCGTCTCGGGGGCCGTCGCAGGCCGTGCGAAGCTCCGGGCGTACGTGGGGTACACGTTCCTGCTGGCGGCGATCATCTACCCCGTCGTGACGGGGATCACCTGGGCTGGCACCTACATCAGCGACATCGCCGGCACCGGGTTCCACGACTTCGCCGGCGGGATGATCGTCCACGGCGTGGGCGGCATCGCCGGGCTGACGGCGGCCTGGATGCTCGGTCCGCGGATGGACAAGTACGACAGCGACGGGAGCGTCAACGTCGTTCCCGGCCACTCGATGACGTTCGCGGTGCTGGGGACGCTGATCCTCGCCTTCGGCTGGTACGGGTTCAACGTCGGGACAGCGGCCGCCGTCTCCGACGGCGTCTCGAACGCCGCGACGCTCGGCCGCGTCGCGATGACGACGACGATCGCAATGGCGATGGGCGCGATCGGTGCGGGCACCGTCGCGCTGCTGCAAAGCGGGAAAGTCGACACGCTGTACGTCGCGAACGGCCTGCTGGCGGGGCTGGTCGGGATCACCGCGATCCCGGACACGACGGCGTGGTGGGGCGCGCTGATCGTCGGCTTCCTCGCCGGCGCGCAGCTCCCGATCGTGTTCGAGTTCGTCGAGAAGCGGCTCAAGATCGACGACGTCTGTGCCGTGTTCCCGGTCCACGGGAGCGCCGGCGTACTGGGGGCGCTGCTGTTCCCGTTCGTCGCGGCACCGGGCGTTGTCGACTCGATCCCGCAGGCGTTCGCCGCACAGGCAATCGGCGTCGCGATTATCGCGATCTGGACGGTGTTTGCCACCGGGATCGTCTGGAGCGTATTCAAGGCGGTCGGCCATGCCCGCGTCACGCCCGACCACGAGCGTGACGGGCTGGACATCTCCGAACACGGCGTCGAGACCTACCCCGAGTTCGGCGGGCAGGCCAACGTCGCCACGGACAGCAGCGTCGCCACCGACGGCGGCGTACCGGCCTACGACCTGCGGACCGACGGCGGCCACAGCGGGATCGAGATGGTCACCGCCATCGTCCGCCCGGACAAGCTCGGCGACGTCAAACAGTCGCTGGCTGAGGCGGAGGCGCCGTCGCTGACGGTCACGAACGTCTCCGGCCGCGGCTCACAGCCCGCCAAGAAGGGCCAGTGGCGCGGCGAGGAGTACGTCGTCGACCTCCACCAGAAGGTCAAAATCGAGTGCGTCGTCGCCGACACGCCGACCGATGACGTCGTCGAGGCGATCCAGGAAGCTGCCTCAACGGGCGAGCCCGGCGACGGCAAGATCTTCATCTCGCCGATCGACGATGCGGTCCAGATCCGGACTGACAAGCGCGGCACCGAAGCGGTCTGATACGGTCACGAGGAGTCCGATCCCGACTCCCCGTCCGACTCCTCAGGTTCGAGGATCCCGATCTCCCGCCGTTCGTCGCCGTCCCGCCAGACGAACATGAAGGTGAACGCCGCCCCGGCGTCTTCGGGGTCGGGCGTGTAGCTGTACTCCCAGGTGTCGGTCGCGCCGGGTTCAACGGTGAGTTCTGTGGCCGTCTCCGGCGTGTACGCCACCGACGGGCCGGTGCGGTTGAGCGCGCCGACGAACGTCCCCGCCGCGTCGCCGGTGTTCGCGACCGAGACCGAAAGCGTCGCCGGCGAGTCGGCCGGGACCTGTTCGGGCGCGTCGACGGTCACGTCGAACGACGTCGGCTCCCGGTTCAGCGCCTCGACGACGGCGCCCGCCAGGTCGTCGCTCCCGCCCGGCCAGGCGAGCGTCGCCGACGAACTGCCGAGCGGCTTGGGCAGCTCGAACGCCACCCAGCCGGTCTCGCCCTCGGTTGCGAAGTACAGGTCGCCGTACGGGTACAGCGAGAGTCCCTCCCCGATCCACTCGCGTGGCTCGTACTCCTCGCCGCCGGCAGTCAGCGTGAGGTCGGCCGGCGCCAGATCCTCGGCGACGGTGATCTCCGCGAGGAGGAACTGCTCGTCCCGCTGTCCGTAGGTGGCGATGCTGTCCGGCGTATCCAGCGCAGCCCGCCAGCGCTGCCGTGCCCGTTGCGAGCGCAGCCAGTACCGAGCGTCGGTTCATACCGGAGAGAAGTGAGCAAGCAGGTAAGTGTCTTCAGAAACGTCAAACGGTCGTTTGACTGAAAGTCGGGGGCGGTCAGTAGTGGATCGAGTGGCCCTCGGCGCCCTTGACGGCCTCGTGGACGGCTTCCGATAGTGTGGGGTGGACGTGGATCGTCGCGGCGACGTCCTCCAGGGTCGCGCCGAGTTCGATCGCCAAGGCGAGTTCCGCCACCAGTTCGGAGGCCTCGGGACCGACGATCTGGGCGCCCAGCAGGAACCCGCGGTCGCCGTCGGCGACGACGCGGACGAACCCGTCGGTCTCGTTCAAGGAGAGCGCGCGGCCGGAGGCGCGCAGCGGCATCTGGCCGACGACGGGGTCGAAGCCGGCCTCCTCGGCTTCGGCTTCGGTCATGCCGACGGTGCCGATCTCGGGATCAGTGAATACCGCGGCGGGGATCGCCTGGTAGTCCAGCGCCGAGGGCTCGCCGGCGATCACCTCGGCGGCGACCTCGCCCTCCGTGAACGCCTTATGGGCGAGCATCGGCTCGCCGGCGACGTCGCCGACCGCGAAGATGTGGTCCGCGCTGGTCCGGGCCTGGCCGTCGATCCCGATGAACCCGTTGTCGTCGGTCTCGACGTCGGTCTCGCCGAGGTTGAGCGTGTCCGTGACCGGCCGGCGGCCGACGGCGACGAGACAGTTCTCGGCGCCGAACTCCGCGACCTCGCCGTCCTCGGTCTCGGCGCGGACGGTGAGCCCGTCGCCCATCTCCTCCCACTCGCGGGCCGCGTAGCCAAAGTGGAAGTCGATGCCGAGTTCCTCGGCGCGGTCGACGACGACCTCGGTGACGTCGTCCTCGTAGGGCGGCATCGCGTCCGGGAGCTGCTCGACGATCGTCACGTCACAGCCCAGCTTCTGGTACACCGTCGCCAGCTCCATCCCGATGTAGCCCGCGCCGACAACGACGAGGCTCTCGGGCACCGACGACAGCGAGAGCGCGTGCTCCGAAGCGAGGATGTGCTCGCCATCGAACTCGAAGCCCGGGATCTCGATGGGCCGGCTGCCGGTCGCGATGATCGCGTTCTCGAACTCGATGGACTCGGCGCCCTGCCCCTCGGCGTCTTGCACGATGCGGGCGCGGTTCGGGCCGGCGAACTCGGCACGGCCCTCGATCAGGTTCGCGCCGGCGCGCTCGGCCAGTGACTCGACGCCCTTCGTGAGCTTCCCGACGAGCTTGTCCTTCCAGTCGACCATCCCCTGCAGATCGACAGCGGGGTCGGCGAACACCCCCATCTCCTCGGCCTCGCCCGCGCGGTGGGCGACGTCCGTCGCCGAGATCATCGCCTTCGAAGGGATGCAGCCGCGGTTCAGGCAGGTGCCGCCGTAGGCGTCCATCTCGACCAGCGTCACGTCGAGGTCGAGCTGTCCGGCCCGTATCGCGGCGACGTAGCCGCCCGGACCCCCGCCGATGACCAGTACGTCCGTGCCAGTGGTGACGTCTCCAACAACCATTATTCTAACAGTAGTAGTTCGGGGTTCTCCAAGTACTCGATGACCGTGTTACAGAACTGCGCGGCCTCCGCACCGTCGATGACGCGGTGGTCGATCGCCACCGACAGCGGCAGCGTGTGCCTGGCGACCACCTCGCCGGTGCTCGCGGCTGTGTCGCTCGCATTTCGAGACGACTCCGTCGTCTCGCCCTCTTCGACGACGGGGCGCTGCTCGATGGTGCCCAGCCCGAGGATCGCCGTCTCGGGATGGTTGATGATCGGCAGCGCGTACTCCCCGCCGAACGCGCCGAAGTTCGTGATCGTGAACGTGCCGCCCTGCATCTCCTGGGGGCTGACCTTCCGCTCGCGCGCCTTGCTGGCCAGTTCGTTGACCTCCGAGGCGATCTGTAGCATCCCCTTCTTGCCGGCGTCTTTCAGCACCGGCACCATCAGCCCCGCGTCCGTCGCGACGGCGATGCCGATGTTGTAGTAGTGCTTGTAGACGATCTCCTCGTTGTCCTCGTCGAGTTCCGTGTTGAGTTCGGGGTACTCCTTCAGCGCGGCGACGATCGCCTTGATGATAAAGGGCATGTACGTCAGCTTGATCCCCTGCTCATCGGCGCGCGCTTTCAGCCGCTCGCGGGTCTCGACGAGCGCGGAGACGTCGGCCTGATCGTAGTGGGCCGCCCGCGGCGCGGTGAACGCCGACTTCTCCATCTGCTGGCCGATCGTCCGCCGGATGCCCGTGTAGGGCTCGCGAGTCTCGCGCTCGCCCGCGGCCGCTGCCGACGCCGATTGGGGGGCGGCTGCAGCCCCGCCGGC
>PXSQ01000021.1:0-14704 GCA_003022725.1 Halobacteriales archaeon SW_7_65_23 | reverse complement strand
CGTCGCCGGCCGCGTCGGCCGGTTCCTCGGCGGATTCCGCCGCTTCATCTGCAGGTTCGGCGGTCTCCTCGACCTCTTCGTCGGGGACCTCGCCCTCGACCTCGATGGTCGCGACGACGGTGCCGACGGGTACTATCTCGCCCTCCTCGGCGTAGAGGTCGACGACCGTCCCCGTGACGGGCGCGGGGAGGTCGACGACGGCCTTGTCGGTCTCGATGTCGGCCATTACCTGGTCTTCCTCGACGCGGTCACCCGCCGAGACGTGCCACTCGACGATTTCTCCCTCAGCGATACCTTCGCCAACGTCCGGTAGCTTGAATTCGAACACCATGGTCAGAACTCCACTGTTTCCCTGATACCGTCCTCGATCCGCTCGGCCTCGGGCAGGTAGTACTCCTCAAGGGCGTACAGCGGGAACGGGACGTCGAACCCGGTGACGCGATTGATCGGCGCCTCCTGGTATAGCAGGACGTCCTCCTGGATCGTGGCCGTGATCTCGGCCGCCAGCCCGCCCGAGCGGGGCGCCTCGTGGACGACGACCGCGCGGCCGGTCTTTCTGAACGACTCCTGTATCGTCTCCTCGTCCAGCGGCGACACTGTCCGCAGGTCGACCACCTCGGCGTCGATGCCCTCCTCGGCGAGGTCCTCGGCGGCTTCGAGCGTCGGGCGGGTCATCGCCCCCCACGTGAACACGGAGACGTCTTCACCCTCGCGGCGGACCGCCGCCTCGCCCAGCTCGACCGTGTAGTCATCCTCGGGGACGTCCTCGCGGAACGCCCGGTAGATCAGCTTCGGTTCGAGGAACACGACGGGGTCGGGGTCGCGGATCGCCGAGATCAACATCCCCTTCGTGTCGTACGGCGTCGAGGGGATGGCAACTTTCAGCCCTGGGTGGTGGGCGAACAGCGCCTCCGTCGACTCGGAGTGGTGCTCCGGCGCGTGGATCCCGCCGCCGTACGGCGCCCGGAACACCGCCGGACAGTTGAACCGGCCGTTGCTCCGGGTGCGCAGGCGCGCGGCGTGGCTGACGATCTGGTCGAACGCCGGGTAGATGAACCCCATGAACTGGAACTCCGCGACCGGGCGCATGCCGTAGGCGGCCATGCCGATGGCCGTCCCGGCGATGCCCGACTCCGCGAGCGGCGTGTCGATCACCCGGTCGGCCCCGAACTCGTCGATGAGGCCCTGGGTCGCGCGGAACACGCCGCCGTTCTCGCCGACGTCCTCGCCCATCACGACCACGCTGTCGTCGCGCTCCATCTCCGTGTACAGCCCGTCGCGGACTGCCTGTACCAGCGTCAGACTCTGCGTTGCCTGTGTCTGTTGGCTCATGGTTACTCCCCCAGTAGGGCTTCGTCACCGTGTCGGTCGCGCAGCTCCTCGAGGTACGCGAGCTGTTCCTCCAGGCGCTTTGGCATGTCGGCGTACACGTCCTCGAACATGCCGGCCGGGTCGGGCCGCTCGTGCTCCTCGGCGATGTCGATCGCCTCGGCGACCTCGTCCTCGATCTCGGTCTCGATCGCGTCAACGCGTTCGTCGTCCAGCAGCCCCCGCTCGCGCAGGAACGTCTCCATGCGCGGGATCGGGTCCTTCTGCTTCCAGCGCTTGACCTCCTCCTCGTCGCGGTACACCGAGGGGTCGTCGGCTGTCGTGTGCGCGCCGAAGCGGTACTGGACGGCCTCGATCAGCGTCGGCCGCGTCGCGTGGCCGATCGCCTCGTTGGCCTCCGCGCCGGTTTTGGCCTTCTCGACGGCCTCCCGCGTGACCGTGTACACCGCCAGCGGGTCCATCCCGTCGACCTGAACGCCCTCGAAGCCGTAGGCATGGGCCTTCTGGGCCAGCGTTGCGCTGGCTGTCTGGCGCTCCCGCGGGACCGAGATCGCCCACTGGTTGTTGTTACAGAAAAACACCGCGGGCACGTCGAAGGCGCCCGCGAAGTTCAGCCCCTCGTGGAAGTCGCCCTCCGAGGTGGCGCCGTCGCCGAAGTAACAGAGGAACGCCTTCTCCTCTTCCTGGAGCTTCGACGCCCAGGCGGCGCCGGTGGCGTGGGGGACCTGCGTCGCGATCGGCACGGCTGGCGTGAACATGTTCACGTCTTCGGGCGCGACCTGGCCTTCCTCGTGGCCCATCCAGTACAGCAGGATGTGCGACAGCGGCCAGCCCATCACGTAGCCGGTGGCGTGCTCGCGGTAGCTGGGGAACACCCAGTCGCCGTCATCGAGCGCGTGCACGCTGCCGACCTGGGCGCCCTCCTGGCCCGACAGCGGCGGATACGTCCCCATCCGCCCCTGGCGCTGGAGGCTGACCGCCCGCTGGTCGAAGTGCCGGGCGAGCTTCATCTCCCGGTACATCTCGACGAGGGTCTCGTCCGGGAGCGCGGGCACCTCCGCGTCCGCGCGGACGTGTCCGTCCTCGTCGAGGACCTGTACCCGCTCCGCCGGATCGCGCTGTAGTACGCTCATGAGAAAAACCACCTGTCTGATGGCGACATGTGTGCGAACCTTCTCTTGCCGGTGGTATATTGTTTTCGTGATGGGATGTTCCAGCCGCCGAACACGAGCCCCAATGGCTCCCCCAGTCGGCCGCTTTCACTGCAAAACTGCGCAGTTCTCCCGCTGCCCTCACGCCGGAACTATACGAGCGTCCACATGAAATTTACCCGACAGCGAAATAATTCCTTCGAGGAAAAATTGAGCGGCAGCGGGGTCGCCGCGGCCGGGGAGGGGCACTATCCGGCCGTACCCGCAGGGCCGACCGTCGTCGTTTTCACTCGTCCGGTCATAAGTGGAGGCATGAGCAGCCCGTCGATCTACCTGGTCCGCAACGAACATGACCCGGAGCAAAGCTACCACTGCGATGCGCTCGCCTCGTGTTTCCCGGACGCGCGGGAGATCCAGTTCTCGGCGGGCGAGCGGTTCGACCCCGAAGCAGCCGACGCGGTCGTCCTCAGCGGCAGCACGGCCGGCGTCTACGAGCGCGAGCGGGAGTGGATTCCGGAGCTAGAGAACATCGTTCGGGAGATGGTCGACCGCGAGGTGCCGACGCTGGGCGTCTGTTTCGGCCACCAGGTCGCCAACGCGGCGCTGGGCGGGACCGTCGAGGCGGTCGGGCTCACGTCCGGGCTCGTCGAGGTGACGTTCGACGACAACCCGCTGTTCGACGGCGTCTCCCCCATCGTTGTTGCGCTCCACGGCGACGCCGTCACCGAGCGCGGGGAGGGGATGGAGACGATCGCGACGGCCGAACACGATCCGATCTTCGGCACCCGCCACCGGTCGGCGCCGCTGTGGACCGTCCAGTTCCACCCCGAAATTACCCGCGAGTACCGCGAACGGCTGGTTGCGGATTTCGACTGGAACGAAGACGAACACTCCTTCGATGACGTCGCCGGCGAGCGCCTGTTCGAGAACTTCCGGCGCCTCGCCGGTGTGGAGCAGGCGAGCGTGTAGTGGTGGCCGTTCTGGGGATGATGTTCAGAGAAGGACCGAAGTAGCTGTCCAGGCCGGGCGGGACTGAAAGGGGCGAGGTGCTCGACGACGGCGGGCGATGTAAGCACTGGACCGAGCGAACGGAGTGAGCGAGGGAAGCGCACAGCGAGCCCCCCGAGTCGAGCGCCTCGGGGCTTTCATGCTGTCTACAACTGACTCGATTTTACCTGAACAGTACCCCGTCAAGAAAGTCCAAACTAGCAATCAGTCCGCACTCCTCGCGCGTTCACGTGCGGCGGCCTCGCTCTCGCCGTCCCGGAGCACCGACTCGACGAACAGTTCGCCGGCGCGGTAGGAGGAGCGGACCATCGGGCCGCTGGCGCAGTACCGGAAGCCGAGTTCCTCCTCGGCGACGCGCTTCCAGGTGTCGAACGCGTCAGGGTGGACGAACTCGCTCACTTCGAGGTGCGACCGGGAGGGCTGGAGGTACTGCCCGAGCGTGACGACGTCGACGTCGACAGCCCGGAGGTCCCGCAGCGTCTGGTAGATCTCGTGGTCGTACTCGCCGACGCCGAGCATGAGGCTCGTCTTCGTGTACGCGTCGCCCTCGCGGGCGGCCTGGCGCAGCACCGACAGCGACTGCTCGTAGCCCGCCCGGCGGTCCCGCACGGGCCACTGGAGGCGCTCGACGGTCTCGATGTTGTGGGCGATCACGTCGGGGTCGGCGTCGATGATCTTCCGGACGAGACGCTCCTCGCCCTGGAAGTCCGGGATCAGCACCTCGACGAGAATGGAGGGATCGCGCCGTTTGATCTCCCGGATCGTCTCTGCGAAGTGGCCCGCGCCCTGGTCGGGGAGGTCGTCGCGGTCGACCGACGTCAGGACGACGTACTCCAGGCCGATCTTGGCGACGGCGCTTGCGACGTTTGCGGGTTCGTCCGGATCCAGCGGCTCCATACCGCCAGTTTCGACGTCACAGAAGTTACAGCCACGCGAGCAGCGGTCGCCCATCAGCATGAACGTCGCGGTGCCGGGGCCCGACCGGCCGCTCCAGCACTCCCCGAGGTTCGGACACGACGCCTCCTCGCAGACGGTGTGGAGGTCGTGATCCCGGAGCGCCTCCTTGATCTCGGTGAAACGCTCGCCCGACGGCGGCCGCATCTTCAGCCACTCGGGCTTTCGGCGTCTACTCATTGCCTGACTGTTGGTGTCCACCGACTAAAGTTCCCGGCTTATCCGTTTGTTCGCGCGGTGATTCTGCTGGAAGCTCACCGACGCAGAAAGCCTGCGGTAGGACGTGAACTTCTGGCACAGCAACTGCCAACGGAGTGATGCAGAAAGCCCTCGGTCGCCTCGCGGCTCACGCTGAGCAGGATATCTTCGCTCCCTCCGGTCGCTCAGATAGCGCCTGCTCAGCGACCGCGACGCTTCCTCGCCCTTTCAGTCCGCCAGGATGACGACTGATCGGCCGACAGAAACTCGCTGCCGTCTCATACGGTCGTGCGTGAGTATTTTCAGCACCTGGTCCCAGTATCGGTGGTTTCGCGGGCTGAAACGCGCAACGTGTGACTCCATGGCGGTAAAGAGTCACGCACGACCGTATCAATCAGCGCCCTGGTGGACTGAAAGGGCGAGGCCGGTTCCGGGAACCCGGACCCCCTAAGCACCGCAGGCCGAAGGCCGAGGCGCGCAGCGCGGGTCCCGGGACTGGAACCGGCCGAGGGCTTTCTGCGATACACTGTCGGAAACGAATCCTCAACCACCAGAGAAAGATCAGGTCACTCCTCGGACATCGAGTCGAAGATGCGGTTGACGAACTCGCTTGCGGTCACGTCGCCCTCGACGAACGCGAGGGCGTCCTCGGCGTCGACTTCCCAGGAGAACGTCCGGTCGTCGGCGCCGGTGACGGTCCCGCCGAGGCGGTCGGCGTCCCAGCCGTCGCTGAGCTCCCGGCCGAAGCGGCCGCTGGCGAACCCGACCTCGTACCCCCACTCGGAGGTGTCGGCGACGTGCGTCGACTCGTAGACGAGCGTGACGACGCCGTCCGACTGCGAGAGCTCCTGGATCGTGACGTCGAGCTGCGTGTCGAGTCGCTCGCGGTAGCTGTCGAGCGCCTCCTCGGTCGATCGCCCGCTCCCCCCGTCGCCGTCGTCGTCGCCGCTGCAGCCAGCGAGGCCGGCGGCGGCCGTCGCGGCTGCCGTCGCCATGAACGCGCGCCGCTCCATACCCCCCGTCCAGCCGCGACGCTGAAAGCCCTTGGGACTGCCGGGCGACCGCCCCTATGCGGCGCCGTTCCGAAACAGTATTAATTGACCGGAAACATCGGACGGTAAGGAGTTTTTACCCCGACAGATGGACAAGATTACGCTCACGGACATGTTCCGTACGGCGCCGGTTCGGAACGCGCTGGTGACGGCCGTTCCGCTGCTGCTCGCGCTCGGGCAGCTGGCGAACAGCCTGGTCAACGACCTCCCGCTCATCGCGTCGATCCCCTTTGCCGCCGTCCTCGTCGGGGTCACGTGGCACCTGACACAGTACCGGCTGCTGCGGTTCCGCCGCCGGCAGCTCGAAGGGCTCCCCCGGTAGCCGAGCGGAGCCGTCGACGGTGGGCCGCGTCCAGTGTCGGGCCGTCGAGGGCGGGCGTCGGCCTCGCCACCCTGGTGGTGGGGTAAGGCGACGTTACTCTCCGGCAGGTGTTCAGAGATATCCGGTCGCTGTCACTCGGTTTCGGGCTGGCTCTCAAATGCAAGCAACGTTGTTTTTGGCGCGTCAGTGGTAGAGCCAGTGCACACATGAGTGACCCACAACCGGACACGACCGATACACGATCGGACACGACCGACACGCGATCGGACCCGACATCGAACAGGGACCGGACCGGCACGCGTGACACGCTGAACCCGCGGGTGATGCAGTGGGTGAGCGGGCTCGCCGCGCTGGTGGGGCTGTGGCTCGTCGCCTCGCCATTCCTGTTCGAATCGACGGACACGGCGGTCTGGAACGACACCCTCGTGGGGACGGCGATCTTCGCGCTCGCCGGCTACAACTTCGTCCGCATGAGCCGGGACCGCCTCGCCGCCGTCGGCGTCGCCGCGCTCGTCATCCTGCTGGGCCTGTGGGCCGCTGTCTCCCCCTATGTCATCGACATGGGGAGCGATACCCTCCTGCTCAGTACGGTGGCCTCGGGGCTGATCATCGCTGCCCTCTCGACGTTCAACGCCTACCTGAACAACAAGGCTGACGTCGCCGAGCAACCGCGCGCCAGAAGTTAACCCTGGATTCGATCGAGTGGAGGGTCGGCCCCCCCGACCGCCTCCAGCGGCGCGAAACGCCGTGAACGACCACCTCTCTGCGGACGCCATCCTTGCCTCGGCGGCCGAGAACCCGTCGATCAGCGACTTCATGGCGGCGGGCGACGCCCCCCTGGGTGTCGAGTATCTTCACGAAAGTACGTCCGACAGTATGAGTACCCCGTTGCCCGGCGCTCGTGTGCCGTGGGTACACATGCCGACTGTGCGGTGGCAGTGCCGGCCCACGGCGGGCTGAAGAGGGCGGCGCTCGGGAAAGAGGAAGGAGAGAAGACAGTGAGGGCGATCGCTGTCTGTGTCGGTCGTCACTGTACCTCGACCCGCCAGGTCGTCGCACGGGAGTTCGACCACTTCTCGATGTGCAGGTCCTGGACCGACTCCTGGAGCTGACACATCAGGATGCCGATCTCCTTGGGGGAGAGGCCAAGGTCGTCGGCGATGAACTTGCTTTTGAAGTAGTACTCGCCGGTGTGCGCCTGTTCGCGGAGGTACCGGGCGAGTCGTTGCTTCTTCGAGCCCGTCTCAGCGCACACGGCGATCACCTCCCGCGGTCGGTTCCGGCGGCCGCGGCGAATGCCTGCGACCCGCAGGGGAGCGCGACTGCCGGCAGACGCGTCGCGACGGACGGCCGCCGGTGGCGGGTCGGGCTCGACGCTGCCTCTCGGGAACGGTGGGAGTGGTGGGGGAGTGTGGATTCGATACAGACATGCGTGCCCTCGCTGTCCTCTGGTCGCTCGATTCGGTTATAATGCTAAGAGTGTTCTTGCGGCTTTCGGTCACTCCAACGCGATTGCAGTCCAGTTGGCTCTATTTTGCCGGACTTTACCCGATTTTCATGTCCAGATACGTACCATCTGGTTGACTACTGTGTAGTACGGGAGCCGTACCGCTGCTGCGCGCGGCCGGTGAGCCGACAGCCCGGCGACGATCAGGTCACAAGGCCGCGGACCTGCAGGTACTGCACGCAGACGGTGTTGTCGGCGAAACTCTACATTCGTCGCGTCGTTTCGTTTCCGTCGTCGGTGTCCTGTTTCTGTCCCATTTCAGTAGTTGCTAATATGAGCGTTGCGGAGTCCTGGCAGCCGCGGGGCAGCAGCCGACAGAAACGCCTATATACGTTCCTCCCTGCCTCCCGATGTGACAGGCAGCGCCGACACGCAACAGACCATGCCAGTCGAGGAGGTGCTTCCGTCGTTCGCGGACGCGTTTCCGTTTGAGGAGTTCAACGCGATGCAGACAGAGACGCTGCCGGCGTTGCTCGGGACCGACGAGAACGTCGTCGTGAGCGCGCCGACGGCCAGCGGCAAGACCGCGATCGCGGAGGTCGCCATCTGCCGGACGCTCGACCCCGGCGGCACCGCGCTGTTTCTCGCGCCCCTGCGCGCGCTGACCAACGAGAAAGAGCGGGAGTGGGACCGGTTCGAGGAACTGGGGTACGAGGTGTACGTCGTCACCGGCGAGCGGGAACTACACCCTCGAAAAGCCGAGCGGGCGGACGTACTGGTGATGACTCCCGAGAAGGCTGACTCCGCGACCCGGAAGTACGACTCGCGGCGGTACTCCTTTGTGACCGACGTCGACTGCTGTATCATCGACGAGGTCCACCTGCTCGACTCGGACGAGCGGGGCAGCGTCCTCGAAGTGACGATCTCGCGGCTCCGGCGACTCTGTGATCCCCGCGTGATCGCGCTTTCGGCGACGATGCCAAACGTCGATGACGTCGCGGCGTGGCTCGACGCCCCCGCCGAGTCGACGTTCTCGTTCGGCGAGGCGTACCGCCCGGTCCCCCTGGACGCGTCCGTCGAGACGTACAGCCACGGGGAGAACGCGTTCGCGGACAAGTACCGCCGGCCGGGACGTCCCCGTCGGCGTCCGCGGCGACTACGACTTTCACACCGCCGCCGACGACCTCGACAACGACACGCTGCGGCAGTCCGTGCTCGACGGCGTCGGGTTCCACCACGCCGGCCTCTCACGCAACGACAAGGATCTCGTCGAGGACTGGTTCCGGGACGGGAAGATCACCGTCCTGTTCTCGACATCGACGCTCGCCTGGGGCGTGAACCTCCCCGCGCGGTGTGTCGTCATCCGCGATACGACCCACCACGACCCCCTGGAGGGCGACGTCGAGATGAGCCCGCTGGACGTGCTCCAGATGCTGGGTCGCGCGGGCCGCCCGGGTTACGACGAGCGGGGGTACGCCTGGGTGATCTGCGATCGATCCTCCCGAAACCGCTACCGGGAACTGCTCGACGACGGCAAAACGATCGAGTCGCGGCTCGCCGATCCAGCGGAGTCGGCCGAGCGGAGCGGCGGGGACGATCCGGTCGCCAGCGACCTCGCGGTCCACCTGAACGCCGAGATCGCACTTGGGACCGTCCGGGACGTCGAGGACGCAATGGACTGGCTGGAGACGACGTTCTACTACGTGCGCGCACAACGCACGGGGTCGGTGGCCGAGGCCGATCTACGGGAGCGGATCAGCGACACGCTGTCGTGGCTCATCGACCGGGAGTTCGTCGAGAAAGATGGGCTGGATATCGAACCCACCGCCCTCGGGCGTCTCGCTTCGGAGTTTTACCTCCGGCTAGGGACCGCCCGCGGGTTCGCCGACCTCGCCGAGCGCGAGGAGCTCTCGACGTTCGACGTGCTCCGGGCAGTCGCGACGGCCCGGGAGTTCGACAGCGTCAGCGCCCGCTCGGATGAGCAGGATGCGATCGACGCCGTGCTGGGCGAAGAGGCGGCTGACCTCGGCGCGGGGACGCGGAAGGTGCTCGCGATCCTCAAGGCTGGGATGAGCGGGACGACTCCGACCGAACTCCGGAGCGACGCCTGGATCATCCGGCAGAACGCCGCCCGCCTGCTCGCGGCGCTCCGGGCGATCGTCGACCGCTTCGGCGACGCTGCGGACGCGAACCTCGCCTGCCGGCTCGAGGCCCGCCTCGAGGACGGCGTCAGCGAGGACGCGGTCGGGCTGACCGCCATCGATGGCGTCGGCGCCAGCCGCGCGCGCTCGCTGTCGGCTGCGGGCTACCGCTCGCCGGCCGACATCGCCGAAGCGAGCGTCGAGAACCTCGTCGCCGCCGGCCTCACCAGCGGCGTCGCCGGGCGGGTCCGCGAGAGCGCGCGGGACCTGCCGGCGGTCGCCGTCGACTGGGGCGACTTTCCGGAGTCGATCGCCCGCGGCGAGCGCGAGATGCACGAAATCACGGTCGAGACGGCCGCCGGCGACGCGCGCGCCGGCCTCGTTGTCACGGTCAACGGCGTCGAGATGACGGCGAAGGACACGTACCTCGGCCAGACGACGCTTCCGGTCGGCGTGTTCGGCGGGAACGCCGACGAACTCACGTTTACCGTCAGCATTGCGTTCCCCGACCTGCCGCTCCCACCCGTCGTCCGCTCTCGAACTGTGCGGGTCGTATCGTGAGCCGTTCGGTCCTCTGCTATCTGCGGAGACAGACCCGTTCCGCCTGGATTTTCATACTGTCGGACGTAACTCTGTGTCACATCGTGACACTCTCCTGGCTGTATTCGCACGGGTGAACGGCTGAACGTGACGCGTGACTCCACGAAATTACGTCCGACAGTATCAGTTCGAGTTTGCACGTACGTACAGCTGCCAGTATCACTCCCCGACCCGGGGCCTGATTTGGCTGACCGTACCCTGCTGTGAACCTCGTTCGAGGTGGTTTCGGCCATCCTCGATCCGATCACGGAAAGTGTTAGAGTGGGCTTTAAACTATCTGGGCGTCTCTAGACCGATCATAAAACGTGCCGAAAAATGCGTAAAATGTCGCGACCTCCCCGTGAAACGTTCACCGGTCGATCGACAGCCGGCGAAAAACAAACCGAAAATGCGCTAGGTGTCGGCCCCTTATATCATGGTAGCTATCCAAGCGATGAGTGAGGAGACCCACCATGTCGAGCGTGTCCTCGTATGAGACGGAGTCTGCCGCCACAGAGCGGCCGACAGTCGCTGCGTTCCAGTCGATCGATCCCGAACTCCCGGTTCGCTTCGTCGGGTTCTGGACGGCGGTTCTCATGCCGTTCGTCCTCATGAGCCTGCTCGCGGTCGGGGTCGCCCAGCAGTCCCCAGAACTGCTGGGTGGCCTGCTGGCCGCAAACGTCGCCGGGCTCGTGTTCGGCAACGACTACAAGCGGTAGGGACGCCGGTGGGTGTCTCCTCGCGCTATCCGGCTGTCAACCCAGTTTCCCCACTCTCCGAGTCCACCGGGGCCCACACGGGCCCTATCCACACTCTCTCCGAGTCCAGGTCGCCGCCGGGCCAGGGCGCCTGTCCACACCGCCTGCGTCCCGGTGGTTACCACACTCTCTTTCGACGCTGACCCGCCGGTCCGCCGTTTTCCAGCTGCGAGCGTCGCAGGCCGACACGACTAATTACCGGTCCCCCGTAGCCCGTTGTATGAGCGATTCGGACCAGGCAGCGGCCGGGACGCCCGAGGGGCAGGGGCCCGTCGAGATCGACGCGGAGATGGCCCGACACCTGGCGAACAAACGCGAGGAACTGTTCGAGAAGTTCGAGATTCCTGACGAGTTCCCGCCCGAGGTGATGGACGAAGCCGGGGCCCGCACTGAGGACGTCGGCGCCGAGATCCAGGCGGAGATCGACGACCGCGAGGATCTGCGCGACCTCACGACGTGGACGACCGACCCCGTCGACGCACAGGACTTCGACGACGCACTCTCCGTCGAGGAGCGCGACGAGGAGTACGTGCTCTGGGTCCACATCGCCGACGTCACCCACTACGTCTCGCCCGACACCGCGATGTGGAAGGAGGCTCGCACGCGCGCGAACACTGTCTATCTCCCGGGGTACACCGTCCACATGCTCCCGCCGATCCTCGCGGAGACGGTCTGCTCGCTGGTCCCCCACGAGGACCGGCTGGCCCACACCGTCGAGATGCACCTCGACAAGGAGCACCTGGGCTACGAGACGATCGACATCTACAAATCGGTGATCCGCAGCGACGCCCGCCTGACCTACACCCAGTGTGAGAACATCCTCGACGACCCCGACGCTGCCGACAAGTTCCTCGAAGATCCGGAGGTCGACCTCGCGGAGAAATCACAGCTGGTCTGGGAGCTGGCCGACCGGATGCACGAGCAGCGCAAGGAGGACGGCTCGCTCGTGCTCAACCCGCGCCGGGACCGCGCGCACACGATCATCGAGGAGTGCATGCTGAAGGCGAACAAGGCGGTCACCCACGAGCTGATGTGGGACCGCGGCGTCGAGGCGATGTACCGCGTCCACCCCCAGCCCAGCCCGGACGAGTGGTCGGAGGCGCTGCGGGAGATCCAGGAACTGGAGGGCGTCTCGATCCCCGGTGACAAGTGGGACGAGCCGCGAAAGGCGGTCAACGCCACCCTCGAGCAGGCGCCCGAGCGCCAACTGGACAAGATCCAATGGGCCGTAATGAAGGTAATGCCCCGCGCGAAATACATGAACGACCCGTTCGGCGGCCACCACGCGCTGAACTTCGAGATCTACGGCCACTTCACGAGCCCCATTCGGCGGCTCTCGGACCTCATCAATCACTGGATCGTCGCCACCAACGACGTCCCCGAGGACCTGGTTGCGCTGTGTGACCACGCTTCCGACCGCCAGAGCGACGCCGAGAGCTGCGAACGGGAGTACAAGCAGTTCCTCGAGGAGGTCGGCCTCGACCCCAGCGCCGTCAACAACCGCGGCCTGGAAATCGTCGACAAGGAGTAGCCGAACCGAGCGTTCGGTACCGCCTGATTTTCACCAGCGGAAATCGCTACCTGGATACGTCCCACGCACCCAGCGGGAGCCATGTACCAGTACGGCAGCACGTCGCTCGCCGAGCGGGTCAGGGGCTGATACTGGTGGCTGTAATTCTTTTACTCACCAGTGTCTGCTATCTGCGGATACAGACCCTTTTTGCCTGGATTCTCAATTCGAGTTTTCACGTACGTACAGCCACCAGTATGAGTCAGTCGCTGGCGCCCGACGAGTCGCTGTGACGGTCGTACGGGTCGTCGCCGGTCAGTCTCGGTACTGAACATGTAAACGTCCGGTTACAAGGCCTTCCGCGTTGTTGGCTGTTCACACATGCCGTGGGACATCCGGCTCGATCACGACAGTTACGAACAGGCCCGGGACGAGTTCACCTGGGCCGACATTCCCGACGACTACAACATCGCGTCCGACTGCCTGCGCAAACACGACGATCCGCGCGGGTCGGTCGCGCTGTTCCAGCACTCCGCGGCGGGAACGGAGACGTACACGTTTCACGACCTCGACGTGCTGTCGAATCAGTTCGCGCACGCGCTCGCAGCGCGCGGCGTCGAGCGCGGCGACCGCGTCGGCGTCGTCGTCCCCCAGAAGCCGGCGAACCCGCTGACCCACCTCGCGTGCTGGAAACTCGGCGCCATCTCGCTGCCGCTGTCGGTACTGTTCGGCGAGGACGCGCTCGGGTACCGCCTCTCGGACGCGGACGTCGACGTAGCCGTCGTCGACGAGAGCGTCCGCGACACCGTCGAGACTGTTCGGGGCGACGCGGTCGACCTGGAGCACGTGATCGTCGTCGACGGGGAAGGTTCGGATGACGCCGACGGGCGGGGTGACGGCGACGGACTGGGCGACACAGTGCGGTTCGCGGACGCTATCGCCGGGCAGCCACGCCAGCACGACATCGCCGACACCGATCACGAGACGCCGGCGCTCATCCTCTACACCAGCGGCTCGACCGGGCCGCCGAAGGGCGTGTTGCACACCCACGGGCTGTGGCTGGGGCACTGCCCGGCGTTCTGCATGTACTTCGAGCACGAGATCGACCGGTCGGTGTACTGGACGCCGGCCGACTGGGCGTGGATCGGCGCGCTGGGTGACCTCCTGTTTCCCGCCTGGCACTACGGCCGGCCGGTCGTGGGCTACCCCATGGGGTCGTTCGACCCCGAGGAGGCGTTCGAGATCATGGCGGAGTACGGCGTCACCGAGACGTTCCTCCCGCCGACCGCGATCCGGATGATGATGAACGTCGACGACCCGGACGGGCGGTACGACCTCGCGCTCCGGGCGATCTGTTCCGGCGGCGAACCACTCACGCCGGAGATCCTCGACTGGGCCGACGAGACGCTCGACGGCGTCGCCGTCAACGAACTGTACGGCCAGACCGAGGCGAACCTCCTGGTGTCGAACTGCCAGAGCTGGTTCCCCGCCCAGGCCGGCAGCATGGGCAAACCGGTCCCCGGTCACGATGTCGCCGTCGTCGACCAAGAGACGGGCAAGGAGAAAGAGGTCGGCGAGGTCGGGATGATCGCCGTCCGCCGCGGCGGCGACCCCGTCATCTTCGAAGAGTACTGGAACAAGCCCGAGAAGACGGCGGCCGCGAGCGTCACCGGTCCCGACGGGACCGAGTGGCACCTCACCGAGGACCTGGGGTACCGCGACGAGGACGGCTATTTCTGGTTCAAGGCCCGCGACGACGACGTCATCATCACGGCGGGCTACCGCGTCGGCCCCGGCGAGGTCGAGAGCGCGATCCTCGAGGATCCCGACGTCGAGCAGGTCGGGGTCGTCGGCGTCCCCCACGAGACTCGCGGCGAGATCATCAAGGCGTTCGTCCAGCCGGTCGCCGGCGTGACCGGCGACGACGCCCTCCGCGAGCGCATCCGCAACGGGGTCCGCGACCGCCTGGCGCAGTACGAGTACCCCCGCGAGATCGCGTTCGTCGACGAACTCCCTACGACTACGACCGGCAAGATCCAGCGCCGGAAACTGCGCGAGCGGGAGGACGAGGAGGAGTAACTGGAGGCGTCATCTGCCGCTACGGTGGGTGGCTGATACTGGTGGCTGTACGTACGTGAAAACTCGAAGTGAGAATCCAGGCGGAAAGAGTCTGTCTCCGCAGATAGACAGCCAGACGTGATTCAGGTACGCCATGCCGTCCCAACTCCCGTTGGTCGGGCCATGACACAGCCGAT
>PXSQ01000020.1:578-54611 GCA_003022725.1 Halobacteriales archaeon SW_7_65_23 | reverse complement strand
CCACAGGAAGACGGTCGGCAGGAGGACGGTGAAACCAGCGCCTTCCCCGATCCAGATGACACCGGGAATCCCCCACTGGCCAGCGATAAACAGCACCGTCCAGTTCTTCGTCCATCTCACGCCAGATGCCGAAATCGATCAGGTCTTGGTTCGACATAACCGCGTGAGAATATGGAGGAACCGCACTTATTTATTTGGAGAATGATATTTCTCTAGTCGGATCTAGTGAAATTTTGTTCACTCGGTCCCGCCGGCAGGCTGCTGACGGTGGACATCAACGACGGTCATCTCGTGGTCCAGCGAAACGCTCAGCATCTCTGCTTCGCTCTGATAGTGATTGTTGTGAGTATTTTCGGCACCATGTCGCAATAGCGGCGGTTTCACGGCCCGAAACTGGCGTCTGACGAATACCCGGCGGTAAAGAGTCACAACAATCACTATGAATGGTGACTGTCACGCGAAACGGATGCTTCGTGGCAGCCCAGACCACTTCGACCGTCTTCGGACTGCCTTCAGCGATGACGAATGGCGAGTTGGGACCGCTGAAGTCGTTTATAAGCACGACGAGTGGCGACTTCATGTCACTGTCACTCACGAACACCACAGAGTTGCCACCAAGAGTGACGCAGACACGATTGTCGGCATAGATGTGAACGAAGATTCAGTACCGAACTTTGTGAGGTACTGAAAATGCGGAGCGAACCGACGAACAGTTATCCGGTGACATCCCAGAACGTTGCATGAACGACAGGAGCGGCTCCCCGAAGGAGGCCAGCGGAGGTGCACCGCCGGGATGACGGAGTACTTCGAGGTCCACGAGCGCGACAGCGCGGCGCGGCTGGGCGAACTCCGCCTGGCCGAGCCCCTCCACACGCCGGCGCTGGTCGACGAGGTACTGACCGACGCGGGCAGCGAGTGGGTCGAATCGCGGGAGGATCCCGAGGGCTCCGAGGACGAACTGACCGTCCTGCCCCACCGGGCGCTCCCGGGCGGGACCCCCGAGGAGGTCACCGAAGCGTTCGCCCCGGACCCGCCGGACGCCGAGTTCCCGAGCGCGGCCGTCGTTTCGCCGGCCACCGCCGACGACCTTGGCACCGACGCCTACGTCCTCTCGAACGCGCAGGAACTCGACGGTCACGCCGCGGCGCTGGTCTCGGCAGTCGTCGAGACGCGCGAGGCGATCCCCGCCGACACAGCGCTGTACCTGCCCGGCATCGCGACGCCCGCGAACGTGGCGACGCTCGCATACGCGGGTGTGGACCTGTTCGACGCGGACAGGGCCGCCGTCAAGGGCACCCAGGGCAAGTACCTCACGACCGACGGCGAGCGCTTTCTCTCGGATCTCTCGGAACTGCCCTGTGGCTGCCCGGCCTGCCAGCGACCACTCGCTGAGTTCGGCCGCGAGGAATGCGCCGCGCACAACGAACACGCCCTCCGCGCAGCCCTGGGGGTCGTCCGCGAGCGGATCAGAAACGGCCGTCTCCGGGATTACGTCGAGGGGCAAGCACGCCACGAGCAGTGGCTGACTGCGACGTTCCGGGGTCTCGACAAGCAGTACGCCTACCTCGAACAGCGGACGCCGATCGTCAGGCAAGCGGAGATCACCGCCACCTCCGAAGACACGCTCCGGCGGGTGGAGATTCAGCGCTACGCCGAGCGGGTGACGGGCCGGTACCGCAACCGGTTCGACAACCCGCTGGTGCTCGTGCCGTGTTCGGCGCGTAAACCCTACAGCGAGTCACAGAGCCACGGGCAGTTCCACGACGCGATCCAGTACCGCGCCCACATGGTGTCGATGACCTCGCCGATCGGCGTCGTCCCGCAGGAACTCGAACTCACCTACCCGGCACAGCAGTACGACACCGCGGTAACGGGCCGGTGGTCCGCGACGGAGATCGAGTTCGTCGCGACCGTGCTGGAGGCGTATCTCGAACGGAACGACTATTCCAGGATCATCGCACACGTCCCCGAGGAGGGATATCGCGAGATCTGCGAGCGCGTCGAGTCGTCGCTCGGGCTGGACTTCGAGTACACCGTCGAGGAACACCCGACTGCCGGCGATTCGATCGCGAACCTCGCGTCGACACTCTCACAGGAGCTGAAGTACTCGAAGCGGGAGCGCCAGCATAACACGATCCGTGCGGTTGCGGACTACCAGTTCGGCGACGGTGCGGGCGACGAACTGTTCGACGACCTGGGGGTCGAGAGCGTCTACCCCAAGCTCCGGGCGCTCTCGGGTGACGGCGAACAGCTCGCGATGCTCGTTCCGGGGTACGGCGTGCTCTCGCTGACGCTGGCCGGCGCGCGCCGGTGGGTCGAGAGCGACGTCCCGACGAAACGGGTCGAGATCGACGCGTTCGTCCCACACGGCTCCGTGCTCGCGCCGGGCGTCGTCGCGGCGTCGCCGGAGATCCGGCCCGGCGACGAAGTCGTCATCGAGGGCCCGAAGGCGTTCGCGGTCGGGCGGGCCGGGATGTCCGGCCCCGAGATGGTCGAGAGTTCGCGCGGGATCGCGAGCGCGGTCCGGCACGTCGAGGAACAGTAGCTGGAGAGCGCGTGCTCATACTGCCGGACGTGATTCCGTTACCACCCGGATAGCGCTCAGCATCTGATACTGGTGGCTGTACGTACGTGAACACTCGAATTGAGAATCCAGGCGGAACGGGTCTGTCTCCGCAGAGAGCAGCGACTGGTGAGGAAAAGAATCACAGCCACCAGTATGAGCATCACTCGGAGTAACATAGTCACGTCCGGCAGTATCAGTGGATTTTGAGTTCGACGCGCCGGCCGTCGGGGTCCCGGACGTAGGCGGCCCAGGCGCGGCCGTAGGCGCCGTAGCGTTTGTACGGCTCCCCCTCCTCGACCTCGACGCCCTCCTCGCGGAGCCGGTCGAGCAGGCCCTCAAGTTCCTTGCGGGAGCCGACATCAGAGGACCGGAGGAGAAAACAGATGTGCTCGCCGCCGACGTCGATCTCCCCGTCGGTTGGGACGAGGTGGACGTGCCGCCCGCCAGCGACGACCGCTACGTACGGCACTTCCTCCGCCTCGTAGCGCTCCCGGTCGCGGATCTCCATGCCCAGCAGGTCGTAGTAGAACGACAGCGCCCGGTCGAGGTCCGACACTCTGATTGCGACGTGATCGAGGTCGACGACGTCCATACTGGTACCTCGGGGGCGACAGTCTTATACTGTCGGACGTAATTTCGTGGAGTCACGCGTCACGTTCAGCCGTTCACCCGTGCGAATACAGCCAGGAGAGTGTCACGATGTGACACAGAGTTACGTCCGACAGTCTTAGCAGTTGTCCAGCGATGTGACGATCGACATGGTGCAGTCCGCTCCGACCCGCTTTCGCTCAGAGGTCGGTCGTGCTGAACCGGTAGTAGCCGATCCCGATAGGAAGGATGATCCAGAATGCAACCAGGACGACCACGAACCACATCTGCAGGTGCGGCCCGACGGAGATTGCGACGTCGTTCAGTTCCTCAAGGAGCACTTCGTCGAACTCCACGACGGAGGGGAAGGTGAAATCGCCGTCAGCGATCCTCCCGGGGAGGAAAAAGAGGTCGGCGAAGATGACGAACAGCCAGAACCGCTGGGCGAACGACGGGAGCTCGATACCGGCCTGTTCGAAGATCAGCGGCCACAGGATCAGCACGGCGAACATGACGACACCGGTGATGGTCGCCTGCGTTTCGCTGTTGACGAGCGCGGAGAGGCCGATCCCGATGCCGACCCACATGACGCCGAACACGCTCAGTGCGAACAGGAACGTCAGCAGCTGCGTGAATCCGGCCTCGTCGACCTGCACGAAGATGTACAGCAGCGCGGGCAGAAAGCCGGCCAGGACGGTGACGACCATGACGACCGAGCGCCCGACGAACTTGCCGACGATCATCTCGCCGCGGGTGTGCGGCAGCGAGAGCAGCAGGTTGATCGTCCCGGTGTTGCGCTCGCGGACGATCGACTTCACGCTGAGCAGTAGACCGGCCATCGGGATGAAAAACAGGACACCGATGAGGAACGTGAACCCCGCAGCCGCGATGAACGTGCCCTCCCCCGATCCGTCGGTGAACAGCCACGACAAAAGCAGGATCAGCGCCAGGAAGATCCCGATCGTCGCCCACAGCGTCCGCGAGCGGATGCTGTCCTGGAGATCCTTCTTGGCGATCGCCTGCCAGCTCATGCCTCCGCACCCCCGTAGTCGGTCGTGTAGGAGGCGAACAGCTCCTCTAGCGACGCCTCCTCGGTCGAGAAGTCGGCGACCGACGCGCCGGCGTCCTCGATCAGCCCAAGCACCTCGGACTTGTTGAGTCCCTCCTCGCAGTTGATCGCCAGCTCCGACCCGCCGGCACGGACCTGTACGCCTGCGACTCCGTCCATCGCCTCTACGTTCCGGACGACCTCGTCGGTGAAGCCCTGCCCCTCGACGACCAGCGTCTCGCCGCCGCCGACGTTGGCGCGCAGGCCCTCGATCGAGTCGTCGGCAACCAGTTGCCCGTCCCGCAGGATCCCCACGCGATCACAGACGGCCTCGACCTGCTCCAGGATGTGACTGGAGAAGAAGATAGTGGTGCCGCGATTGTTCTCCTCTTGGATGATCTCGCGGACCTCCCGGGCGCCGTTGGGGTCTAGCCCCGTCGTGGGTTCGTCGAGGATCAGCAGGTCGGGATCTCCAACGAGCGCCATCGCCAGTACGAGGCGCTGTTTCATCCCCTTCGAGTAGTCGCCGGCCTTCCGATCGGCGTCGCCGGCGATGCCGACGCGGTTCAGGAGGGCGTTGACGTCCTCGTTGGCGTCTTTCGACTCGAGGACGAACTCCAGGTGCTGGCGGCCGGTCAGTCGCTCATAAACGTCGTACCCCTCCGGGAGGACGCCGATCCGCCGCCGGATCTGCTTGCCGTTCTCCTGGCAGTCCATCCCGAACACCCGGGCACTCCCCGAGGTCGGTTTGGCGAAGTCGAGCAGCATGTTAATCGTCGTCGACTTCCCCGCCCCGTTTGGCCCCAGAAAGCCGAAGATCTCCCCCTCGTCGACCCGCAACGAAAGGTTCTCGACGGCGGTAACTGACCCGTACCGCTTCGTCAACCCCTGTGTCTCGATCATTGACATGGGCGACGCTACTAGCGATCGGGGTTTGTATGTTCCTATTTAGTTTCAGAGCCAGAGACGGGGACTGCGTATGGATGCACCGCGATCAGGACGTTTCGATCGGGAGTTCGTACGTGTGTTCGGTGAACGAGTCCCCGCCGATGATCGTCTCGCCGCTGTCGACCTGCTCCATCCCGAGGTGTCGATAGACGCTGTTTCCGGGCTCGTTCGCTGCGAGGACCATCGCCCTGATCCGGTCGACATCGTGGTCGAGGAACTCCCTCCGGATCGCCACGAACAGGTCTGTCCCCACTCCCTGCCCCCGATGATCTGGATGGACATAGAGTCGGAGGATCACGCCGGTCTCCCCGTCAAGCACTCCGTGGAGGAAACCGACCGTGTTGCCGGCCGGTTCGGCGACGAGCAGGAACGCCAGCGGGTCCTCAATCGCATCGGTGACCCGCTCTTTTCCGTACCAGTCCTCGACCGCCTCGTCGACCGTCTCCCGGCTCATAGTGATTGTTGTGAGTCTTTACCGCTGTCGACCCATCAGACGCCGGTGTCAGCCCGTGAAACTCCCGAGAATGCGATGCGACTCCAAAAATAATCACAACAATCACTATCAGTATCTCCGGGTAATCGACTTCCCAGGAGTCCCGTGCGATCGTTCTGATCGCCTCGACGTCGTCGGCCGTTGCCGACCGTACTGTCATGTGTTGACGTACCGCAGTGCCGGAATTAACGGTTTGGGTGCTGGGAACTGTTTGGTCTTCATACTGTCGGACGTAATTTCATGGAGTCACGCGTCACGTTCAGCCGTTCAACCGTGCGAATACAGCCAGGGGAGGTCACGATGTGACACAGAGTTACGTCCGACAGTATCAGTCCAGGCGGTACCGCAGGAGGGCGGCGATGCCGCCGAGGTTCGCCAGTTGCTGACCGGGGTCGAACTCGCTGGAGAAGACGGTGACTTCGCCGCCTTTCTGCTCGGTAGTCTCGACAACGTCGTCGACGTCGACGTCCCAGTCGCCGTCGCCGGAGCGCTCGACCCGGAGGCGTTCGTCGAGCACGAGCAGGTATTCGATCGCGCCGTAGTCGGCTGCCTTGGCGACCTGATCGGGGCCGTACGCCACCTCCGCACCCTCCGCGATTCGCTCCATGAGTTCGTCGATCAGTTCGGACTCGGCGGCGATACGGGTCTGCTGCTGTATGTCTTCGACGGCGCCGCGCTTGAGTACCTCGTGGACGCCCCGGTCGCCGACGCTGCTCGTGTCGACGGTCGTGATGCGTTCGGCGAGTTCGGGTGCGTTGTCCTCGATGTAGTCGAGCGCATCGCGCTTGGTGAACCCCGGCCCGGCGAGGATGATCGCGTCTGCGTCGAGCCGTCCGAGCACTGCTGTGAGTTCCTCGAACAGCTCAGCCCGAGGTCGGGCGTACTCGCCTTTCCCTGTGGGGGCGGTGATCGAGGCCCGCTCCTCGGTGCCGTACTGGGCGACCGAATGGACGTAGGCCTGCCCCTCCTCGACGGTCGCGACCGCGACGTCGGGCGTGTCGGTCGCTTCGACAGCCTCCTCAAGGCGCTCGCGCTGGTCCGGTTTGAAGTGTTTCTCGATCTCGATTTCGGCGTTCTCCTCGACGTTGAGCGTGTGGTGGTGGCCCAGCTGGTCCTCCCGGGAGCAGTCTTCGATCACGCCGCCGACCCGCAGGCGGTTGGCGAAGCGGGCGAACTCGACGTCCTCGACGGCGATTTCGGCCCAGATGTGCTCGCGCTCGCCGCCGGTATCCCGGAGCTGCTCGTCGTTGCGCTGGATCCGGCGGGTCGTGTCCCCCGCGACCCGGTCGCCCGGCTCGATCACGTGCGAGAGGTGCCAGAGGTCGTCGACGGTCTCGGGCACGACCGTCATCCGCTCGCGCCCGCCCTCGACAGCGTACCGGTCGGCGATTCGCATACCTCTTCCTCCGGCGGTGGACGGTTTAGGCCTTGCCAACTCGGCGCGGCCGGCGGGGCGCCAGCGCGGCCCACGGATCGAAACGTATCCGGTCCCCTGGTGCTAATGGAGTGCCACGATGACAGTGCAACTGGACGCAGACGTCGCCACGGTGCTAGAGGCGGATCCCTGGATGGCTGAGCTGGTGGCCACGCACGGCCCGGTGAGTGTCACGCCGGCCGAGCACCCGTTCGAGCAACTCGTGGTGTCGGTCGTCAATCAGAGCATCAGCACCGCCGCTGCCAGGTCGATCCGCGAGGACCTGTTTTCCGTATTCGAGGAACCGATTTCCCCGGCGGCCGTGCTGGACGCAGACCGGGACGAACTGGCGGCCATCGTCGGCGGACAGAAGGCCGAATACATCCGAAACGTCGCCAGTGCGTACGAGCGTGGCGAGATCTCACCGGACCGGCTAACAGATGCTACCGAGCAGGAAGTCATCGACGCGCTCACCGAGATCAGAGGCGTCGGCCGCTGGACTGCCGACATGTACCTCCTGTTCGTGCTCGGGCGCGACGACGTGTTCCCGATCGGTGACCTCGGAGTGCGTCGCGGGATGGTGGCGGTGTACGGCGAGATGAGCCGCGACGAGATGGTTGAGAAGGCTCGCAACTGGGAGCCCTACCGGAGCTACGCTACGAAGTACCTCTGGCTCGAATACGAATCCTGACGACTCGCTGCCACCGCCGAGGAATGACAGTAACTCACTTTACTCGACGGCGTCAATCACTACGGAATGGGATACGAGTACACCGGCGACGCCCACCGCGAACTCGTCGAGTCATATCGAACAGACGAATCGCCGTTCCCGACGGACTCCTCGCGGGAGTATCCGCGCCGTGACTCCCTCTGTGACGAACTGCCACTGCTTAAACAGCTCCTGTTTCCCAACTGCTGGAATGCGATTGAGTTGCTGGACGATCCCGACGAAACGCGGGCCCGGCTGACCGAGCTGGGCGTCCCCATCTACAAGGGTATCACAGCCTACTCGGATCGGGCTCCGGAGGACCTGACTGACGTCGTCGACCGGACACTCGATCGGCTGCCATCGATTCGACGGGCGCTCAAAAAAGACGTCGAAGCCGCCTACAAGGGCGACCCGGCGGCGAAGAGCTACTGCGAGATCATCCGATCGTATCCCGGGTTTCACGCCATCCTGACCCACCGCGTGGCTCACACGCTCTACGAGGAGGAGATGTACGAGTACGCCCGGGAACTCGCCGAGTACTCGAAGACTGAGACGGGTATCGACATCCATCCCGGCGCGGAGATCGGCGAGTACTTCTTCGTCGATCACGGGACCGGCGTCGTCATCGGCGAGACGGCGACTGTCGGCGACTGGGCCCGGATCTACCAGAACGTCACGTTGGGGGCGCTGCACTTCGAGGAGGCCGAAGACGACGACAAGATGCTGGCGAAAGACTACAAGCGCCATCCGGACATCGGGGACCACGTCGTCATCGGCGCTGGAAGCAACGTGCTCGGACCGATAGCGGTCGGCGATCACGTGAGCATCGGCGCGAACTCCTGGGTGACTGACGACATCCCGGACAACACGAGCGTGTTCGTCGCGGATCATCCCGAGCAGAAGCGCAAATCGAACGACTGACCGGTCGGCGACTGGTCGGGTGACTGGGACCGGAGCAGTCACAGAGGGAAGCCGCGGGACCGGGGGAGTCCACAGCAGTTATGCACCTTTGAAACGTAGGTGAGTTATGGTAACCCCCACGCCAGGCATCCACCACGTCACAGCGATCGGCAGCGACCCGGGGCGAAACTACGAGTTCTACACGGGGACGCTGGGACTGCGCCTCGTCAAGCAGACCGTCAACCAGGACGATGTCTCGGTCTACCACCTGTTCTACGCCGACGGGGAGGGCTCGCCTGGCACCAGCATGACGTTTTTCCCGTACACGAACGCCCGACAGGGCCAGGTCGGCGTGGGACAGGCTTCGACGACGCAGTTCCTGATCCCCGGCGATTCTGTCGACTACTGGGTCGATCGCCTCGACGACCGGGGAGTGGACGCCGAGGAACCGCGCGAGCGGATCGGCGACACCGTCGTCCCGTTCACCGATCCGGACGGGACGAAACTCGAACTTGTCGCCCGCGAGGACGCGCCAGCGGGGAACCCCCACGAGAGACCCGTCCCGGCCGAGCACGCGATCCGCGGCTTTTTTGGTGTGACGCTGTCGCTCGCCTCCCTGGAGTCGACCGCACCGCTGCTGGAGGCGATGGGGTACGAGCGGACCGCGACCGAAGGGGACAGAACCCGGTACGAGTCATCGGGCGAGCTGGGGTACGTCGTGGACATCCTCGAACTCCCGGAGGACACGCGCGGGCAGCCGGGTGCGGGCACCGTCCACCACGTCGCCTTCCAGGTGACCGGGGACGAGCAGGAAGCGTGGCGTGAACTCCTGATGGACTACGGGCTGCGCCCGACCGAGATCATCGACCGCAAGTGGTTCGAATCCGTCTACGCCCGGACCAGCGGGGGCGTGCTCTTCGAGTTCGCCACCAGGGAGTCGGGCTACACAGTCGACGAACCGCTGTCGGAACTCGGCGAGCGGCTCGTCCTCCCCGAGTGGCTCGAGGATCGCCGAGAGGAGATCGAGGCCGGCCTGCCGGCGCTCGGGCTGGAGGACCCGACCGAACCACAGAATTAGGTGGCCCAGCGACGTAGCGGAGACGATGACAGCAACAGCCTTCCTGGCGGTGTCACCCGCCACTGACGGGAGCATGGCGCCCGAAGTCGCGAAAGCCGTTGCGGCTCTCGAGGAGTTCCCGGTGGAGTACGAGACGACACCGATGGGAACGATCCTCGAAGCCGACGACGTCGCGGTCGTGTTCGAGGCGGCTGCAGCGGCACACGAGGCCGTCGGCGGCGACCGCGTCGGGACGTTCCTGAAAGTCGACGACAAGCGGACGAGCGACGAGTCCGCCCAGGCTAAAGTCGACGCTGTCGAGGATGCACTCGGCCGCCCGGCGACCAGCCGCCGCAAGGAGTAACACGCCGTCTCTTTTCCAGTCCCCGTCGATCCCCCTCGAACGGCGAAAGACCGACGGGGGATGGCTGCGAACGGGGACACGATGGATCGGTACGGCACAGACGTCGAGGATGGGAGCATCTACGTCGGTATCCCGGACGGCCGGCTCGAAGTCGGTGACGTCGAGGACGTGCTCGCAACGATCGGCGGCCCCTCCTGGACGATCACCTACTCCGAGGAGGCCAAACAGCGCCATCCCGACCTCGACACCTCTGACGAGGGGCTGACGGTGGACGTCGTCGACATCGTCAACGCGATGACCCACTCCGAGCGGTTCGTCGAGACGCTCGCTGCACAGCCTGCAGAACCGGCAAGCGAGGACGACATCTCGCCCCGCCTCGGGCTGTTCGTGGGCAAACTCCTGGAGAACCTGGAGTCCGGCGTCTCGTGAGCTCGGGTGAGTTGCGCCGTTGTTGCGCTCGTTCGGATACTGCCCACCCAGCGACTGCGACGCCAGACGACGGCACTGCTTCGAGTTTTCACGTACGTACAGCCACCAGTATGAGACGCGGGGAGTCGGTGCGGATCACAGGAGCGTTTCGACGGCGTCGATCACCTGGGCGGCCACGTCCTCCAGCGGTTCGGCGGTATCGATCCGGACGAACCGCTCGCGCTCGTGATCGATCAGGCGCTCGTAGTTCTCCCGGACCGATTCGAGGTAGGACGCTGTTTCGAACTTGTTGGTCGCGCCGCTGCGCTCGGCGGCGGTTTCCGGGTCGATGTCGAGATAGATCGTCGCGTCCGGTGGACGCGTCCACGGTTCGTGGATCTCCCTGACGAACGCGAGCGGATCGGCAAACTCGTAGGCGTCGGCGAGCGTTGCGCCCTGGTAGGCGAACCGCGAGTCCGAGTACCGGTCGGAGATGACGACATCCCCCCGGTCCAGCGCCGGACGGACAGTCTCCGAGAGGTGCGCTGCGTGGTCGGCCGTGTAGAGGAATAGCTCGGCGAGCGGGTCCGCCTGATCGTCGGCGATCGAACGACGGACTGCCTCGCCGTACCACGACTCCGTCGGCTCCCTGGTGAATACGGTGTCGTCGGGGACCGCCGACGCGTTCCGGAGGGCGTCGATACAGCTACTCTTCCCGCTCCCGTCTAACCCCTCGAGCGTCAGGAGCATACTCGAATCTCTCACCAGCGGCTTGTAAACGCGTTGCACCCGTATCGGCACGGGGGAAGTGGTTGATTCTCAATTCGAGTTACGTCCGACAGTATCAGGAACGCCTGAGCACTGGGCGCTCGCAGCGATACGTTTAGTTGTCCGGACGTTGAACCACACGTAGAACTGTGGCGGGCAACGACGACACGGACGGTGACGGGACCGAGTCGACCAGTAGTGGTGGCTCCGAAACGACGACGACGATCGAGGAGCCAGCCGAGGCGGCTGAGTCAGAGCGAACCGAACCAGTTGGGGAGGCGGCCGGCGAGGGAGCAGCCGAACCGACCACTGACGACGCTCAGGCGGAGTCGGAAAAGGAAGAACTCGACCACGCGGCGGAGTCGTTCGTCGAGGTCGAACAGGAGCTGCTGGGGCTTGCCGAGGGGATGCGCGGCCGCGGCGAGGCGATCGCTGTCGAACGCGTGCCGACGAGCGAGATCCCTGACGACTACCCTGCCGAGATCGACACCGAGGAGGTACTGGCGCTCCAGCTGTCGATGTTCGAGGCGGAGAACGAGACCGTCGTCGTCTACTTCGAGTGGCCCGATCAGGGGACCGATCCGCGGCTGGCGCGGCTGCTCTCGTTGCGCGACATCCCGATGGACCGCTTTGCGGATATCCACGGCGAGACGATCCTCCTGACGATCGAGGACGGCTACTACGTGCCGGTGCTGCCCGACGAGGAACCGCGCGGCGATCCACGCGGCTTCTATGGCATCATCGCGGGCCTGGTTCCGAGCCTGTTAGTCGCGCTCGCGGGCATCTTCGGCCTCGGGTCGTTCGTCTCGACGCTGCCGTTTCTCCTACTATGGCTCGTGTCGACGTTCGTGATACTGCCAGCCTCCGTGTACATGGATGCCTGGAACCTCCGGACGACAACGGACTGGGACGGCGGACCGCTGTTCTGGGCATTTTTCGCGATGGTCCCGGCGCTGAACGTCATAGCCGTCCCCGCGTACCTCATCATCCGGGAGAACGCCGAACCGATCATCTGATACGGTCGTGCGTGACTCTTTACCGCTATAGAATCACGCATTGGGCGTTTCAGACCGCGAAACCGCCGATATTGGGACCCGGTGCTGAAAATAATCACGCACGACCGTATGAGGCTGGTGGTCGACGCCAACCGGGCCGTGCGCCCGACGCCAACCGACGGCCTGATAGGGATCGCTGTCGGATACCCGCCAATGACTGACGAGGGCGAGCACGGCGATGGCACCGGCCATCCACCGCACCGCGAGGAGTTCGGACACGATCCGATCGGTCACGTCTCCGTCGGTGGCGACATGACCGTCGACGACCTCGTGGCCGAGTACGGCAAGGCCGGCATCGGCGCGCGGACGCTCCACGAGGCGGTGGACATCTACACGGAGATGCTGCGGAACGACGACGTCACCAACTTCTTCGGGCTCGCCGGCGCCATGGTGCCGGCAGGGATGCGCGAGCTGGTCGCAGACCTCATCCGCGATGGGCACATCGACGCGCTCGTGACGACCGGGGCGAACCTGACCCACGACAGCATCGAGGCGATCGGCGGCAAACACCACCACGGTCGCAGCCCCGAGGGTGACGAGTCCCGGCGCGACCACGACGAACAGCTCCGCGAGGAGGGTGTTGACCGGATCTATAACGTCTACCTCCCCCAGGAACACTTCGCGCTGTTCGAGTCGCACCTCCGCGAGGAGGTGTTCCCGCCGTTGGAGGCGGAAGGTGTCGCGAGCATCCAGCGGTTCACCGAGGAACTCGGACGCGCCAACAGCGAGGTCAACGAACGCGAGGAAGTCGAGGAATCGGCCGGCATCGCCGCCGCGGCGTACGAGAACGACGTCCCGGTGTTCTGTCCGGCCGTCCAGGACTCCGTACTGGGGCTGCAGGCCTGGATGTACAGCCAGACCTCGGAGTTCTCGCTGGACGCACTCGCGGACATGACGCCGCTGAACGATCTCGCACACGAAAGCGACCGTGCCGGCGCGATGGTGGTCGGCGGCGGCGTCCCCAAGAACTACGTGCTCCAGACGATGCTTGTCGCGCCTGACGCCTACGACTACGCCGTCCAGTTGACGATGGACCCGCCCCAGACTGGCGGGCTCTCCGGCGCCTCCCTCGACGAGGCCCGCTCCTGGGGCAAACTCGAAGCTGCCGCGCGCAACGTGTCCGTGTACGCTGACGCCACGATCACGCTGCCAGTTGTCGTCGCCGCAGCCAGGGAGCGCCTCGCCGAGTGAGCGGCCGTGGCGTCGAACATCCTGCTCACTGGACCGCCGCGGGTCGGCAAGTCGACAGTCGTTAAGCCATGCCGTCCCAAATCCCATTGTTCGGGCCATGACACAGCCGATGGACTGTCCTGGCACTGTACGGAGGATGTCACTCGACGGTGACGCTCTTTGCGAGGTTGCGCGGTTTGTCGATGGATCGCCCGAGATTGTCGGCGACGTGGTAGGCGACGAGCTGGAGCTGGACGTTCGTGAGCACGGCAGCGGCGCGGGGGATCGCTTCCGGGATGCGAAGCACGTGATCTGCGTACAGCTCGGCGTTGCTCTGCCCGTCGGTGACGGCGACGACGGGGGCGTCACGGGCCTCGACTTCCTTGATGTTGCCGACCGTCTTCCGGGCGATCTCGTCGTCGCCGGTTACCATCGCAAACACCGGCGTGTCGTCGTCGACGAGCGCGAGCGGGCCGTGCTTCAGGTCGCCTGCGGAGAACCCCTCGGCGTGCTCGTAACTGATCTCCTTGAGCTTCAGCGCTCCCTCCAGGGCGACCGGGTACTGGTAGCTGCGCCCGATGAAGAAAAACGACCGCGAGTCGTGGTACACGTCTGCGATCTCCTCGGCGTTCGAGTCGTCGAGGATCGACTGGACCCGCCCAGGGAGCTCCCGGAGCTCGGGTACGACGTCACGGCGAGTGCGGCCCGACTCGACAGTCGCCAGCGTCAGCAAGTTCAGTGCCGCGAGCTGGCCCGTGAACGTCTTCGAGGCGGCGACGCCGATCTCCGGTCCCGACTGGATCAACAGCGTTTCGTCACACTCCCGGTCGGCAGTCGATCCGACCGTGTTGGTGACTGCGAGCGTTCGCGCGCCGCGACTCCGGGCCTCCCGGAGCGCGCTCACCGTGTCCGCCGTCTCGCCGCTCTGGGTAATGCCGATCACGAGCGCGTCGCCGATCGGCGGCGTCACCGTCGCGTACTCGCTGGCGTGAAACGCCTGTGCCGGTACCCCTGCCTGCTGGAACAGGTGAACGCCGTAGAGCGCGGCGTGGTACGAGGTGCCCATCGCGACGAAATGGACGCTGCTCGGCGAGACGTCGTCGACCTCCTCGAGCTCCACTGTCCCAGCGAGTTCGTCTGCGCGACCGCTGAGACACTGCCGCAGCGCACGTGGCTGCTCGTGGATCTCCTTCAGCATGAAATGGTCGTACCCGCTCTTGCCGGTTTCCTCGGCATCCCACTCGACGGTGTTGACGGTCTTCTCGACTGGCTGGCCGTCGCTGTCAGTCACCGCCAGTTCCGACTCCAGCCGGGCGAACTCGCCGTCATCCAGGTAGATGACCTTGCCCGTGTACTCCCTGAATGCGGGGACGTCGCTCGCCAGGAAATACTCGCGGTCACCCTCCGCACACTCCTTACCGACGCCGATCACCAGCGGCGAGTCACTGCGGGCCGCGAAGATCGCCTCTTCGTCGCCGACCACGGCCGCGATGGCGTAACTTCCCTCGAGCTGTGCAATGGCGTCGCGGAACGCAGCTTCGGGCGAGGCACCACGGCCGAGTGCACGCTCGATCAGGTGAGGGACGACCTCGGTGTCGGTGTCGCTCGTGAACGTGTGGCCGTCGCCTGCGAGTTCGTCACGGAGGCCCTGGTAGTTCTCGATGATCCCGTTGTGGACGACTGCCACCTCCCCGCTGCAGTCCAGATGCGGGTGGGCATTTTCGTCCGTCGGCGGCCCGTGCGTGCTCCAGCGGGTGTGGCCGACGCCGAGCCGGCCGTCCAGCGGGCGCTCTTCCAGCGCCGCACGGAGATCCGCGATCTTGCCGGCAGTCTTGGTGACGGACAGCTCCTCGCCCAGCAGGCTGACGCCCGAAGAGTCGTACCCGCGGTACTCCAGCCGTTCGAGCCCGTCGACCAGCGTCTCCAGCGTCCGCTCGCCGCGGTTGACACAGCCGATGATGCCACACATCAGCGCACCACCTCCGCGCCGCTGGCGACGTGGCCGCGGACGACGGCCCCGTCACCGATCCGTGCCCCAGAGCCCACGAGAGAGCCCGGCTGGAACGTGACGCCGCCGCCGACGCCGACTCTGTCGGCCAGTACTGCCCCGAGTCGCTGATCCTCGAACACCTCCTGGTCGACGCGGACGTCGGCGGGGCCGCCGGGGATGGTCGCGTCAGCTTTCAGATGGACGTCCTGGCCGAACACTGCGTCGACGATCGTCGACCCGTGATCGAGCCGCGAGTCCGGGTCGACGACGGAGCCTTCGAGCGTGACGTTCGCCCCGATCGTCGTGCTTTCGCCGACCGCGACTTCGGGCCCGATCACCGACCCGGGACCGACGACGCAGTCTGCGCCGATCGCCACCGGCGGGCGGAGCGTGGCGTCCGCGTGGACGGCCGCGCTTTCGGCGACCCAGACTCCGTCCTCGCGGGGCGGTTCGGACACACGGCCAGTCGCGAGCACCTCGGAGGTCACCTCGAGGAGATCCCACGGATACGTGGCGTCGACCCAAACCCCTTCGATCTTGACGCCCGCGACCCGTCCCTCCTCCATCAGTCGGCCGATGGTGTCCGTCAGCGCGAGTTCGCCACTCTCCCGCGACGTGGCCGCGATTTCGTCGAAGATCGCGTCCCCGAAGGCGTAGATGCCCGCGTTGATGAGCCTGAACGCGCCAGGATCGGGTTTCTCGACGAGCCGCGTGATCTCGCCGCCGGCCAGCCTGACGCCGCCGTACCGGTGGGCGTCCTCCCGTTCGATGACGGCCATTACTGGCTCGTCCTCTCCGGATTCGAACCGCTCGATCACCTCCTCGACGGAGCCCGAATCGATGACGCGGTCGCCGTTGACCACGACGAGCGGCCCGGTGGTCGCGTCCCGCGCCTCGAGGAGCGCGTGGCCGCTGCCGAGCTGTTTGTCCTGGATTACGTACTCGATCGGAACGTCGCGGTAATCGGGACCGAAGTGTTCCTGAACGCGCGTCCGTCTGTACCCCACGACGAGGACGACCCGTTCGATTCCCGCGTCGACCAGCGCGTCGAGAACGTGTTCGAGGATCGGCCGGTTCCCCGCGGAGAGCATCGGTTTGGGGCGGTTCTCGGTGAGAGGGCGCAGCCGGGTTCCCTCGCCGGCTGCAAGGACGACCGCTGTCCGAACGTTCATATCTACCCCAATCGGTCACCGGATTTCAACGTTTGGGCCGCCTTTCGTCATACTGTCGGACGTAATTTCGTGGAGTCACGCGTCACGTTCAGCCGTTCAACCGTGCGAATACAGGGCCATGACGACCCGCCGCTCGGTCGGGGAGAGGTCCAGGTCGGCCCGGTTGCGCTCGGCGCCCTGGATCACGTCGTCGTCGACGTACAGCGCGGAGTAGTAGTCACCGGCCGTGTCGACGAGTTTCTGTTCCCCTTCGCTCATCTCGCGTGGTGGACGGTGGTAGGGGGTCCATCGTATTTAAGGATCAGCCCGCGTCTGACGGGCGACCGTTGGAGCTGCGACGGTGCCAGGCACAGGCGCCGAGCATGAGTCCGTAGGCGAGCAGTTGCAGGGTCACCACTCGCCCGATGCTCACAACGATGCCCTCGAGGGGGCCGAGGTACTCGGCTGCCCGGAGTACGTGTCGGGGTCTGGCGACGACAGAGAACAGGAGGGCACCGAGGAGAAACAGCCGTCTGCCTGGACCCCCTGTCCAGGTGTACAGCAGTGCCACCAGCGGGAGAAACAGAATCGGCGCGTACAGCCTGAACGACGGGACCGCCACGAGCGCGACCACGACGGTTGCGAACACTGCGAACAGCCGATCGCGCTGCGAACTGACCTCCCGGTAGAACACCGCGAGAACGGCGCCACAGAGCAGCGCCGCGCTCGCAGGCAGTACTGCGTAGGGTGCGTCCGGCCAGAGCGACCAGATGAGGTGTGAGAGCGGGCGTTGCACGGTGACGTAGAAGGATCCCCCTGCGGACAGGCCACCAACAAACGCTGCCGACTCGGACCGACCGGGGAGGACCGACGTGAAGAAGTGGACAGTCGTGTCGACGCCGAACAGCAGAACTCCGGCGAGGAGCCCTGCACTGCCGGCTCCGATCGCGGCGCCGGCAGCACGCCACCGGCGGTCGCACACCAGCCAGAGTCCGATCAGGGCCGGAAACAGTTTCAACAGCGCGGCGATGGCGAACGCGAGCCCGGCGATCACCTCCCGATTCCGCCGGAGTCCGAGCAACCCGACGGCGAAGGCGAACCCGAGCAGCAGGTTGATATTGCCGAAGTAGACAGTCGCAGTCACGTGGATCGAGAGGACGAACAGCGCACAGAGCAGCGCCACGTCCACCCAGCCGAGCGGGGTCCCGAGCGACTCGACGTACCGGACCGTAGCCACCGACGCACCCACGCCAGCGATGAGACTGATTGCCGTGAAGACCAGGTATCCGGTCGTCCAGTCCATGACGGCGAACGGGAGAAAGCCAGCCACGGTGACCGGCGGGTAGAGATACACGAACGACGGTGCTGCCGGGTCCGGAGAGACGCTGTAGAACGGCTGGCCTGCGAGCGCCCGCTCGGCAGCGACGTGGTACACGTGGAAGTTGATCCCCATGTACGCACCAGTCGTCGACTCGCCGACGCGCCAGGTGAACAGACCGAGGTCTGGGTACGTGTAGTACTTGACGATGCCAATCACTGCTGGGAGAAGCAATACGAGCCAGGCGCCCAGGTAGCGGCGCGCGACCAGCGGCCGCCCGGTGGACTCGGCGAGCGATCCGTCGTCGAGGCGCGGACGCACTGTCGCTCATACAGCAGAGCGGGTAAAAACTCTCACGGACCCGGAAGCGGGTCACAGAGACGGTGGCGACGCTCCGAAAGCGAATTACCCTGCGGGCGCAATCCTCCTGTCATGACAGTGCTTTCGATCGCCCGCCGGGCGCTCGGGACGGGGCCCGTCTGTGACAACTGCCTCGGCCGGCTGGTCGCCGACAGGAGCTTCGGGCTCTCGAACGACGAGCGCGGCGGGAGTCTGCGGGTCGCGGTCGCCCTGGAGGACGACACCGACTTCGAGCCGCGTAACGATCCGTGCTGGGTTTGCGAGGACGAGTGCGAGCGGTTCGACTGGTGGGCCGATCAGGCCGCGGCGGCGGTCCACGGCTACGAGTTCGACACCTACCAGGTCGGGACGAAGGTGCCGCCGCTGCTCGAGGAGAACGACCGCCTGCTCCGCGAGGACGCGGGTCTCGACCCCGAGGCGGGCGAACTGCTGAAAAGCGAGTGCAACCGCGAGGTGGGCAAGCGGTTCGGCCAGCAAACGGCCACGACAGTTGACTTCGGGCGCCCGGACGTACTGGTGCTGTGTGATCTGGCGACCGACGAGGTGGAGCTGCAAGTCAACTCCGCGTTCGTCTACGGCCGCTACCGGAAACTGAAACGGGACATTCCCCAGACTGAGTGGCCCTGCCGCGAGTGCAACGGGACTGGGATCGACCAGGGCTCGCACTGCGACGGCTGTGAGGGAACGGGCTACCGGTACGACACCAGCGTCGAGGAGGAGACGGTTCCGATCGTCGCGGAGGCAATAAACGGCGAGGGTGGGACGTTCCACGGAGCGGGGCGGGAGGACGTCGATGCAGTCATGCTCGGGACCGGTCGCCCGTTCGTGATCGAGATCGAGGACCCGCGCAAGCGTGCTATCGACACCGACGCCGTCCAGGAGCGGATCAACGAATCCGCTGAGGGCCGCGTCGAGGTCGAGGGCCTCCGCTTGGCGACCCACGAGATGGTTGAGCGCGTCAAGGAACTCGATGCGAGCAAGACCTACCGGATGGACGTGGAGTTCGCGGCCCCGGTCGACGAAGCAGCGCTTAAGGAGGCGCTGGGGGAACTCGACGGCGCAACGGTTGAGCAGGAGACGCCTCAGCGCGTCTCTCACCGAAGGGCAGCGAAAACCCGCGTTCGGACGGTCTACGAGGCGTCGGGTGATCTCGAGGACGAGCGCCACGCCACCCTGGAGATCCACGGGGAGGGCGGTCTCTACGTCAAGGAACTGGTCAGCAGCGACGACGGCCGCACGGAGCCGAGCCTTGCGGGCCTGCTCGGGGTGGAGGCGACGGTGACGGCGCTGGACGTGATCGAGGTCACCGGCGAGGACGAACCATTCGAGGACCCCGAGTACTTCCGGGATGAAGCCGGCGACGACACCTGATACTGGTGAGTAAAAGAATTACAACCACCAGTATGAGCCACTGGCCGGAGGGACGGTGGAAACCGGTCTTTTATACCCGCCGAGGCGAATCGGTCCGGTATGCAACTCGGGGTCGACGAGGCGGGGAAGGGGCCGGTGCTGGGGTCGATGTTCGCCGCTTGCGTCCGTGCCTCCGTTGACGACCTGCCGGCGGGTATCGCGGACTCGAAGCGGCTGTCAGCCGACCATCGAGAATCGCTCGCCGAACAGATCCGCGAAACGGCGGACGCCGTTGCAGTCACCGAGATTCCAGTCGAGCGCATCGACGACCCCGAGACGGATATGAACGGGTTAACCGTCGCAGCCCATGCAGAGACGCTCTCGGAGGCCGCAGGTGAAGGCCTTCCACGCGATGGCCTTCCGTGTTATCTCGACGCGGCCGACACGAACGCCGTCAGGTTCGAGCGCCGCGTCGGCGAGCGCGTGAACCCCGACATCGACCTGCGGGCGAAGCACGGCGCCGACGACGAACACCCGATCGTGAGCGCAGCAAGTATCATCACAAAAGTCTGCCGGGACGCTCACGTCGCCGACCTCGCTGCGTCCTACGACGGACGGGGATACGGCGATATCGGTAGCGGGTATCCGAGCGACCCCACGACACGGCAGTTCCTGCGGCGCTACGTCGAGTCAGAGGAGCAACTCCCTGACTGTGCCCGGCAGTCCTGGCAAACGAGTCAGGACGTGCTGGCGTCGCTGGATCAGGCTACCCTGGAAGAGTTCTGATACTGGTGGCTGTAATTTCGTGGAGTCATGCGTCACGTTCAGCCGTTCAACCGTGCGAATACAGCCAGGAGAGTGTCACGATGTGACACAGAGTTACGTCCGACAGTATTACAGCCACCAGTATGAGTGAGGTAGTCAAACCCCTCGACGATGGCGGGCTTGCGCTGCATCGTCAGCAGGCTGTTCGGGACAAGCCCAGGATCTCCTCAAACGTCTTGAACTCCTCGTCCAGTTCAGGCGTCGCGTCCTCGGGCAGCGGATCGAGATGTGCCATGCGTTGCTTTGCTCGCGCCGGTCGTATAGAGCCACCGTCGCCCGGATCGGAGGGGATCGTCACTGGGATCAAGAGATAGCATCAAGGGCCCGGAGCCGAAGCGGGACACATGGGCCCGGAGCCAGCGCCACTCTCCCGCCGCACGCCCGCCTTCCTGCTCGACCAGCTCGTCGTCATCCTGCTGGTCGTCCCGCCGGCGGTCGCCGTAGGCGTCCCGTTCGAGGATGTCGTCTTGCCCGGTGACACGCGGCAGGCCATCTTCCTCGTGCTGATGGGCGTCGCGTTCGTCTATCACTTCCTGCTGGAGTGGCTGACCGGCCTGACCGTCGGCAAGCGGCTGCTCGGCCTCCGGGTGGTCGCCGACGACGGCACCCCGCTCGGGGTCCGCGGCTCCCTGCTCCGGAACGCCCTCCGGCTGATCGACGGACTCCTCTACTGGGGCGTGGCGGTCGCGATCATCCTCCTCCGCGGCGACGGCAAGCGCCTGGGTGACGTGGTCGGCCGGACGCTCGTGGTTCGGGACGGGTGAGCGCCCGTGGTTCCGGCCCCGCGCGATCCGGTAACTGCCCGCGTTCCGCCCTCCGTGGGTTTCCACAACGAGGCGCTGTTCGCGGCCCTGGAGTCGTACTACGACGGCGACAGCTACCGGTTCGAGGTGCCGGTCGGGGAGTTCGATGCCGTCCACGAGCGCCTGCGAGAGGCCTACTACGAGCTGGAGGTCGTCGAGGACGTGGCACCGTACTGCGTCGTCAAGAAACAGTACACCGACCACGCCGGGATTCTCCGGGACTCCATGGTCCACTGGGAACGCCGCGGCTACAATTTCTTCCTGATGGAAGACGAACTCGCGGTGAAGGCGGCGCTTGAGGCCGGCGCCACGGAGTTCGAGGCGGTCGATCTGGCGCTCGGACTGTAGGGGGAACTCGCTGCGCTCCTCGGTCGCTTCGCTCCCTGTGGTGCTTGTTCCGGAAGACTCGCTGCGGTTGTCACACCAGCAGACACCTGACGGCTGGTCCACCAGGAGACACAGCGTGGATAGAGACGTCTCTGGCCACGGCTGTCCGGAACAAAAGCGACGCTGCTCGTGCCGCCGACGTCCTCACGTATCCCATCAATCCTGTTTGGACAACGTCATTGGAAGATACAGTACGATCAACGACGGTCCGTTATCCTTTTGCATCCCACTGCATATCTACGGATGTGCCACGCGAGTCGACCGTTCGGATCGTCCGCGAACTCGCCGACCGGGGGTACAACGCCGACCGCGAAGCCGTCACGCTCCTGGCCGGCGCCGCGAACCCCTCGCGGGCGATCGAACGTGCAGTCGAAACTGCCCCCGACGACGCCCTCGTCCTCTCCGCCGGTCACGTGCGCGAAGCCCTCGACAAACCGTCGCTGTCCCCTGATCAGACTGCCGATCCGACAGACTCGCCGCAGCCTGATCGATCGCCGGATGCTCCGAATGACGACCCCTCCATTTCAACTGGAAACGGCACCGCAAAATCGCAGGACGACGGGGCCGGATCTCCAGTTGAAACGAAGGGGTCACAGCGTGCAGCAGGAACGAACGCGTCGACGGAGACAGCCGCTGGTGATTCTCCGGATCGGGCGGTGCGCGCGGGGTCCCCGAGCGCGGGCAAGCAGGTGATCGAGGTCAGCGGCGACATCTCGAGCAGAGGGACCGGCGAGTACGGCGACTTCATCGACGTGTTCCGCGACCGCTACGAGACACTCGCGGGGAAACTCCGGGGCCGGGTCAACCACCGGCCGACCGACGCCGTCGCGTCGATGCCGGGCGGGAGCGACGCGGCGATCATCGGGATGATGTCGGACATCCGCTCGACGGCCAGCGGGCACTGGCTGATCGAACTCGAGGACACCAACGGGACGTTCCCGTGTCTGGTGATGAAAGACCGGGAGTTCGCCTCGGCGGTGCCGACGATGCTGCACGACGAGGTGGTCGCCGTCGAGGGGACGCTCTCGGACGACAATGACGACGGTGACGGGATCCTCTTCGTGGACGCGTTGCACTTCCCCGACGTGCCGCGGACCCACTCGCCATCGACGGCCGACCGGGAGGTCAGCGCCGCGCTCATCTCGGACATCCACGTCGGGAGCCAGGAGTTCCGCGCCGACGCCTGGGAGCGGTTCGCGGGCTGGCTCCACACCGAGGAGGCCGCCGAGGTCGAGTACCTGCTGATCGCCGGCGACATGGTCGAGGGCGTCGGCGTCTACCCCGACCAGGACGAGGAACTGGACATCGTCGACATCTACGACCAGTACGAGCGGTTCGCGGAGCTGCTCAAGCAGGTTCCCGGGGAGATAGAGATCGCGATGATCCCGGGCAACCACGACGCGGTCCGGCTCGCCGAACCCCAGCCCGCCTTCGACGAGGAGCTCCGCGAGATCATGTCCGCGCACGACGCCCGCATCTCGGCGAACCCCTCGACGGTGACGCTTGAGGGGGTCTCGGTGCTGATGTACCACGGCGTCTCGCTGGACGAACTGATCGCCGAACTGCCCGAGGACGCCGCCAGCTACGAGCGGCCCCACGACGCGATGGCCCAGCTGTTGAAAAAGCGCCACGTCGCCCCGCAGTACGGCGGTGGGACACGGATCGCGCCCGAGCCCGAGGATCACCTGGTGATCGAGGAGGTGCCCGACGTGTTCCACACCGGCCACGTCCACAAGCTGGGCTACGGCACCTACCACAACGTGCTGACGATCAACTCCAGTTGCTGGCAGTCACAGACGGCGTTCCAAAAAAGCGTCAACCTCGACCCTGACGTTGCCTACGCGCCGATCGTCGACCTCTCGGCGCTGGAGCTGACGATCCGATAACTCTGTGTCACATCGTGACACTCTCCTGGCTGTATTCGCACGGGTGAACGGCTGAACGTGACGCGTGACTCCACGAAATTACGTCCGACAGTATAACACTCCATCGAGGCAAACCCATTACTACGGGGCGAACCGAGTCGACAGTGATGGACGTCTGCGTGTTCGGTGCCGGCAGCCTCGGCAGCCTGATCGGGGGGATGCTCGCGCGCATACACGACGTGACGCTCGTGGGTCGGGAGCCACACGTCTCGGCGGTCGACAGCGACGGCCTCCGGCTCACCGGCGCGCTCGACGAGCACGTCTGGCCGGCGGCGCGCACCACACCACCCGACCGGGCCGACCTCGCCATTGTAACCGTCAAGAGCTTCGACACGGAGGCGGTGGCACGCACCCTCGCGGACGTCAACCTCGATGGCGCGCTCTCGCTGCAGAACGGCATGGGCAACGAGGAAACGCTCGCAACCCATCTCGCCTGTCCCGTCCTCGCGGGCACCTGCACGTACGGCGCCCGCCTGGCCGAACCCGGCACCGTCGAGTGCACCGGCGTCGGCGAGATCCACCTCGGCCCGCGGGCCGGCGGCACGTCCGCCCTCGCCGATCGGGTGGGCGAGGCGTTCCAGTTGGCGGGGCTCGACGCCGCCGTGGATGCGGACATGCCGCGCCGGCTGTGGGAGAAACTGGCCGTCAACGCCGGGATCAACGCGACGACCGCGCTCACCCGCCTGCCCAATGGCGCGCTGGTCGAGGGGCCCGCCGGCGGGGTCGCCCGCGAGGCTGCACGGGAAACGGCCCGGGTAGCGAGCGAGGGAGGCGTGGCCCTGGACCCCGACGACGCCGCCGCACAGACGCGGGCTGTCGCGGAGACGACGGCCGCGAACACCTCCTCGATGCACCAGGACGTGCTGGCGGGCCGACGGACGGAGGTCGACGCGATCAACGGCTACGTCGTCGAGCACGCCGCCGAGGCAGTTCCCATCAACGAGACGCTCGCCGGGCTGCTGCGCGCCTGGGAGCGGGAGCAGGGGCTGCGGGAGTAGTATTTCGCTTCGTCGAGTCCGGTACGATTGTCGCTATTTACAGCAAGAAAGGGGCGAGGCTGTCGACTCCCGCGTTCCGAAAGACTCGCTGCGCTCGTCTTTCGACGTTCCGCTCGCTCCGCTCGCGGAACACTCGCTGCGCGCTTCCCTCACTTCGTTCGGTCCAGTGCTTGCTTCGTCGGGGTTCGTCGACAGCCTCGCCCCTTTCAGTCCCACCCAACGTAGCTTGACTGACCAAGCGACGCGGGTGGGACTGAAAGGGGCCGCTCGCTCGATCCATCCCGGGCGACGGTGAGCGCGAACACAGTGAGCGCGAACGTCGGAAGACGCAGCCTGCGAGCGAAGCGAGCAGGACCGTCTTCCGGAATAAGGACCGCAGGCCGACGGCCGAGGACCGCAGCGAGCGGGCGGCCGACCGCAGGGAGGCCGCCGAATGCTCGAACGGCGAGCGGAGCGAGCCGTGAGAGCCCCGGATGGTCGAGCGAGCGGGGGCTTTCTTGCTGTTTGCAGATGCTCCAAGAGGAGTATACAAAAAGACGCGAGAGAAGAGACCTCAGAACGGAGCTTCGGGGCCTTCGTCGTCCTCGGCGTCGCCGGTCGTTTCACCGGGGAACGAGGGGCTCATGCCGCCGGCGCCGCCGGCCATCCCTTCCTTGCCGCCCATGCCGGTCGAGGCGTGGACGGTGTCGATCTCGGGGATCTCCTTGGTCATGCGGGTCTTGATCGCCTGGATCGTCATCGGCGAGATGCCACAGCCCGAGCAGGCGCCGCCGAGCTGGATCGTCACCGATCCCTCCTCGCGGTCCAGGTCCTGGATCGCCGCGCTACCCCCGTGCATCTGGATCTGCGGGAAGTTGCGGCGCAGGAAGTTCGTGATACGCTCGCGGAGTTCGTCGTCCGGATCCTGATCCTCAGTTTCGGTGCTCATAGTGTCTCCACGTAGAACGCCAGTGGGCTTAGGCTTTGGGTCTCGCCGCCCGATACGCGCCAGGGAAGCCGGTGCGGGAGTGATTGAGATGGGGAACATCTCCGGTTCGCTGGATTGACCTCCTCCCGCGCCTGAAGACGCGGGAATCCAACCACGGGATTTCAGGCCGAGCGTGGCCCTATGGTTTCAAGACGCATACGTCCCAAGCGTCTCTTGCTGGGTAGCATCGGCTTGGCTGTCTTGTGGGGCGGTCAAACGCCCCCCATCCTCAGCCGAGTCATCGTTGTCCTCGTGTTCTCTGAAACGACTCTCTCCGCTGAGGTAGCGGTCTGCGATGTTTATCGCCCCGTTCACGTCTGCTTGATACTCGCCCACCCAGCAAGCGTCGTTCGTACACTTGAACGTTGCCTGTCTCGGGCGTACCCTACCTCACCGCACGCATGGCACTCCTTCGATGTGTTGCGCGGATTCACTGTCTCGACGGGAATCCCCTTCTCGACGGCCTTGTACCGTGTCTGCTCGATCGGCAGTAACGCGGCGGCTGCTCGATCACTCGTCGCCGTCGTCTCCGTCGACTAGCGCCTCGACGCGGTCGCGATCGATTGGGGCGCTCATCGCACCCTCGCTCGTCGTCGCGACGGCGGCGGTCGCATTGGCGAACGCGAGCGCCCCGTCGAGGTTCCGGCCGTCCGCGAGCCCCCGGACCAGTCCCGCGAGGAACGCGTCGCCGGCGCCAGTCGCGTCGACCACGTCGACGACATACCCCTCGTGTTGGACCGTCGCCGGGCCCCACGGCGCGTCGTCGGTCGCCGTCGCCATCGCGCCCTCATCACCCAGCGTCAGCGCCGCGGTCGTCGGCCCGAGGTCGAGGAGCGCGTCGAGCAACTCCCCGGGCGTGCCGTGGATTCCCGCGGCCGCCAGATCCTCGGGCGTCGCCTTGACCACTGTCGAGCGCAGGCACGCCTCGGCGAACGCCTCGGGGAACCCGCCGTCCCACAGTTCGGGCCGGGCGTTGGGGTCGAACACGACCGCACAGTCGTGCTCCTGGGCCCGCTCCGCCAGGTCGAGCATCGCCGACCGGGCCGGCTCGGTCGCGAGACAGACCCCGCCAAAAACGACCCAGGATACGTCCGCGAGCGTCCTGTCGGGGACCTCGCCGGTCGCGAATCGCGTGTCTGCGGTGCCGTCGCGGTAGAACGTGAACGCGCGGTCGGCATCCTCGTCGTGGGCGACGAACGCCAGCGTCGTCTTTGCTGTCTCGTCGCGGACGACGAACTCCTCAGGGATGCCGTGCGCGTCGAGCGTCTCGGCGAGGTACGTCCCGAATGGCCCGGTACCGAGACGCGTCCACAACAGCGGCGCGGGCCCGAGCGCGGCCAGCCGCACCGCGACGTTGGCCGGCGCACCGCCCGCGCGCCTGTCGAACTGTTCGACCGTCTCCAGGGGCCCCGGGCGACCGGGGATGAAATCGACCAGACACTCCCCTGCCACCAGTACGTCCGGCTCCATAGTCCGATATCCCGGAGAGAATCACAAAAATCTCACCCCGCGGGGAGTGATACTGGTGGCTGTACGTACGTGAAAACTCGAATTGAGAATCCAGGCAGAACGGGTCTGTCTCCGCAGATAGCAGAGACTGGTGAGTAAAAGAATTACAGCCACCAGTATGAGCCAGGAGCTGACCGCCGGGGAGCTGGACCTCGCGTTCGAGCAGGCCCGACACCTGTACCGGGCGCTCCGGCAGGTCGGACTCGTCACGACGTACGATGGCGAGCCGCCGAGCGGAGACGACAGCTCTGTGTCACATCGTGACACTCTCCTGGCTGTATTCGCACGGGTGAACGGCTGAACGTGACGCGTGACTCCACGAAATTACGTCCGACAGTATGAACACCACCCACGATCCCATCGCGCACGTTTATGAGGCAGCTAACCGATGCGTGAAGCATGGACGTCGAAGCCTTCTTCGAGGGAATGCCGTTCGCACAGCTGCTGGGCATCGAAGTCACCGAGTGCGCCGACGGGCATGCCGAGGGACACCTGGAGATGCGCGAGGAGCTCTCCTGGAACGAGGATCAGCTGATGGCCCACGGCGGCGTCACGTTCACGCTGGCGGACACCGTCGGTGGCGCGGCGCTGGTGTCGCTGGTCGACCAGCCCGTCCCGACCATCGACATGCGCATCGACTACCTCTCGGCGGCGACCGGCGACATCTACGCTCAGGCCGACGTGGTCCGCTGCGGCGACGACGTCGGCACCGTCGACGTCGAGGTGTTCGCCGCCGAGGACGACACGCTGCTCGCAGACGCCCGCGGGGTCTACAAGACTGGATGAGCTGTTGCCGTTCGTCCGCCAGGCGGCGGATTCCGCGTCACCGTTCGCGGAACAGCACCTCGCCGTAGCGCTTTTGCACGCTCGCGGCAACGGATACGTATGGGCCTCGCAAGGATCCTCCTGTACCTCGTGTTCGGCGTCGTCGCGTTCGTCGTCCTGAGCGCCATCGTCTCGGCGGTGTTCACGGCGCTTGCGATCATCTGGGCGATCGCGACCGCCGTCGCGACACTCGCCCTGCTCGGTGCCGCCGGCTACGGGGTGTACAAGCTCTACACGCTGCTGTCCAGGTCGTCCCAAGCTCGCTCGCGGTCGCCGTCGCCCACCGGCACGTTCGGCAGCGACCGCGAGGCGGCCGAGATCGAGCCCGAGAGCCGCGTCGATCGGATCAAGCGCCAGTACGCCGACGGGAAGATCACCGAACGCGAGATGGAGCGGATGCTCGAACGCGAGATGGACAGCCGGGAGACGGACAGCATCGACCGCGAACTCCAGCGCGAGCGGCTGTGACAGGACGCTCGCGAGACGAGCGCGGCGGCGAGAGAGAGCACGAACAGCAGCCCCCCGAAGGTATTTTCGCCCGCAAGCCGACGGACGCGTGTGATCAGACCGTACCGCGAATCGGACGCCGATGCGCTCTGGGCGCTCAAGCGCGGCTTCGAGCTCGGACTCGGCACGGAGACGGGCGACGACGGGAAAGCCACGAAGTACGAGGCCAAACTCGACGACACCTACCGCCGCGAGTACCTGGACTGGGTCGAGCGATGCGTCGCGGAGAACGAGCGGGCCGTCCAGGTCGCGGAGCGGGACGGTGAGAGTGATCCCGTTGGATACGTGTTCGTCCTGCCGGCGTCGCTGTCGTACATCTGGGACGCGGCCGTACTCAACGAGGTGTACGTCGCGCCGGCCTGGCGGGGGACCGACGTCGCCGACGCGCTGCTGGAGGCGGCGCTGTCAGTCGCCCGCGAGCAGGACCTCCCCATGGACCGCATCGTCCTGGACGTCGACCGCGAGAACGACCGGGCGCAGGCGTTCTACGAGCGCTGGGGATTCGAGCACTGGGGCGAGATGGTCGCCCGCGAGCTGTAGCCGTCCAGCCGGACGTGGGAGTAGCTACACCCGGGGCAGAAACGAGCGCAACTCCTCGGTCACACGCCCGGGGGCGTCGAGGTGGATCCAGTGGGTGGCCTCGGGGAACCGACGGACCCGAAGCTCCGGCACCCACTGTTTTAGGCCGCCGAGCAGTTCGGTCCCAAGCGCCGGGTCCTGCTCGCCCCAGAGCACGAGCGTCGGCGCCTCGACCGTCCGGTCGCGCTCGGCCTCCCACGGCAGCAGCGACTCGACGCCCCCTTCGATCGTCTCGCGGGCCATCGCCCGGTAGTAGTTGATCGGGCCCGACAGCGAGTCCGTCCGATCCATCGCCGCCCGGTAGCGTTCGACGTCGGCTGCGGTGAACGCCTCCGGCGTCGCCGCGTCCTCGAACCCCCGTTCGAGCAGGGCGTAGTCACCGGCACTGAGCAGCTGTTCGGGTACCCAGGGGAGCTGGAAGGCGAACATGTACCACGAGCGCAGGAGCTGTGTCGGCGACTGCAGCACCGTTTGCTCGTAGGCCGCCGGGTGTGGCGCGTTGAGCACCGCGAGCCGGTCGACGACGTCGGGCTCGCTGATCGCGGTCTCCCAGGCGACGAGCCCGCCCCAGTCGTGGCCGACGACCGTCGCCTGCGGCGCGCCGCGGTGCTCGATCAGCCCCCGGATGTCGGCGACGAGCTCCGCGGGGCGGTAGCTGTCGACGCCCGACGGCGACGAGGATCGGTTGTAGCCGCGCATGTCCGGCGCGACCACCCGGTAGCCCGCGTCGGCAAGCGGGTCAAGCTGGTGGCGCCAGGCGTACCAGAAGGAGGGAAACCCGTGCAGCAGGACGACCAGCGGCGCCGCGCCGGTCGGGTGGTCGACCGCGTCGGGGTCCGGGTCGACCGTCACGTAGTGGAGGTCGACGCCGTTGACCCGCGCCGTCTCGTGGCGCCACCGGTCTGGATCGGCCGGCGATTCTGGCTCCCTGGTGTCCTCGGTCATTGTCTGTGGTAGGCTACCCGGGGAGAAAAGGACGACGACCCCGCTAGGAGTGGTGTTTGAGGAAGCAGTTGTTGACTCTTCTAACAGCATGAAAGCCGGGTGGCCCCTTTCAGTCCCGCCCGACGTGGAATTCCAGGCCGGGTGGGACTGAAAGGGGCAGCCGGCTCCGCGAACCCCGACGACGCAAGCACCGCAACGAACGCAGTGAGTGAGGAGCGCAGCAAGTCCCGGATGGTCGAACGGGTGGGGGCTTTCATGCTGTTCGACACGCTGTTGAGTCCTCATTCGCCTACTCCTCCGGACGAGGGGAACACAGCTTTAGGGCGTCGGGACCGCAGTAGGGATGATGCGCGGGTCGCGGCTGGTCACGACCGAACGGGTGGTGTGCTTTGCGTCGCCGGGGAGCGACGACGCCGTCGACCAGCTCGATGCCGCGATGGACGCCCACGACGCGACGCTGACGGTCAAGCCGGTCGGCGAGCCGCTCGACCCCGACGACTGGATCGCCGGGAAGACCCTCGGGATCACGGTCGGCGGCGACGGAACGTTCCTGGCGGGCGTCCGCGCGTTCGCGCCGCGGTCGATCCCCTTCTTCGGCGTCAACACGGGGACGCTGGGATTTCTCGCACGGACCGACCCCGCCGACCTGGCGCCGGCGCTGTCGGAGATGTTCCGCGGCGAGGCGTCGGTCTCGGACCGCCAGCGCCTCCGCGTCGTCGGCCCTGGGGTGGAGACGACCGGGATCAACGAGGTGACGTTCGAGCTGCCGATGCCGGAGGATCCCGTCGGCCGGAAGGTCTGCCAGCTGGAGGTCGCCGCCGGCGGGGAGTACCTCGGGCGCTACGAGGGCACCGGCCTCGCCGTCGCGACGCCGACGGGCAGCACCGCGATGGCGCTGTCGGCGGACGGGCCACTCGAACATCCCGCGAACAACCGGACGCTCCAGATCGTCGGGCTACATACCAACCGCCTGGGGTTCCGGCCGGTCGTGCTCGACGCCGACCACGAGGTCCGGGTCGCGGCCGACAGCCCCGTCCGCGTCTCCGTCGACGGCGGCCGGCCGGAGCTGGAGGCCGACGCCGCCGACACGTTCACGATCACCGGCGCCGACGAACCGGCACACCTGGTCTGGACCTCCCACGACGCCTCCTTCTTCGCCGCGCTGGCGGCGAAACTCGACTGGGGCAGCCGACGCGACGACCCGGCACCCCCGCGTCCGGCCGCGCGTCGGACCGGCGGCCAGTCGGCTGCGTCACACGGGACGCAGGCACGCGAGACCCGAGCGCGCGACGCCGCGCGCGAGGCGGTCTGTGCCGCTGGTGAAACCGTCAACGCGGCGTTTCGCCGGATCCGCCGGGGTGAGGCCGACCCGGCGGCGGAGACCGCCGAAGTTGCCCGGAGCAGTGGGCGGATCCTCGCAGCGACACTGGGCCGTGCGTTCCCCGGGGTCGACGTCCAGTCGGCCGACGGGGCGATTCGCGCTGTCGACGCCGATGGCGGCGACTCCCGGGAGGCCCCCGACTCCAGCGAGGACCTCGTCTGGCTGGCCGCGCCACTGGACGGGGTCGCCAATTTCGGGCGGGGCAACCCCTACCACGCCGTCTCGCTCGCGCTGGTCGACGACGGACCGGTCGCCGGCGCCGTCGCCGCCCCGGCGGTCGACGAGGTGCTCGCTGCCGGCCGCGACGGCGGCGTCACGCGAGGGAGTATCGAGTCGGACACCGACGGGACCTCCGTCGGGACGACCGACTGTGCCGCCCTGGACGAGGCAACCGTCCTCGCCGAAGGAACGCCGACCGAGGACCCGGTTGCGGCGCTCCCCGGAGATCCCGAGATCCGGCGACTGGGCAGCCCGGCGCTCGCGCTCGCGTACATCGCGGCTGGCCGCGCGGACGCCTGCTTGCTGGCGGACGTTCACCCTGCGACCGTCGCCGGCGGCTGCAGTCTCCTTCAGGCGGCTGGCGGCCGGGTGACGACGGCGGACGGCGAGTCGTTCCGCCTGCAGAGGGTCGATACCGGGCCGCTATCGCTGATCGCGTCGAACGGGCCGCTCCATGGGGCGTTGCTGGCGGCCAGCAACTCGTCGTGACATACGTCCCCCGTGCGATATGGTAGCACTCCTGGTGCTGCTCGCGGGGGGTCGCGTCGAGCCGAGCGGAGCAGTCTGACGCGTAGCACCGTCCGGGAGAGGAGGGCCACGAGGAGACCCCGGAGTACCGGCGCTCGCTGCTCTCGTCGATCGAGGCGATCGCGTACGAGCCGTGTTCGACGAGCGATCGGAAGAAGTCGGTGTCCTGAACGAGCGAGTCGAGATCTGTGGGCTCTTGACGGGCGAGAGCGCTCCTGTAACGCCGGGTCAGCGTTCGTCGACCTCGTCGAAGAACCCTTCAACATCGTCGAGTTCGAGGACGAACTCGGGATCGAAGGCGGTCGCCGGCGTGTGGTAGCCGGTCAGGTCGGCGTCCTCGTCGGCCAGGCGGCCGGCAGCAGTCGTCGCGGCGTCGACTGTCAGCGCGTACGTCTCCGGCGTAACCAGCCGCGAAGTCACCGTGCGCTCGCCGTCGGTGGCCTCCCCCCAGACGTACGTCCGGCCGCTTTCGCGCTCCTCCTCGGAGGGTCCCGACGCGAGCCGCCGCCCGACTGCCTGCAGCCCGCGCTTGATCGGCTCGACCGAGAGGAGCTTCGAGACGGGCTGTGAGAGCTCCATCGCCCGGGCCGCCCGCTCGGGCATCGCCGCGTACACCTCGATGTTCGGGATGCCGGTCGTGTAGTACGCCGTCGAGACGTCCCCCCAGGGGATCCGGACGGCGTGTTTCGGGCCGTTGCCGAAGTCGATGGTCCGGCCCTCATCGGCCGGCAGAACGGTTTCGATAGCCCCGTCTCGCCGGACTTTCCCGCCGCCGCTGGCGTGTTCGATCGCCGACGCGACCGTGCCGCCGGACATCGACGTCGGCGCCTCGAACCCCAGCCGGAGGTGGGTCGCGCCCTGCAGGCGGTCGTGGAGGTGTCCGGCCATGCAGTCGGTCGGCACCACGTCGAACCCGACGCCGGGGAGCAGGCACACCTCGGCCTTCTCGGCCTCCCTGTCGCGCTCGGCGAGTGCCTCGAACACCCGAAACTCGCCCGTGATATCGAGGTAGTGGGTCCCCGTCTCCAGGCAGGCCTCGACGAACGGCTCGTACGTCTCGACGAACGGTCCGGCGCAGTTCAGGGCCGCGTCGACGCCGTCGAGGTTGTACCCGGCCTCGTCGGCGGGGAACACCCGCGACTCGGTGCCGAGTTGGATCCCGACGCCGCGGGTCTTGGTCCCGTTGCGTCCGGCGACGATCACGTCCAGATCGCGATCCACTGCCTCGCGAGCGATCAGCTCGCCCGTGTAGCCGTAGGCCCCGTAGAGCAGGAGGGTCATATCCCCCGGTTCGGGGCGCCCGCTAAAATACCCGCCGGCCGCGTTCGCGACTGATACTAGTGGCTGTACGTACGTGAAAACTCGAATTGAGAATTGTTGGAAATCCGATCAAAACCCCTTTGTTGCGGAACGTGGTGGTTGGCCGTATGTCCGCCACGGAGTTCGACCCGGCCGTCCTGACGACTGCGGTGGAGCGCAAGCCGGTGCTCGACGCGCTGGCCAAAGAGCCCCATCACCGCAAGGAGCTCCAGGCGGAACTCGACCTCTCGAAGACGACGTGCCACCGGATCGTCAGAACGTTCGACGACCACGGGCTGCTCCGGCGGACCGACAGCGGGTACGAGCTGACGCGGCTGGGCGAGATCGTCCACGAGCAGGTCGAGAGCTTCGACGCGACGGTGCGGACGGCCTACCGCCTTCAGCCGCTGGTCGCGGCGTTCGACGAGGCCGGTGTGTCGGTCGACGTGGCGCTGTTCGGGGATGCGCGGGTCACGATCCCCGAACCCGGCGACCCCTACCCCTTCGCCGACAGGACGATGGATCTGTTCCGGTCCTCGGACACGATCCGGATCGTCGACTGCAACCAGCTCGTACCGCCCCTGTACGTCGAGAAGATGCTCGACATCGCGATCGGAACGGGGATGAGCGGGGAGTTCATCATCACCGAGGAGATCGCGCTGGCGAACATGGAGCAGTTCCCCGAGCGCCAGCGCGAGGTCGCGGAGGGCGACGCCGCCAGCGAGTACCGCGTTCACGATGGCATCACGTTCGGGATGGCGATCTACGACGACCACCTCGACCTGCGGGCCTACGACGAGGAGACGGGGACGCCAGTCCTCTACGTCGACACGGACGACCCCGACGCGATCGCGTGGGCCGAGAACGTCTACGCGCGGTACTACGAGGAGTCACGACCCGCCACGGACCTCGACGGCTTCCCCGACTGGGCGCCGGACTCGGGGATCGAGTCGGACGAATAGTCGGTGCTGGTCGCGTTGACCTCCTCCCCGCGCGACAGCGCGAGGATTCCTCCGTGGGGAATCCTGCCTGCGTGATCCCCCCGGCTGTGAACGTGCGGGTTTGCTGATGCACCGTCGGCCCTGGAAGTGAGGGTGTGGCGTCTTGGGTATCCGCTCGGTGTTATTTCGTGGAGTCACGCGTCACGTTCAGCCGTTCACCCGTGCGAATACAGCCAGGAGAGTGTCACGATGTGACACAGAGTTACGTCCGACAGTATGAGATACTCACAGGAGTCGTCTTCGGCCGCCAGACGCGTCCTGCTGGAGTGAACGACCGTCGGAGTGCCCGACGGTTGTCGACCGCCCAAAGCTACCCACGAATCGAGACCCCGCTAGCAATAACGGACGCCGACACGGCGATCTCGGAAAGAGCAGAACTACTCGGGGAGCTGCTGCCGTTGCTCGCGGTTCCGACCGGACTCTCGCTGTTCCTCACGGTGGGCTCGCTTCGGATCATCGACGACCTGGTCGGTCCTGGCGGTGCCAGCGTGTATACGACAGTATCTTAACCCGGGATGCTGAACGCTCGCACATGACGATCGAGCGCCGCGAGAACGCTTCTGTGGTCACACACTCGCTGGCACAGCACATCCTGACCGACCTGCGGAGCGTCGACACCGAGCAGGTGGCGTTCCGGAAGGGCCTGGTCCGCCTCGGGCGGGTCTGCGGGTACGAGATCATCGACAAGCGGATGACGACCGAGTCGGTGCCGGTGCAGACGCCACTGACCGAGACGACCGGCCAGCGCGTCACCGGGCTGGACGACGTCGTGATCGTGAACGTCCTGCGGGCTGCGACGCCGTTCGTCGAGGGACTGTTGAAGGCGTTCCCCGCCGCCCGCCAGGGCGTGATCTCCGCCAGCCGCGACGAGGAGGCCGGCATGGACGACGATGGGACCTTCCCCATCTCGGTGCAGTACGTGAAACTGCCGAAAATCCGGCCCGAGGATACGGTGATCGTCGCGGATCCGATGCTCGCGACCGGCAGCACGATGGCGACCGTGCTGGAGACGCTGCTGGAGGGGTCGCCGGACCCGGAGACGCTGGTCGTGCTCTCGGCCGTGAGCGCGCCGCCGGGGTTAGAGCGCGTCTCGGAGGTAGCGCCCAACGCCGAACTGGTGACAGTGAGTATCGACGATCACCTCGACGACGACGGGTACATCGTTCCCGGGCTGGGCGACGCCGGCGACCGTGCGTTCCGGACTGGGTAGGAAACGTGGGCCGGTGAGCTGATGCTGTCACTGTTGGACTTGGAACCTCCGCTCTCTCCCCAGGACCGATAGTGATTACTGTGAGTCTAATCACTATGAGCGCCCCCTTCAGCCTCATCCGTCGCATTCATACCAGTCGTGATCTCTCTCTATCCCAGTTTCTGTTGATCGGATAACCATTATTCGGATACAGTCCGAAGACCGTGGTATGGGACTGTTACAGGACGGCGATGCTGCGCGGCAATGGTTTGCATTCATTGCACCGGGATACGATACAGTCGTCTCCGAGCTGTTCTGGTCAGCGTCGTTGCAGCGGGAGGGGATCGAACGGCTCGAACTCGACGCCGGTGACCGTGTTCTCGATATCGGCTGTGGGACCGGTGAGACGATCAGCCACCTGCCGCCGCGAGTCGCTGCTGTGCACGGACTCGATCCGAGTGCCCACCAGCTCCACACTGCCGCCGAGAAGGACGAGTTAGCTGATGCCCGGTTCGTTCAGGCGGACGGGCACCGCCTTCCGTACGCGGATGAGAGCTTCGATTGCGTCGTGTCCGTCGGCTCGATTCTGTACTGGGCGACGCCGGAGGATGTCCTGCAGGAGGCATTTCGCGTCACGAAGCCGGGCGGATCGATTCTCGTGATGGGGTTTCATCAACGACGGTTCTCGCCGTTGAACCCCGTTCTGAACGTCCAGGAGACGATCAATTCGACGCTCTTTTTCTGCTACGATCGTGACGAAGCAACGCGACTGTTCCAGGGTGCGGGATGGCGAGATGACCGCCACCTCATCACGGGCCCCGCGTGGAGTCCGGACCTCGTGATCGCAACGACAGCGCAAAAACCAGTCTGACTGGCGAAATCGAGGACACCGACGTCGTGTCGTTGCAGTAGCAGGTAGACGATACAAGGGTACGGCATCCCTGTGTTCCCGTGATGCCGACAGTTCCGATAGAGAACGGTACGCTTTGGTACGAGGAGCGTGGAGACGGGCCACCGCTGGTCTGTCTCCACGGCGGCTGGCAGAACGCCGAGTCCTGGCGACCCCAGGTTGACCGGTTTGCCGACGAATACAGAGTGGTGACGTTCGACCTCCGCGGTCACGGTCAGACCGGCCCGACTGATTCGCGGCGGTACTCGATAGACCTGTTCGTCGCCGACCTGGAACGGCTGCTGGCCCACCTCGACATCGAGCGACCGATCCTCTGTGGCATCTCCATCGGCGGGATGATCGTGCAGTCCTATCTCGACAGCCATCCCAACGGGGCGCGAGGAGCAGTGATCGGCGGGCCGCTCCAGTCGATGCCGCCGATCAGCCTCCCACCGGGAGTGAAGCCGTTGATCTCACCGTTGCCGGCCATCGTCGGGATGGTGTCGACCATCGGGCCGACAGCGACGTTCCGGACGCTGCTTTGCTCGATCCGGTCGACGATCGGGAGACCCTGGCTGACCGTGGACCCGGCGGTCAAGTCACAGGCACTGACCGCGCTCGATGACGTGTCACCGGACGAGTATCGGAAGATATTCCAGGCACTCTACCAGTTCGTGCCGTCGGATCTCTCGCACGTTCAGACGCCGATACTGGTGCTGTACGGCGATCACGAAGCACCACCGGTCAAGCGTCAGGGTGAGCGACTCGCTGACACCGTCAGTCACGGGTTCTGGCGAGAGATTGCCCACGCAGGCCATCTGGTCAACCAGGACAATCCTGCGCTGTTCAACGCAGCCTGTGCGGGGTTTTTCTCAAATTTGGACCTGCTAAACAGTACTGGAGGGTCGACCGACGAGATCGGTTCTCCCAGCGTCTGATCGCTGCCCGAGGTTACCGTTGCATGCGCCGCTCGTGACGATTCCTCCCGTGTAATGATCGGGAGCGTTGCACGAGGTATACTCGCTCTCCGCTCGCACTGCAGATCACGGCTCGCGGCCAATCGTGCTGTCGCCGAGAGACCTCTCACCCACTCGAACGCCGAGTTCGACCGGTCCCTCATACTGTCGGACGTAATTCTGTGTCACATCGTGACACTCTCCTGGCTGTATTCGCACGGGTGAACGGCTGAACGTAACGCGTGACTCCACGAAATTACGTTCGACAATATCACTGCTCTTCGTGCGCTGTCGGCGACACGCGTCGCAACAGCCCGTATCCGAGTGCCCCGAAACTGGCGACGCCCGTCGCAAGACCGAATCCCGGCCCGTCGTCGTCCGCCGTCTCGCCGTCGTCGTCTGTCGTCTCGCCGTCGTCGTCATCACTGACCGCTGCGCTCTCGTCCTGCCCGTCGTCTGTCCCGTCACCTTCGGCACTCCTGCCTTCCTCGTCCGAACTCGCTTCGTCAGTATTTCCCTCCCCGTCTGAGTCTGTTTCGTCGCCGTCTGTCCCGTTTTCGGCTGGTTCGTCGTTCCCCTCTTCGTCAGTGCTTGCGCTCTCCTCGTTTCCACCGTCTTCCCCTGATCCATCTTCGTCTCCGTCCTGTTCTTCGTCCGCGCCTTGCTCCTCGTCTCCATCCTGGTTTTCGTCTTCGTCGTCCACGCGGACTGTAGCGCGCGTCGTCTGGTGGACACTGTACGGCTCGCCGTCCAGGTCGTCGAACTGTGCCTCCTCGACCCGGATCTCCGTACTCCCGGAGGAACGTGCCTCGACAGTGAACGTTATCGGGACAATTTCGTCCGCCGGGTCGAAGGTGTTCGTCCCCAACGCGGCCTCGACCGTCACGACGCCGTCGTCGATCTCGACCTCGCTGAGCATCGATTCCTTGGTCAGTTCGACGTCCGTCACAGTCGCCACGGCGGCATCCGACAGGGACAGTTCAACGACTACTGTCGAGAGCCCGTTGGTCGGGCCCTCGACGACGACGTCGAACGTTTCGGTTGCCTCGGGTGCGACCGAGCGTTCCTCCGGTCGAACCGAGACGGCGACGCTGTGATCGTCCGACGCCGTCGTCGGCTGCACTGCGGGACCAAAAGCGGCGAATCCGAACCCGGCAATCCCCACGAGCGCCTCCCGGCGCGAAACGCGGGAGTCGGGGCTGGGGGCCCCTCCCGAGCCGGAGTGTTCGATTTCTCGTGTCATCAGTGTGGCTACATACTCGTTGTCATCCCGGTTCATTTACTCGTTGTCATCTGCTGTTGCCGTTGGGGCTCGCACGGCGGATCGTGTCGTCCGGCGAGGGACAGCGAGTCACTCGACCGTCTCGCCGGGATCGACGACCGCCCCGCTCACAGTGTTGACCCCGACCTGATCACAGAGGTCGGCCAGCGGACAGGCTTCGGGGTCGTCCAGGCAGGCAGGGTCGCGGGCGCTGCAGTACTCCCGGCCGAACTGGATCATCGCAGTGTGGCCGAAGCCGCACTTGTCGGCGGGCACGTCGTCTTCGAGGTGGGCCCGCACCTCCTCGTGGTCGGCGTCGGGGGGCGCCAGCCCCATCCGGCGGGCAATCCGATGGACGTGGGTGTCGACGGGAAAAACGCCGCCGCGTCCGCCGGAGAACAGGAGCACGCAGTCGGCCGTCTTGGGTCCAACGCCGTCGATGCCGAGCAGCGTCTCCCTGACTGCTTCGGGGTCGCCGTCGGCGACGAATTTGTCGAAGGCCTCGGTGGCGCCGTACTCTTCGAGGACCCACTCGGCCGCGCCGATGATCTTCTCGGCTTTCTGGTTGTACAGGCCCGCGGAGCGGATCGTCTCGGCCAGCGTCCCGTGGTCGGCGCTCGCGAGCGACTCGGCGAGGCCAGCGTGGCCCTCGCTCTCGTCGCCGTAGCGGTCGAGCAGCGCCTCGTGTGCCGGTTGGCTCGCGACGTCGCTGGTGTTCTGGCTGAGGATCGTCCGGACGAGACACTCGAAAGCGTCCCGCCCGCCGTAGGTCTGGTGCCAGTCGCTCACGTCGCTGTTGGCCTCGATGACCGCCCCGCCATCCTCGGGAAACAGCATGAACTCGTCGGGATCGAGACCGTCGTGGTACAGCAACCCCAGCGCGTCCACGACCGCCTCGGCTCTCGTGTCCGCGGTGATCTCCGCAGTCATCGGCAGGATCCAGGGCTGGGAGCAAGGTGTATGTACCGGATCGACTCGCGAAACGTCGCACCGCGTGCGTCAGACGCCCGTCAGACGCGGCACTGGGGTTTAATACGGCCGAAGACGCTGTATGGAGTGTGCCAGCGTTTCGTTCGGATCCGCTCGACGAGCTGGTGATTCCCGGGGGGACCCACGTCGAGGAGCACGACCTCGTGACCGAGGGGGACGTGATCGTCGGGGGCCAGAGCACCGTCGAGTTCGGCGTCCGCGGCCGGAACGTGATCGCCGGCGAGCGGGTGACGTTCGGCGGCCACATCGAGGCCGAGGGCGACTGCCGGCTCGACATGTGGTGTTCAGTCGCCGACAACGTCCTCGTCGGCGAGGACGCGTACCTCGGTGAGCGGGTCTCGATCGGCGGGGAGCTCCGTGTCGCCGGCAACCTCGACATCGGCGACGACGTCGACATCGAGGACGGGTTCGAGGCCAACGGCTGGATCGTCATCCGGAACCCGATGCCGACGATCGTGTTCCTCTTTGTCTACCTCTCGCAGCTGTTGCGGATCGGCGAGGAGGAGAAAGCCGAGGAGATGCTCTCGGCCGTGCTCGACGATGGAGAAAAGCGCGACCACGAACCCGTGCTGATCCCGCGTGGGAGTCGCGTCAGCGACGACGCCTGGCAGGTGTCGGCGCCGGGTCGGATCGGCGACGGCTGCCGCCTGCACGGCAACGTCCGCGCGGAGTCGCTCGTGGTCGGCCGCGACAACGAGATCTTCGGCAGTCTCCGGGCCCGCGAGGGGATCACTGTCGGGTCGGGCACTGAAGTGACGGGGAACGTGACGACCAAAAGCGGCACCGTCCGCGTCGGGCCGGACGCGAACATCCGGGGCGACGTCTCCGGCGACTACGTCGAGGTGCACCACGAGGCGACGGTCGAGGGGTCGATCCGCGCCAGCGAGGAGATGTCGATGGTGTCAGAGCCCGTGATCGACAACGCCGTCGTCGGCGGGAGCGAGGAGGCGGTCGAAGCAGCCGCGGATCACGCCGACCAGGCCGCCGAGCAGGATGACACCACAGCGCAAGCCGACGAGGAGGAAGAAAGGCCTGAACCCGCGACAGCCGAAGACGGTGACGCCGCGGACTGACCGGGTCAGGAGCGCTCTTCAAAGGTGCCGATCTCGAACCCCTCGGGGCTGTACTCGACGATGAGCGACGCGTCGCGGTGGGGGATCGTAACCGGCTCGTCGACGTCACTGGTGACGTTGACGTCCTCAAGGCTCGAATCCGCGATCGGCTGGACGACGTCAGCACATCCCGCCAGCGCGGCGACAGCACCGGTCGCGAGCGCCCCGAGACACCTGGATTGCCGCTACGGACAGCTTCAGGTGGGCGGTTCCGGAGGTTAGGACATGCCCAGGCTACCGGCGGCAGTGATCGGCGACGCCCACCGGAACAGCATCGCGTGGGAGACGCTCGAATCGCTCGTCGACGTCGGCAACCGCATGGCCGGCCAGGACGGCGAGGAAGCGGCGGCAGAGGTCGTCGCGGAGGCGTTCGAGGGCGCCAGCCTCCAAGACGTGACGATGGAGTCGTTCGAGATTCCGGGCTGGTGGCGCGGCGCGACGACGCTCTCGTTGCCAGACCACGACCAGCACTACGGCGATCCCCACCAGCTGTTTGCCCTCCCCGGGACGCCAGCGGGCGAGGTCGAAACAGGAATCGTCGACGTCGGCCACGGCACGCCCGAGGAGTTCGACGAGGCCGACGTCGAGGGCGCGCTCGTGCTCGCGTCGAGCAAGACGCCCGACGACTACGACCGGTGGCTCCACCGCCGCGAGAAGTACCATGAGGCCGCCGACCGCGGCGCGGCCGGCTTTCTCTTCCGGAATCACGTCGAGGGCTGTCTCCCGCCGACCGGCGGCGTCAGCGACGCGGACGGCCCGGGCCCGATCCCGGCAGCTGGCGTCTCCCGTGAACTCGGCCACCGGCTGGTCCGGTACTGCGAGCGCGGCGAGGTATCAGGCTCGCTGGACATCGACTGTCGCAACGAGATGACCACGTCCCAGAACGTCTCGGCCCGGATCGGGCCCGAGACCGACCAGGAGGTGCTGGTGACCGCCCACTACGACGCCCACGACATCGCGGAAGGCGCGGAGGACAACGGCGCCGGTTCGGCACTCGTTGCTGAGGTCGGCCGCCTGCTCGCGTCCGTGGAGGACGACCTGGAAGTGGGCGTCCGGTGTGTCACGTTCGGCGCCGAGGAGATGGGGCTGCGGGGATCCCGGCACATGGTCGGAGTGGCCGACCTCGACGGGATCAAGGCCGTCGTGAACCTCGACGGCATCGGCGGCTCCCGCGAGCTGGGGGTCGACGTCCACGGGTTCGACGGCCTTGCGGACGCCTTCGAGGCAGCCTCGGAGGACCTCGACACACCGATCGAGGTCAAGGACGACTTCGTAACCCACAGCGACCACTGGCCGTTCGTCCGGGCAGGCGTGCCGGGGCTGATGGCGTCCTGCTGACGGCTGGAACTGCACGGCTCGCGGCCGACGAGTACCCCGTCGAGGCCGTCGACCGCCACACCATCGAGGAACGCGCCGAGGAGCGCGGGGTCGACATCGAGTAGCTGGCGGTAGGTCTGTCTCCCCAGGATTTTCGCTCGACAATTACTCACCAAGCAGGCCGCGCTGGTGAGCGTGCCTGAGCAGTGAGGGCGACCGGAGGGAGCCCTCGGAATGCGAGCGGGGAGCGGAAGCGACCCGTGAGCAGCGAGGGCCGCGAGCACGTACTGCGCGAGGTCCTCGCGCGCGGAGCGAGCGAGGGCTCGTCAGAGCGTGCTCTGACGGTGGATGAGAAGCGCAACGAGCGGGAGACCGAGCGAAGCGAGGTCTCCGAATGCTCGAATGGCGAGCGGAGCGAGCCGTGAGAGTGCAGCGAGTGAGCAGGACCGTCTTCCGGAACCCGGATGGTCGAGCGGACGGGGGGCTTTCAAGACTGTAGCCCAGGCGGACGCAACCACGTCCATTCCTAGCCAGCCGGCGGGGATTTTCAGCGCCACAAGCAATCCAACAACAGCCGGCTCCCCCAACTCATACGATCGTGCGTGACTTATTACCGCCATAGTGGTACTCGGTGCACGTACGTGAAAACTCGAATTGAGAATCCAGGCGGAGAGGGTCTGTCTCCGCAGATAGCAGAGACTGGTGAGTAAAAGAATTACAGCCACCAGTATCAGAAACCACCGACTACAAAAACCGAAACCAAAAGGATGTTTCATCGGGGAGCGAAACACAGCCCAAGTCATGATCTCGCTCGCGCTCGCCGGGAAGCCGAACGCCGGCAAGTCCACCTTCTACACCGCGGCTACGATGGCCGACGTGGAGGTCGGCAACTACCCCTTCACCACGATCGACGCCAACCGGGGCGTGAGCTACGCCCGGACGCGCTGTCCCTGTCTGGACCGCGACAGCCGCTGTGACAGCGATAACTGCGCGGACGGCAAGCGCTACGTGCCCCTGGAACTATACGACGTCGCCGGCCTGGTCCCCGGCGCCCACGAGGGCCGCGGCCTCGGCAACCAATTCCTCGACGAACTCACCGACGCAGACGCCATCCTGCACGTCGTCGACGCCGCCGGCGCCACCAACGAGGAGGGCGAACCCGTCGAGGTCGGCGAGCACGACCCCGTCGAGGACGTCGACTTCATCGAGGAGGAGATGACCCGCTGGCTCGCTTCCATCGTCGAGCGCAACTGGGAGACGATCGAACGCCAGTCCCGCTCGCCGGAATTCGACATCGACGACGCCCTCACCGAGATGCTCACCGGCGTCGGCGCCACCGAACTCGACGTTGCCCGCATCCTCCGCAGCGTCGACTACCCCGAGGATCCCCGCGAGTGGACGGGCGAGCACCGCCGCGCGCTCGCCGGCGACCTCCGCGAGCGCACTAAACCGATCGTCGTCGTCGCCAACAAGGCCGACATCGCACCCGAGGGCAACGTCGAACGCCTCAAAGAAGCGGCGGACATCGTCGTCCCAACCACGGCGAACGGCGAACTCGCGCTCCGGCGCGGCGCCGAGGCCGGCCTCGTCGAGTACGACCTCGGCGACGACGGCTTCTCCCTCGACGCCGGCGTCAGCGACGAGCAACGCGAGGGCCTCGAAGCAGTCCGGACGGTCATCGAGGTGTACGGTGGCCGCACTGGACCGACAGCCAGGGCCGGATGCTGCCCGACGCCCACCTCCTCCGGGAGGGCTCGACGCCGGTCGACCTCGCCTACGCCGTCCACTCGGACATCGGCGACGGCTACCTCCACGCCGTCGACGCCCGCGACGGCCGCAAGATCGGCGACGACCACGAACTCGAAGAGGGCGACGTCATCAAGATCGTCAGTACTGCCAACTGAGCCGTTTCCGCTGCGAGCGGACCAGCCAATACCGCAAGCGATTCCGACGCTACGAGATCGCCGCCTCGGCGGCCGCCTCCCGGACAGCCTCGATCACCGCCCCGAAGTCCGTCTCGTCTTCGCCTTCCACCCAGCGGTAGGTGATCACCGACTAGTTTCTTGACGCTGGCCGTCGGACTCCAGAGTATGGAAGTAGCAATCATCAGCGACCCGCACATCCCGTCGCGGGCACAGTCGATCCCCGAGGCGTTCGCCGAACGCATCCGCGAGGCAGATCACGTGATCCACGCCGGCGACTTCGACTCCAAGGGGGCGTTCGACGACCAGCGCGACCTGGCGGGGGAGATAACTGCCGTCCACGGCAACATGGATCCCGACACCGTCCGCGAGCACGCCGACGCCGAGAAGGCGGTCGGCGTCGCCGGCCACACCCACGAACAGGTCGACAAAACCCACGACGGCATCCGCCTGCTCAACCCCGGCAGCGTCACGGGCGCCCAGCCCGCCCGCGAGACGACGATGCTCACCGCGTCCGTCGAGGACGGTGATCTCGACGTTTCGGTTCATCGGCTGTGATACTGGTGAGTAAAAGAATTACAGCCACCAGTATCACCTCCTGACGTGTAACAGAGTCACATCCGGGTGTATAGCGCAACACCGCGGGAAACTGACGCTTCCGGTCGCTTTTTGCCCCGGCACTGCACAGTAGGAGGTATGAACGTTTTCGCGGTGGAGGGGCTGCCGGAGATCCAGCCCGGCGATGACCTCGCGGCGCTGATCGAGGCGCAGGTCGACCTGCAGCCCGACGACGTCGTCTGCGTCGCGAGCACGATCGTCTCGAAATCCGAGGGCAGGCAGGCCGACCTCGCGGACTTCCCGGCCGGCGAGCGCGCCGAGCGGATCGCCCGGCGGATCGGCGACCTCGCCGGCGAACGGAAGGATCCCCGCTTCGCCCAGGCGGTGCTCGAGGAGAGCGAGGAACTGCTGCTGGAGGAGCCGATGCTGCTCGCGGTCACCCACTTCGGCCACGTCACCGTCAACGCGGGCATCGACCGGTCGAACGTCCCCGACGCCGACCTGCTGCTGTTGCCCGAGGATCCGACTGCGAGCGCCGAACGTCTCTACGAGCGCCTCGGCGCGCGGGTGATCGTCACGGACACCTCCGGCCGGCCGTTCCGCTACGGCCAGCGCGGGGTCGCGCTCGGCTGGGCCGGGATGCCCGCCGCGCGGGACTGGCGCGGCGAACTCGACCGCGACGGCCGCGAGATGGACGTCACCGTCCAGGCCGTCGTCGACGAACTCGCCGCGGCGGCGAACCTCGTCACCGGCGAGGGCGCCGGCGGGACGCCCGTCGCAGTCGTCCGCGGCTGGGAGTTCGGCGACCTCGCTGGCAGCGACGACCTGTTCCGCGAACCCGAGGACGATCTGATCCGGCCCGCGCTGCACGAGTGGTCCGACGCGGACGGAGAGGAGGATGGAACATGATCGGAATCGAACTTACGCCGGAGGAACCGCCGTCCCGGATCGCCGACTACGCTGCGGGTGCCGAGGCGGCGGGCTTCGATGCGGCGTTCGTTAGCCACCACTACAACAACCGCGACGAGTTCATCACGCTCGCGGCGATCGCCGACGCGACCGACGACCTCCTGCTGGGCCCGGGTGTCGCCAACCCCTACGAAACCCACCCAGTGACGCTCGCCTCGCGGATGGCAACCATCGACGAACTCGCCGGCGGCCGCGGCGTCTTCGGCGTCGGCCCCGGCGATCGCGCGACGCTTTCCAACCTCGGATTCGAGCAGGGCCGCGCGCTCCGCCGCGTCCTCGAGACCATGCGGGTCGCGCGCCGGCTCTGGGACGGCGAGCGCGTCGACCACGACGGCACCTTCGCTGCCGACGACGCCGGGCTGAACTACGACGCCCGCTCCATCCCGGTGTACGTCGGCGCGCAGGGCCCGCACATGACTCGCATGGCGGCCAAACACGCCGACGGCGTCCTCTACAACGGGTCCCATCCGCGGGACGTCGCCTGGGCCGCCGACCGTGTCGCCGAGGGACTCGGCGAGCGACCCACGGACCGCGACGACCGCGTCAACGGCGGCGCGTTCGATTTCGCCGCGTATGCGAGCGTGAGCGTCGCCACCGACCGCGAGCACGCCCGGGAGGCTGCCCGCCCGCCGGTAGCGTTCATCGCCGGCAGCGCGCCCGATCCAGTGCTCGACCGCCACGGCCTCGACGCCGACCGGGCCGCCGAGATCGGCGAGGCGATCAGCGCCGGCGAGTTCCGCGAGGCGTTCGCGGCGGTGACGCCGGCGATGATCGACGCATTCTGCCTCGCCGGCACGCCCGGGACGGTGGCCGACCGCGTCGAGACGATTCTCGACGAGGCCGACAGCATCGTGTTCGGGTCGCCGCTGGGCCCCGACGTCGCGGACGCGATCGAGCTGCTCGGCGACCGTGGACTGTTGATGTGTCAGGGGTAGCTGATCTCCGCCCGGTCGGGGAGAACGAGGTCCACGAGGACGCCGAGGGTGAGATAGCCGAAAATGAGCGAGGGAACGACAACCAGTAGCGCCCCGATCAGCAGGAGGACCCCCGCGATGGGGCCCTGTGCGGCGACGTCCGCGAACTCGCCCGGCATGTCGATGATGCTCTGTACCAGGTCCGAGAGCAGGCTCATACCCCGACTGTTGGAGCGCGACTACTTGTGTGTCCCGGAAGCGTCAGGTTGGAAGGTCTCGCCAGCAGAAACCGGCGGCCCGGCGCAGTGTTGCTGACGACGGCACGAACGGAAATCGGCGTCAGTACCAGTCGAGGTCGGCGACAAAGGAGCGGAGCATCGAGCGGGTGACGTGGGGCATACAGACGATGCGGAGTTCGCCCGAGCCCGTTTTCGAGACGCGCCAGCCGCGCTCGCGTAGTTCGTCGGTCATCGGCACCGAGAGGTCGGCGGTCACCAAGGGGAGTTCGGGGCCGAACACGTCGTGGCCCCGGCTGGCGAGGGCGTCGGCGAGCCACTCGGCGTTGGCCATCGCCCGCTCGTACTGGTCGCGGTAGCCGCCGGGCCACATCGCGTCCATCGCCGCGACGGCGCTGGCGACGCCCGCACCGCTCCGAGTACCCGTCAACGTGATCTGTGCGGTCGACTCCAGGTAGGGGGTGTCCACGGCGAGGTCGTCGAACAACGAGTCCGAGCGTGCGAGCAACCCGCCGGCGGGCACCGCGGCACGGCCGGCCTTGTGTGGATCGATCGTCAGCGTGTCGATGTCCGCGTGGCCGAAGTGCCAGTCGTGCCCGGTAAAGGGGAGGTAGAACCCGCCCCAGGCGGCGTCGACGTGACACAGCGCGCCAGCGTCGGCCGCGAGGTCGGCGATGGCCGGAATCGGGTCGACGACGCCGTACTCTGTCGACCCGGCGACGCCGATCACGGCAACGGTGTCGTCGTCGACCAGCTCCGCCATGGCGGCGACGCCGGCCCGGTGGTCGGCGGTCGGCGCCGTCCGCAGTTCCACTCCGAGGAGTTCGGCGGCCTTGTGGAAACTGAAGTGGGCGCTCGTCGGCGCAACGACGTTCGGCTCGTCGGTGTCGGCGCGGTTGCGGGCGATCCGAACCGCCTGGATGTTCGACTCCGTTCCGCCGCTGGAGACGTAGCCGGCCGGGTCCGACAGCCCCGCGATCTCGCCGAGTAGCTCGACGGCTTCCGTCTCCAGGTCGGCGACCGTCCCGTACGTGCCTGGATCGCCGGGGTTTGTGGCGAGAAATCGTTCGGCCGCTTCGCGGGCCCGCGGGTGGGGTTCGGTGCACATCGAGGTGAGAACCCGATCGAAATCCTGCGGTTCGGCCGACTGCGCCTGCTGCATGTGGAATAAGTGACGGTGAAAACGGTTAATCATTTCGAGGTCCGATCGCGCCGGTCAACATCCTGTCGAGAATCTGCTCGTAGAGGTGATTGCGAACGCGCTGGCCCCGCCGCGGGTGGACGAGATACCGCAGTCGGAGTCTCACCCACGAGCCCTCCTGGCTGACGTTCACCGTCGGCCGCTCGCGAGCACGTACCCGCCCAGCGCCGCGAGGACGATGCTTGCCGCCAACAGCAGGTGGGCGAGCAGGACGTCGAGTGGGATCGGGAGACGGGCACGATTTCGAGGGGACCACGCTTCGACGAGGTCAAACCGGTCCTCGAACTGATCGAGAACCACCCCGAGGAACTGCCGCCGGACCGGCCCTGACTCCCGGGAAGTCGTCGCTCACACGGATGCCTGCATCGTGCAACTGCGGCAAACGGGGAGTTTTAGACCATTGCACTCGAACGGACGAAAACGATGGGAACTGTCCGGCGACTGTTCGGTGCTCTCGCGGTTCTCTCCGTGATCAGCGTGTTCGCACTGCGACCATTGCTGTCGATCCCGGGGGCCGCGAGCCTCCTCGAAAACGGGCTCTCTGACCGCCGAACGCTCCTAGTTCTGCCACTCGTTCTCACCGCGATCATCGTCGCCGTTCTCAGGGTCAACACTCTGCTGGACGACGACGATGACCCGACGGAGACGCAGTTCCAGCCGGTCGAGAAAAACAACTGGTCGGAGGACGAACTGCGGGACGAGCCAGACGGCTCCGATCTGCCGGGGAACAGCGCCCTCCTCGGCGGCCAGGGCGGAGCGAGAGACCGCGACTTCGAGATCGAGGAGGAGCCGCCCGACGCCCACCTGGCAGGGCACCTCGAACACCTCGAGGAGGAACTCGGCGACGACGAAGACCTCAGACACGACCTCGAGACGCTCGAAGAGGTCGTCGAGGAAAGCGGAGACAGCGGGAACGTCCCCGCGCGCTGCCCCTACGAGCACTGCGGCGCCGCCTGGCGCGAACGCGGGATCGTCGGCCTCAACAGCGACAGGTACGAGCTACTCGACGACGGCACGACTGTCGTCTGTCTGGAGTGCGAACGGACAGTTTCCCTCGATTGAGCGGCTGTTCGTCTCGGTGGCGGGCCGAGTCGTCTCTGCTCCAATAGCGAGCCGCCAGTCCGCACGTTTATAAGCGATCACGGGACCAGCACGTGGCGTGCTCCCGGTCCTCGTCGCAGTCGCGGTGGTCACAAGTCTCGGTGCTGGAGCAGCGGCGCCGGCTGGAACTGCCGGTGCTGGTGCAGGGCCGCCGGCCAGCAGCGACGAAGCCCGGATCATCGACGTCTACCCGAATCCCCCGACACACGGGGACAAGGGGGAGTTCGTCAGGCTGTGGCTGCCTCCTGGCGCCGACCTCTCGGAGTACGCACTCGCCGACGACCAGGTAACCGTGCCACTGGCGACCGGGGAGAACCAGGCGCCGCCGCGGCCGCCGCCAGGCGGTGGATCCGTGACTTTCTCGACGCACCCGAACTTGACGGCCGCTGTCACAGATCGGCGCGTCGCACCACTGTCCGACCGGCTCCAGCTCGCCAACGGCGGCGACCACGTCCGGCTACTCCACAACGGGACGGTAGTTGACGATGTGTCGTTCGATCGCGCCACCGAGGGGGAGGTCTACAACGCCACGACGGGCCAGTGGCGGTCGCTCGGCGCGACCGACCGGCCCGTCGTGACGGCCGGCAGCGGCGAGGTCGAGGTGTTCGTCCTCCCGGACGAACCAGACCGAGCCATCGAGGCGTTGCGAAGCGCCGACGACCGGATCCTGCTCGCCGGATACACGCTTAGCTCCCGCCGGGTCGTCGATGCCCTGCTCGCGGCCGACCGCCGCGGGGTCACCGTCGAGGTGCTAGTCGAGGACTCGCCGGTCGGCGGCATGTCCGAGCGGGCTGCAGCAGCGCTCGACGACCTCGTAGCGGCAGGGGTTCCGGTGCGGGTCAGCGGCGGCCAGCGGGCGCGCTACCGGTTTCACCATGCCAAATACGCGGTCGTCGACGACCGCGCGCTCGTGACGACCGAGAACTGGAAACCGTCCGGCGTCGGCGGCCGGTCGAGCCGCGGCTGGGCGGTGCTGACCGACCAGGAGCCGATTGTCGAGGGGCTCGCCGACACCTTCCGCGCCGACGCCGGCTGGGCGGACGCGATTCCATGGAACACCGTCGAGGACGCGAGCGTCGTCGAGGACGAGCCGGCTGATGGGGAGCATCCCTCGAACTTCGACGCCCGATCGGTCCCCGTCCAGCGGACGAAACTGCTCGTGACACCCGACAATGCAGAACAGGAACTCGTCGCGCTCCTGGAGGATGCTGAGAAGTCAATCGCGATCAAGCAGGTCCGCATCGGGAGCCGCGACTTCCGGCTCCTCGAGGCGGCGCTCGACGCGGCCGAGCGGGGCGTCGAAGTCCGCATCCTGCTGTCGAGCGCGTGGTACGTCCGCGAGGAGAACCAGCAGCTTGCGACGTGGCTCGAGGAGCAGGCCGAGACGGGAGAGCTCCCGCTGTCGGTGCGGCTCGCCGACCCCGACGGCCGCTTCGAGAAGATCCACGCCAAGGGGCTGCTCGTCGACGGGGAGACCGTGGCAGTCGGCAGCGTCAACTGGAACGCGAACTCGCTGCGGGAGAACCGCGAGGTCGTGCTGGTGCTTGAGGGCGAAGCAGCCGCAGGGTACTTCGGCGAGGTGTTCGACGCGGACTGGACTGGCGGTGGCGGGAGCAACCGGCCTGGGAGCGGCCACCAGCTGCCGCTCGGCCTCGCACTTGCCTGCCTCGCGGCGGCGGTGCTGGCGATCCTCGTCGCCGCGCGGCTCCGGTTCGAGCGGTGATCAGGGCTCGTCGGGCAGGACGGCCGAACTCCCGAGCGCTTCGTCGATCTCGGCGTCGGCCATCTTCTCGACGAGGGCGTCGATGACCGCCTTGCGCATCCCCTCGACGAACTTGATCGAGCCGACGACGAGGTGGCCGCCGCCGCTGACGCCGCCGCCTGGCACCTCCGACTGGAGTTCGGCGACCATCTCCGGGATGTCCAGCCGGACGCCGTCCGAGCGCAGGACCGCGAAGTCCGGGCCGAACCCGATCGTGATCACCGGATCGCCCGTCTCCTCGACCTTCCGGTCGTGGATCTTCCCGGTCGTCTTCCCGGGTGCGGGGTAGGTGAACCGTTTGGCGTGGTTCTCGACGTCGATCCGGTAGAGGTGGGCACCGTTGTCGAGCTCCTCGTGGGTGACGTGCTGCATTGCCGCCTCGAGCTGGTGGTCGACGTCGCGCTCGGCGCGCTCGGCGAGCAGGTCGACCAGCTCCTCGTGGCGCCCCCGGTCGTCGCAGTTGACGTACAGCAGGTCGTTGACCAGCTCCCGGCCGGCGTTGTACTTCAGCCAGTAGGTGGCGTAGTCCAGCGCCTCGCCGATGTCGAGCAGGCGCGCCTCGTCGTACCCCGCCTCGTCCGCGAGGGCGAGGTACTGGTCCATCGCCTCGCCCTCCGAGCGGTCCGACAGCCCCGCCACTGCGGGGACGTGGGACAGCTCGTCGGTGAGCGACGGGTCGATCATCCGGGCGACCTCGACGCACATCATCCCGGTCGTGATCCGGTAGTCCTCCCCGTACAGGTAGGGGTTGACGTGCTGCTCGACCAGCCCCTCGACCGCCTCGGGGTCGGGGTGGTGGTGATCGACGACGAGGATCGGGACGTCGTAGTGGGCGAGGTTCCGGTAGGCCGGCGTGTCTTCCTCGGTACTCCCGTTGTCCAGCATCAGGAACAGCGGGAGCTTCTGGCCGTGGCGCTTGCGGTTCTCCAGCGCGAAGTTCAGATCGCGGGTGACGTCCTCGAGTTCGTAGAACGGCGCCTTGCTCGGCAGCCGCTTGAGGAGGTGCTGTGCCGCGTCCGGGTCCTCCCAGGTGTCGGTGATGAACCGTTCCAGCGCGTACTGGAGCGGCACGCTCGCACACAGGCCGTCGCCGTCCGCGTGGTGGCGGATCCGGATCGGCCGGCCTTCCAGGACGGTCTCCCGGAGCCGGCGGGCGACGTCCGTCAGGTCGTCCCGCAGCGTCTCGAACGCCGGCCAGGCGACCAGCGGGTCGACGGCGGCCGGTTCGATCCGCTCCGCGCGGGCGTCGTCAAGCCGGCTCTCGACCCGGTCGCGGGCCTGTCCGGCCAGGACGCCGAGTTCGTCGATCTCAAGCTGGTGGTGGTCGTTCCGGGACTCGACTGTCCCCGTGACGCGGACGATGTCGTCGAGAACCACCTCTGGGTAGGCTCGGACGCCGGCCTCCTCGAACGCAGCGGCCGGCAGGACCCCCGTCTCGGTCCGCACCTGGAAGATCGTCGGTCCACCGGTCTGCTTGATCTGGACGACCTGCCCCTCGACGTGGGCCGTCTCCCCGGCGTGGCCATCGAGGTCAGCCGCGTCGACGCGCGAGCCGTGGCCGACAGACGCCGTCTGGTACTCCGCCATCTGTACTTCGGTGAAGCTCACGTCGCCGTCCTCGCGGACCTCGGCGAGTTCGACGACAAGGTCGTCGCCGACGTCGTAGTTGCCGACGAGGTTGGAGACGTGGACGAGCCCCGAAATTTCCTCGGAGAGGTCGACGAACACGCCGTACTCGACGACGCCGTTCACCGTCGCGAGGTAGCGTTCGCCGGTTTCGATGTCGTCCAGCGTGCACTGCGGATCGAGGTCGTAGACTATCGAATCGGAATCAGCCGCGAGGTCGGTACCGTCGTCCCCGGTACCGTTGGGTGTAGACATATCGCCCTGTATGACGCTTGCCCGTTTTTAAGCTTCGATATGCGTCTGCGCGTCGACAGGCTCGGATGGCGGCTTCGGAACCCTTGTAAGGGGCCGGAACCGACGCCAGTACATGGGAGCCGTCCGCCCGAGCAGTGCGCAGTTCGGCACGCGGCCCGGGGACGAGCGATGAGACGCGTCGTCGCACAGGGGACGTTCGACCTTCTCCACCCGGGCCACGTCCACTACCTGCAGGACGCCCGGTCGATGGGCGACACGCTCCACGTGATCGTCGCACGGCAGTCGAACGTGACCCACAAACCCGACCCCGTCGTCCCCGGACCCCAGCGCGTCGAGATGGTGGCGGCGCTGGATCCGGTCGATCACGCGCGGCTCGGTCACCCCGCGGACATCTTCGTCCCGATCGAGGAGATCGATCCGGACGTGATCGCCCTCGGTTACGATCAGCACCACGACGCCGAAGCGATCGAGTCCCAGCTCGCCGAGCGCGGCATCGACTGCGAGGTCCGGCGAGCGTCCGCGCGCGAGCGAAGCGCCGAGGAACTCCTCTCCTCCGGCGAAATCGTCGAGAAGATCCTCGCCGAGCGCGGCGAGGGCTGATTCTCCGGCCCGCGAGGCCGGCTCGACGTGAGCGTGGTATCGGCCCGACAGACCCGTCACCAGCCTCGCGTCCGCATCACTCGCCGTCCGGGCCCGGTTCGCTGCTCGCCCGGAGGACTACTGTCCCGTGCCGGCCCGAGGGGCCCGGGTCGGCGATCCCGATCACCGCACAGGTGACTGTCTCACCGTCTGCGGTCTCGACGGTTACCTCGGCGGGTTCGACACTGCCATCGCCGCCGGCGTGGCGGTCACGATCCCGAGAGAGCGCGATCGTTTCCCGGTCGAACACGAGCGAGGCGTCCGCACCGAGCAACCGTTCGCGGGAGTAGCCCGTCAGTCTCGCCATCGCGTCGTTGACCAGCCCGAACCGGTCCTCGTCGTCGAGGACGAACACGGCGTCCGGGACCGCGTCGAGCGCCGATTCCTGCCGGGAGACCTCCCGTTCGTACTCCCGGCGCTCGAACACCTGGCTCACCCACCGCGTCATGAGATCGACGAACGTCCGCTCGGGCTGAGTGAACGCCGTCCTGCGGGGCTGCTCGTTGACGAAACAGAGCGTTCCGTAGAGCTCGTCGCTGACCTCAATCCGGCTACCGATGTAACAGGCGACCCCCCACTCTTTGTATCCCGGATCGTCTTCCCATCCTTCTTCTGGGGCATTGTGGACTGCCAGGATATCGTTCGAGGAAATCGTCTTTCGACAGTATGCGTCCTCTAGTTCTGTCACAGTATCTGGCTGGACAAAATCCGAGCCGGCAGCCATTCTGACCGTGTGTCGACCAGTCTGCTTGTCGATGTGAACGACGTGACCGTTCTCGAC
>PXSQ01000020.1:0-564 GCA_003022725.1 Halobacteriales archaeon SW_7_65_23 | reverse complement strand
CACCCGGGTTCGAGCAATCGTTCGACCTTCTCCTCGAACTCCAGCGCCGGATCTGACGTAATCTCGTACAGTTTCAATCGGTAGCGTTCGCTTAACTCGCGTTCTTGCCTGTCACGATACTGTGTGACAGCGTTCTGGATCCGGTTTGCAAGCAACGCGTACTGCTCTGCGCCACCCCGTTTTTGCAGGTAATCGGTTGCACCACATGAGAGGGCGTCTCCTGCAACCGATTCGCTTCCCTTGCCGGTGAATAAAATAAATGGGAGTTCGGGATACTCCGTCCGGACCTGTTCGAGAAATTCGATGCCATTGATATCGGGAAGCGCATAGTCACTGAGGATACAATCGATTTTCTCGTCACTTTCGGTGAGGCGATCCAGGGCATTGCTGGCGTGCGTTTCGGTGACTACCTGAAACTGCTCGCTCTCCTGTTCCAGAAACTTCCCCGTCAACTCCGCAAAATTAGGGTCGTCATCCACATGGAGAACCCGAATATCCCTCATACGGGAAATAGCGAACACAACGGCATATAATTTTCGCGGGTTAACGACACAGCAGAGCCAT
>PXSQ01000019.1 GCA_003022725.1 Halobacteriales archaeon SW_7_65_23 | reverse complement strand
GGTGGCGAACTCCACCTGGCAGTCATCAGCGGCAACGTCGACGAGTACGCCGAGAAGCTCGACCGCCGCGGCGTCACCGAGATCCACACCGTCGACTACGGCGAGGAGTTCAACCACGACGTCTACGTGCAGGCGGTCGAGGCACTGTACGACGCCACCGGACCACAGTACATCCTCGCACCGAACACCGTCAACGGGCTCGACTACGCGCCCGCAGTCGCCCAGCGGCTCGACCTCCCGCTGGTGACCGACGCAGTCGACATGAGGGTCAACGACGGCCTGTCGGTCACCCGCGAGTTCTACGCCGGCAAGACCGAGGGCGACGTCGACGTGGCCGGCGAGGGCGCGGTGGTGACGATCCGGCCCGGCGAGTGGCCGGGCGCAGAGGGCGTCGGCGACGCTGTGGTCGACGCGTTCGACGTCGAGGTCGACGAGGGAGCCGTCCGCTCGACGGTCACGGGGTACCAGGAGGTCGGCGCCGGCGACGTCGACATCTCCGAGGCGGAAGTGCTGGTCTCGGTCGGCCGCGGCATCGAGGAGGAGGAGAACATCGCCCTGATCGAGGAACTCGCCGACGCAATGGGCGCGACCGTCTCCGCGTCCCGCCCGATCGTCGACAACGACTGGCTCCCCCAGGACCGCCAGGTCGGCCAGTCCGGCAAGAAGGTGACGCCCGACGTGTACATCGCCATCGGCATCTCCGGCGCCGTCCAGCACGTCGCCGGCATGAAGGGGTCGGACACGATCATCGCGATCAACAACGACCCGAGCGCCCCCATCTTCGACATCGCCGACTACGGCATCGTCGACGACCTGTTCGACGTCGTTCCTGCGCTGACCGAGGAGTTCGAGTAACCACTTTTTACTCCCGTCGCCACTTTTTACTCCCGTCGCCACTTTTTACTCCCTCGGGTTTCCTCGCTCGCTACGCTCGCTGCGGGAACCACTCGGTCGCAAAAACGTGGGGAAAAACTGCTCGGCGCTCGCTCCGCTCGCGCCGAGTGAAACGCCTCGCTGCGCTCGGCGTATGCTAACTCCAGAAGACCAAGCACGCGACCAGAGGGAGCGCGCGCAGCGAGGCCCCCGAGTCGAGCGCGACGAGGGCTTTCTTTGCCGTTGCGTAGCGGTTACTGCGGTGGTAGTTCCTGGCGAGCGCGCCGAGGGTTTCGCTCGCAAATCACCCGAAGACGGTCCGCAGTGAACGAACTTCCTCGCGGAGTGCGCTGCGTTTCAGCAGGCCGAAGCCAGCGGCGATCAGCACGAATCCGGCGACTGTCGACAGGGTGACCTGCTCCCCGAGGAACACCCACCCACCGAGCGCGGCGAAGAGGGGCACGACGTACGCGACGAGGTTGACCTCGACCGGGCCGACGCGGTCGAGCAGTTCGAAGTACAGCAGGTAGCCAAGGCCGGAGGCCACGACGGTCAGGTACACCAGCCCGGCCAGCGCGCCCTCCGACCAGGTGATCGTTCCGACGCCGCCGACCGGCGCGACAGCCAGCATCAGGTGCAAGAGCACGGCCCCAAACAGCATCATCCACGCCTGGAGCGACGCAACCGGCAGCTCTGTCCGGTACCGGCGGGTAAGCACGGCCCCGAGCGCGAACGCCGCGGCGGAGCACAGCACCAGGGCTACGCCGACGGTCTCCGGTCCGGTGAGCGAGGCAGGGTCGGGGTTGGCGACGACGGCGACGCCACAGAGCCCCAGCAGGAGCCCCAGGCCGCCGACCGGGGAGAGCCCCTCGTCCGGCAGCAGGGCGCAGGCGAACCCGGCGGCCAGGATCGGATCGAGGCTGATCACCACCCCTGCGACGGCGCTGGTGACATACTGCTGGCCCGCGAACAGCAGCGCGTGGTGGACGGCGATGAACAGCGTCCCGCCGATAGCCACGACCGACCACTCAGCGCGGCCAGTCGGCAGCCACCGCTCGGCGGTGAGCACGGCGAACCCCAGCAGGAGGACACCTGCGAGGTCGAACCGCAACGCCGCAAGCCACAGCGGCGGCACGTCAACGACGGCCGCGCGTGCCGCCACGAACGACAACCCCCACACTGCCGACAATGACACGAACAACCCCGCCGTGGTGTGTCTCTGGGACGCCATACTCCCGTTTTGACTACAAGTATCAAATTACTTATGGTTATGTTGACATGTATCAACACGATCCGACCGATGGCTCTGCCGACCGAACTCTCGCCAGTATCAGCCCGCCGGTCACTGGTCGGGCTCGTGTCGGCCAAACAACCGCCGTTCCTGGCGGACTGATACTGTCGGACGTAATTTCGTGGAGTCACGCGTCACGTTCAGCCGTTCAACAGTGCGAATACAGCCAGGAGAGTGTCACGATGTGACACAGAGTTGCGTCCGACAGTATGAGACGTCCATGTCACACAACTGTCCATCCTCATCAACCTCTGGTCGCCAACTCCGCGAACACCCTCCCATCTTCCGGCCTCAGCCGAAGCCAAGCCGTTTTCTCCCAGCGGTCCATAGCCGCCGTCGTGAGCGAGTTCGCGTTCGAACTGGCGCTCTGTCGGCAGCTCGAGGTGGATCAGGAGGGGATCGTGAGCCGCCAGCTCTCAACCGGCGTCCGCGGCCGCCGCGTGATGGACGTCGTTTGCGTTTCGCCGGGCCAGGGGTTCGACGAGCGGCGCGCGATCACGGCCGACACGATTCCACCCGCTGCCATCGAAAGCGACGTCGGTGCCGGCGTCGCGACCTACTGGAAAGACGCGTTCGACTGCCACCCCGAGACGGCTGCGGCGGCCGTCGAAAGCGCCGTCGAGTGCGGATTCTTCGAGCGCGAGCGCCACAACGGCCGCACGTACGTCCGGCAGACTGCGCGCTACCCGGACTGGTACGGCGGGCTCCTCGGGATCGAGAACAAGCCGGACCTCGGCCGGCCGGGGGCGCTGGAGACGCAGCTGCTGACCGACGTCGAACTCGGGGTACTCGACGAAGTAGTCCTGGCCACCGCCTCCCATGTCACAGGCGCACACCTGAACCACATCCCCGAGGCGGTCGGCGTCTGGCGGTTCGATCCCGACAGCGGGGAGCGGACGGTGCTCCGGGAGCCGACGACGCTGTCGCCCGGCGAGCACGGGGTCGAGATTCTCGACCGGTCGAGCGGACGGACGGAGATCCGAATTGCGACGCCCAATGAGCTCCGTCGCGCCAGGCAGCGGATCGCCGAGCGCGCCTACGGGAAGGGGTGGCGTTCCTACGACCTGCCGGACTGTGCGCGGATCGAACCAGACGACGCCGGGCTGCCACTCTGCCCATGGAAAGGCAGGACGGTCCGCCCGGCCGTCGACTGCGGCCCAGACTGCCCGGGCTATCAGCCCGACGACTCCGCGGACATCGACCTGGAGCGGATCAGGGCCGAACGGTCACCGTGGGACCCGGACCCCGCCGGGCGACAGCGCGAGCAGTCCGGCTTGGATCAGTTCGGCGGGTCCTGACGATCGACACCGGCGGGCCCCGCGTCCGTCGGTGTCCTGTCTGCAACCCACTCGCAGACTCTTAGCCACGCCATGGCGTGGGCGTCCCCGCTCACTCGATGTAGATGGCCGGCTTCCCGGGCGCAGCTTTGGCCGCTTCGTCGCCGGTCCGGTCGGCCTGGCGCACCGTCACCGCTGTGTCGAACTCGTCACGGAGGAGCCAGGCTGCTCTGTCGAGCAGCGTCACCTCTTCGTCGGCCGAGAGGACTGGCTGGAGTGTCCGGTTTTCAGCCTGGAGCGCGGTCGCGAACTCCTGGACAGGCGCGCCGATCTGTTGCATCGCCTTGTCGCTCATAATTTCGCCAACCACAGCGTCGGTCTCGTCGCTCGTCCGGACTGTCTCGTGGACGCGGAACTTCCAGTCGGGCGCCACGACGACCTCGATGGTCGCCGGATCGTCGATCGACGCCACGTCACAGATCTCGCGCACGTCCTTCCGCAGCGTCTCGACCAGCGAACGCTCGAGGTCGGCGCGTTCGACAGCCGATTCGGGCTCGGGCCAGGCTGCGGTCGCGACCGGACCGTCCCCGCGCAGCAGGTTCCACATCTCCTCGCCGAGAAACGGCGCCATCGGGGCGATGAGGCGGGCGAGCACCCGCAGGCCACGTCGATATACAGTCTCGTTCGGTGTGTCGTACTCGCGATACTGGCCGACCAGGCCTGCGAGCGTCCGGATCTCGGAGACAGCCCGGTGAAACCGGAACCGCTCGTAATCGGCGGTCACAGCGGCTACAGTCCGGTCGATTTCGCGGGCCACGTACTCGTCGTGGGGCTCGCGTCCGTCCCGGACCGCCGCCCGTTCGACGAACGACTGCGTCATGTCGTACAGCTGCTGTTGCAGGTCGTAGGCGCTGGAGACACTCCGGGCTGTCCACTCGAAGTCCTGTTGGGGGTGGGCCGCAGAGAGGACGAACAGCCGCGTCGTCTCCGCGCCGTACTCGTGGGGACTGACGACGTTGCCCCCGGTCTTGGACATCTTCTGGCCGCCGTGCAGCACCGTCCCCTGGTTGATGAGCTGCCGGACCGGCTCCCGCACGTCGAGCAGTCCGATATCCGCCAGCGCCCGGGTGAAAAACCGGATGTACAGCAGGTGCAAAATAGCGTGTTCTTCACCCCCGACGTACACGTCGATCGGCAGCCAGTCGTTTGCCCGCTTGCTGTCGAACGGGGCATCGTCCAGGTCGGGTGAGAGAAAACGCAGGAAATACCACGATGAGTCGACGAAAGTGTCCATCGTGTCGGTCTCGCGCTCGGCAGGCGCGCCACACTCCGGACAGATGGTCTTGACGAACGCCTCGGATTCTGCCAGCGGGTTGCCCGTCGTCTGGACGTACTCCGGCAGCTCGATCGGGAGGTCCGATTCCGGGACCAGGACGGGACCACAGTCGTCGCAGTGGACGATCGGGATCGGCGTCCCCCAGTAGCGTTGCCGGGAGATCAGCCAGTCCCGCAGCCGGTAGGTGACCTCCGGCGCCGCGGCGTCCAGCTCCGAGAGCAACCGCTCGCGCGCTTCACCGCTCGCCACCCCATCGAGATCGCTGTCGACTGCCAGGATGCCGTCGTCCGTGAACGGCTCCGATCCGACGTCGACCGCCGACCCGTCGGCCGGCTCAACCACGACCGTCATCGGGATGTCGTGCTCGGTTGCAAACTCGTGATCACGCTCATTGTGCGCCGGCACCCCCATCACTGCGCCGTATCCAACGTCGTCGAGCACGTACGAGGCCACGTAAACCGGGAGTTGTTCCCCAGTGAGCGGATTGACAGCCGTCGCGTCCGTCTCGATGCCCGCCTCGGCAACGACCTCCCCGTTGTCCTCCGCCCGCGCCGTTTCGAGGAACGCCGCGACGTCGTCGTCGCCAGCGGCGAGGCGTTCCGCGAGGTCATGTTCCGGCGACACCGCGAGGTAGGTCGCGCCGGCGATGGTATCCAGCCGGGTCGTGAACACGTCGACCGCATCCACGGAGTCGACACCTGGCCCCTCCACGTCGAACGTAACCTGTGCGCCTTCCTGCTTGCCGATCCAGTTACGCTGGATCTCACGCACGCTGTCGGGCCATCCGTCGAGGTCGTCGAGTCCCGCGAGCAGTTCCTCGGCGTAGTCGGTGATCGTGAAAAACCACTGGTCGAGTTCGCGGGTCTCGACTGGCGTCTCGCAACGCCAGCAGACCTCCGACCCACCGAACGGCTCCCCGTCGTCGGCTGATTCGCGGTGCCCATCCGGCGCCTCGACCACCTGTGCGTCGGCCAGCACTGTCTCACAGTCGGGACACCAGTTGACCGTGGCGGCCTCGTACTCCACGAGGCCCGCCTCGTAGAACTGCCGGAAGAAGTGCTGGTTCCACCGGTAGTAGGACGGCTCGCAGGTCGTGATCTCCCGCGACCAGTCGTAGCCGAAACCCAGCGACTCCATCCCCTCGCGCATGCGGTCGATACAGAGCTGTGTCCAGGCCCGTGGATCCGTGCGGCGTTCGTACGCGGCATTCTCGGCCGGCAGCCCGAACGCGTCCCAGCCCATTGGGTGCAGCACGTCGTCGCCCTGCATGCGCCGGTAGCGGGCGTACGCGTCGGTGATCGTGTAATTTCTGACGTGGCCCATGTGGAGGTTCCCCGACGTGTACGGGAACATCCCCAGGACGTATGTCGGGTCCGACGCGTCCTCGTCCAGCTCGTAGACGTCCTCTCGGTCCCAGACGTACTGCCAGTACTCCTTGACTCGCCCCTGGTCGTAGCGTCTCTCTGCCATCTGCTCGTTGCACTACGGTGGGACGTGTGGGCATATCATTGTTCGCCCTCGATGAACTCGTACGCGTCGTAGCCGAGGGCGACTGCGAGCAGTCCCGCGGTGCTGGGATTCTGATACTGGTGGCTGTACGTACGTGAAACCTCGAACTGAGAATCCAGGCGGAACGGGTCTGTCTCCGCAGCCGTTGGTCGGGCCATGACACAGCCGATGGACTGTCCTGGCACTGGACGGAGTCACGTCTGGCTGTCTAGCAGAGACTGGTGAGTAAAAGAATTACAGCTCCATGGGTTTGTGCTACGCAGCACAGCCAATGATTGCTGTGGTTGCCAGGCGACGGCAAGGGCACTCGAATCCGGGTTCTTCTTATATGCGGTGCTCCAGGGGGCGTGTATGTCGCTGCGGGTGCGCGAACGGCTGGGCGCTGCAGACGTGATGACGCTGTTGAACGCCACGCTCGGGGTCATCGCGATGACTGTCGCCATCACTGGCGACCCGGAAGACGTTGCGCGGCTGATCCTCCTTGCTGCAGTGGCTGATGGGCTCGACGGCATCATGGCCCGGCAGTTCGGCGGGACTGATGCCGGCCCGTACCTGGACTCGATGGCCGACATCGTTTCCTTCGGCACCGCACCGGCCCTCTTTCTGTTCGCCGTCGCGCGTGCCGAGTGGGCACCGCTTGCGGAGGAGCCGACGCTGTACGCCCTCGCAGCCGGTGCGGCGTCGCTGTTCGTCGTCTTCTCGCTGGTGCGGACCGTGCTCTACACGGTGTACGTCGGCGAGAACGAGAACCGCCCCGGGATCCAGAACACGCTCGCCGCCTCGATCCTCGCTGCAGCGTACCTCGCAGGCGTCACGGCAGTGCCGGTCATGCTCGGCGCCGGCGCAGTCCTCTCGGTGTTGATGGTCGCGCCGGTGCCGTACCCCAAGTTAGCGGCGCGTGACGCGCTGTTGATGGGTGTAGTGCAGATGGCGGCGATCGTCGTTCCCGCGGCGCTCGAACGGGTGTTTCCGCGGGTGTTACTCGTCGCGGCACTGGCATACCTGACGCTCGCACCCCGGTACTACTGGGAGGAGTAATCCTTCCCAGTCTTCACTGGGAGGAGTAATCTTTCCCAGTCTTCACTGGAAGGGATGATACTCGCCGAACCTAACTGGGAGGAATGATACCCGCAGATAGCCAGCTTCGAACACAGGGGAACGAAAGGGGCGTGAGCCCCTAGCGTGTGACACTACGGAGCCTCAAGAAGGCTCCGCGGGGGAGTAGGGACCGAAGAAAAATAAGTTTGGCCCCCTACTGCGTCCCCCGGTGGAAACTGCTTACCGGCCGATAGCGTCGTTTGCAGAGTGCCGCTATAGGCCGAGCAGGCGGTCGACGTCCACGTTGTCCCTGAGGAGGTCGGCCATCCGCTCGACCGACTCGCGGCGTTGGGTCCGGCCCGACCTGATCACATCCTCGACCTTATCGACAGTCGAGCGGGTGTCAGTCCGGACCAGCAACACCGGCACGTCCCTGGAGGCTGCCTTCCCGAGGACGGCCTGGGATGGACGGTACCCGCCCGTGAGGACGAGGCAGGAAACGCCCGAGGCTTCCAGCGCGGTCGTCTGGGCGTCCGAGCGGTCCCCGCCGGTGATCACCGCACCGTCGCGGGTCCGGCGGAACTGTTCGAGCGCCGACTTGCTCCCCATCGCGCCGACGACGAACCGTTCGACCCGGCGGTCCGTGGGGTGCGTCCGGCGTCAGCAGCTCCGCACCGATGCTGTCCCCGACCTCCTCGACCGTGACGCCGCCGAGTTCCCTGTCGTGGGGGAGCACGCCGATTGTCTCGACGCCCTTGTCGAACTCCGCGACCAGCAGGACGGACGCATCGAGCAGCGCCGCAACGTCCTTATCTGCGAGGTCGACGGCGCTGCCGGTCCACAGTTTGCCGCCCTCCAGTAGCATCACGTCCGCGTCCTCGCTGAGGCGGTCGTAGGCCTCCCGGACGACCTCGACTGCGATCCCTGCGGGGACCGCGACGACGACCACGTCGACGTCGACGTCGTCATAGCTCACCCATCAGGTTGGCCTTCTCCCGCGCCGATGGTGAATGCTTCGACACGTCACCCCGCGGTCGCCACCATTGGGTACCAGTTGTCTCGCTCCTCGGTGGGCCGATCCAGGATGTGTGGTTCCATAACAGTTAATTCCGCGACGGGTCTGTATTGGAGTATGTCGATCCGCCGGCTGCTCCGGGGCCAGCTCTCGGAGGCCGAACTCGAGGAGATCGCACGCGAGGCCGCGAGCCGTCGCGGCGAGGGGTTCGAGTCGGTCCGGCTGCTCGAGAGCGACAACTGGCTCTCGATCCCGGCGGTGGTCAACGAGGAGTTTTTTATCAAAGTCATCAGCGCACAGAACACGCTCGTCCACGGACTGTTGACCACGGGCCGGAACATCGGCGTGTTCACCAGCGGCACGGAGGGGTTTTTCGAGCGGTTCGGTACTCCGATCGGGATGGCCGAACACGAACTCGAGGCGACGCGACAGATGCGCGACCTCGGGGTGAACGCCCCGGAGCCGATCGAGGCGTTCGAACACGACGGCTACGGCGTCCTCGTGCTGGAATACCTCCCGGCGTTCGACACGCTGGAGACGGTGAGCCCCGACCGCGCCGAGCGGGTCGCGCCGGAGCTGTTCGACTCGCTGGCGACGATGCACGCCGCGGGCCTCGTTCACGGTGATCTCCGGTCGGAGAACGTGTTGATCCGTGACGGTGAGGTGTACTTCATCGACGCGACCAAGGTCGACGGTGACGCCATCGACGATGCAAGGGCGTACGACATCGCCTGTGCACTCGCCGCGCTGGAACCGCGGATCGGCGCGAATCACGCGGTGACGGCTGCCGCCGCGTGTTATTCCGACGACGTGCTGCTGGAAGCCGAGAGCTTCCTGGATTTCGTCAACATGCGCCCCGACCACGACTTCGGCGTCCTGGCAGTCAAAGGCGAGATCGAGAAAGTCGTCGAGGACCTGGGCCGGTCCGGCCCGTCGTAGCCGGGCTCTGATCGAAGACCCTGATGCCCCTGGCAGACGAACTCGACGTGAGCGTCGTCGGGCCGATGCTGGATGCGACCGTGATCACCCGCCAGCGCCGCAAGGAACTGAATCACGTCTGGCTGTCTATCTGCGGAGACAGACCCGTTCCGCCTGGATTCTCAATTCGAGTTTTCACGTACGTACAGCCACCAGTCGGCCGGTTACTCGACGATGACGCCGCCCTTCATACCGCTCGTCTTGTGCGGGTTGCAGTAGTAGCGGACGTTGCCCGACTCGTCAAACGTTTGCTCGAAGGTGTGCCCTTCTTCGTCGGCCAGGTCGCTCTCGAACCCGCCGTCCTCGTCGACGACGTTGTGCTGACCGCCCTCGCCGGTCCACTCCCAGGTGACAGTAGTGCCGCTGTCAACCCGGATCGCGGCGGGGTCGAACGCGAATCCGTTGTCGCCCGCACCCACCTCGACGGTGACCGAATCCTCGCCGGTCATGTCCTCCGCTGACCCGTCGTACAGGTTCGCATCGCCGAGGTAATCGTCGATCTCACCGGGAACACCACCGTTGCCATTCCCGTTGCCATTCCCGTTCCCATTCCCATTGCCGTTCCCGTTGCCATTCCCGTTGCCACCATCGTCGTCGTCGCCACTACAGCCTGCGATCAGTACTGCTGTGCCAGTCCCTGCAGCGGTCAGAAACTGGCGTCTACTTGGTTGCTTCATGACTTCATAAATCCGTTAGGAGTGGAGACTTAAGTTAGATGTGTACGTTCTAATATTCGTAGAACAAGGGCGAACATATTTGGGGGTTTATTATACTGTCGGACGTAATTTCGTGGAGTCACGCGTCACGTTCAGCCGTTCAACCGTGCGAATACAGCCAGGAGAGTGTCACGATGTGACACAGAGTTACG
>PXSQ01000018.1:4284-13132 GCA_003022725.1 Halobacteriales archaeon SW_7_65_23 | reverse complement strand
TACCAGCCGAGCGGCTTCCAGGTGTCACGGGCGACAGACATTATTCCGTTCGCTGCACAGCAACAGCAGACATTCCGGTTCTCGCTCGCAGACGGTAACGGACTGGACGGTGGAGAGACGGTCAAAGTGACCCTTGACGATCCGCACAAGCTCGATCAGAACGACAACCCGATCCAGGTGAGCTACACGTCTTGGAGCTTCAAGGTCTTCGAAGGACCTGGCCAAGTTAGCAATGAAGACACCGGGAAAGAGTACGCCTTCTTCACGTATCAGGCACCCCAGGGCGGGCTCGATCCGGACGAAGACGTCGTCATCTGGGCCAAAGGGGTGGAAGTCGGTGACCTCGCCGACCAGAACGAGAGCTACACCGTTCGGTTCAACCGGTCCGACACCGCATCCTTCGCGAGCCCGACCTTCAGTGTCGACAGAGACGGGAGGAGCGCAAACCTCACGACGTTCGAGGTTTCGGACCTCACCGGGACGAGTAAGCAGGAACAGACAATCACGTTCAAGCCCGACGGCGACTTCGGGAGCGAGGAGCGGGTTTCGATCGACCTGACTGACGCACAGGCGGGGAGCGTCGACTACGGAGAGGACGTCACGGTGGCGAACGGAGGCGGTACGGCGGAGATGAAGGTTGACAACACCGAGGACGTCGTGTACGTGACCTACACCGCGCCTAGCGGCGGGTCCGGCAATGAGGTCGAACTCACGCTGACCAACGTGGAGCCCACGGACACCGGCAACACCTACGAGGTCGGCGTCAGCCGCGGCAGCGCGGGCACCGACAACACAATGTTCGACGTGCAACCCGAAGGTACGAACACCTACGAGGGTCCGCGTGGGGCGACAGCAGACGTTCGTCGTGCAGGAACCGCCGTTCTTCGAAGTCCGGGAGTTCCAGGCGCCGGACTCGGCACCCCGCGGAACCACGATCACGGTCAACGCGACCGTCGAGAACACGGGCGACCTGCAGGACACCCAGACGATCGAGTACCGGTTCGACGGGACCGCCGAAGCCACGCAGACCGTGACGCTGAATCCGGGTGAGGCGACGACGGTCGACAACGACGGCAACCCCGAGTTTGCGGGCGCTGGTGGCTATGTGAACATTGCGGGCGGAATCACTCCGGCATACTCTTCTACAGCGATCAGAGTCACGACCCGGGAGATGTCGAGGTTATCCTGAGCGGCTATTGTTCGTCTTGGTTCGACAATCGACGAACTACTAGTCGACAGAAACTTATACCTGATTGACGCACCCCAAGATATGGCAGAAGTGGGAATCGACGGCATCGGAATCTGGACAGGGAAGCTGCAACTGGATCTTGCGGAGACGTTCGCCCCGGCGCAGGGCGAGGACCCAGGGAAGTACACGAAGGGTCTGGGCCTGTACGAATCGTCGTTACCGGACGTGTATGAGGACATCGTGACGATGGGGGCCAACGCCTCCCATCGGCTGCTCGAGCGCAAGGACGTGAGCCTGGAAGACATCGGTCGGATCGACGTGGCGACCGAGACCTCTTTCGACAAGTCCAAACCGGCCTCGACGTACGTTGCGGGCTGTCTGGAGCAGGTGTTCGACGGCAACCTCCACCACGCGAACAAGGGCGAGCGGAAGTTCGCCTGCGTGTCGGGGACGCAGGCGCTGGACGACGCGTTCAACTGGGTGCGCGCCGGCCGCAGCCGTGGCCGGAAGGCGCTCGTGATCGCGACGGACACGGCGCTGTACGAGCGCGACGACCCCGGCGAGGCGACCCAGGGCGCCGGCGCCGTCGCAATGTTGATCGACGAGAACCCCGACCTCGTGTCGTTCAGCGACGCGCAAGGGTTCGGCAGCGCCGACGAGACCGACTTCCTGAAGCCCAACCAGCAGTTCCCCAGCGTCGACGGCAAGCGCTCGATGCAGGTGTATCTCGCCCGGATGCGCGAGTCGATGCGGGACTTCGAGCGCAACGGCGGCGACACCCACCCCGACAACTTCGCGCTGATCCCGTTCCACACGCCGTTCCCCGGCATGGTCCGGAAGGCCGCGGCGCTGGGCTTTCGCCACTGCATCCGCGGCACCGAGATCGAGGAGGAACTGGCCGCGGAGCTCGGGCGCCAGCCCCGCCCCGAGGCGTTCGACGACGAGGACGAATTCCTCGAGGCCCAGAAGGAGTACACCGAGAAGCTCACCGAGACCGACGCCTACAGCGAGTGGTACGGGGAGACGATCGACCCGACGCTGTCGATCTCCCGGCACGTCGGCAACTGGTACACCGGCTCTGTGCACATCGCCCGCGCCGCCGGGCTGATCGAGGCCGCCGAAACGGACCGCGAACTGGCCGGCCGCCAGCTACTTGTCGCCTCCTACGGCAGCGGCGCACAGGCGGAGATCCACGCCGAAACGGTCCAGCCAGGCTGGGAGGAGGAGATCGAGCAGCTGAACATCTTCGACCAGATCGAGGCCCGCCACGACATCACCTTCGCCGAGTACGAGGACATCCACGACGTCCACAACCACGACGCGACGATCGAGATGGAGCCGCTGACGACGCCCGAGGGTGAGTTCGCCTTCGACGGCTGGGGCCGCATGGGCGAGCGCAAGTACACGTACGTGGAGTGACTTTTTCAGGGCAACTCCCGGAGTCCGTCGAGCATCGCGTCGAAGTCGGCGTCGGTGACGGCAAGCGAGAACCCCTCGATGCGCGCGAGGTCGGTCGCGTGCTCCCAGACGTCGTCCTCGTCGATCCCGTGGAGGACGACAGCATGGGGCGTGGGTTTGACCACCCGGAGCGCGACCATTACGCCTTCGCCGCGGGTGACGTTGGTGAACACGAGCGCGCGGTTCGTGCTCTCGCCGTAGAGGTGGTAGAACTCGGTGCTGGAGAGCCGGCGGATCGCCTCGATCGAGTCGATGACGGTGTGGCCGGCGGCGGTGTCCCAGTCGCCATCGGTGAGTTCGGTGGCGTCGATCGCGTCGTAGAGCCGGCTGAGCGGGATGTTCGCCGCATACTCCCGGAGGTCCGGGATGACGTCGCTGTCGAGTCCCGCGGAGATGACTCGGTTGTACTGGCGGATGTGTTCGCCACCCCGTCGCTCGTCGATGTCCAACAACGCGGCGACGACCCGTGTGACGACGTCGATCCCGGGGTTGTCCCGCCGGCCGCTCTCGTAGTCTGAGACGACCGACGGGGAGACCTCGAGCTCCTCTGCGAGGGCCGACTGGGCGATCCCGAAGTCGGTGCGCCACTTCTTGAGGGTCCCGCCGGGGTCGCCGCTCAACGCGATCTCGCCGGCGATCTTCTCGGCTAACTCCTCGCGTGCGCCCCGCGTCATGTCCGTGTCTCTCGCTCCTCTCGGATTTAAGGGTGCCGACGACATGGGGGTTGTGCGGGAAACGTTGACAACAGTGTCGTCGAAAGCCCTCGGGCGTCTCGCGTGCTCGCGGGTCGCTCCGCTCCCCGCTCGCACATTCGGAGGCCTCGCTTCGCTCGGCCTCCCGGATCACGCTGAGCAGGATATCTTCGCTCCCTCCGGTCGCTCAGATAGAGCCTGCTCAGCGACCGCGACCCGCCCTCGCCCTTTCATAGTGATTGTTGCGAGTCTTTACCGCCGAAGAGTCACAATTCGTGGGGTTCAGCCCGCGAGACAACCGTTCCTGTGACGTGGTCACGAAAATAATCGCAACAATCACTATCAGTCCGCCAGGGAGATGTCTGATCGGTCGACAGAAACGCGGTGGCCAGTCTCACCGGCGGAAACAAATCTGGAACTGAAACGGAGCGATGCGGCGTCGCCTACAGGTCGTACAGGTCCTCGAACTTCCCGCGAAGGTACTCGACGAACGGTTCGGCGCTGAGTTCCTCGCCCGTGGCCTGCTCGATCAGTTCGGGCGTCGTGTAGCGCTGGCCGTGCCGGTGGACGTGCTCGGTCATCCACTCGTGGATCGGCTCGAACTGCTCCTCGCGGACGAGCGCGTCGACATCGAGATCCTCGCGGATCGCGGCGTCGAGCTGTGCGGCGACGACGCTGCCCAGCGTGTACGTCTGAAAGCTGGCGAACCCGGAGGTCCAGTGGATATCCTGCAGGCAGCCTTCGGTGTCGGTCTCGGGGCGGACGCCGAGGTACTCGTCCATCTTGTCGTTCCAGACCTGCGGGATCTCGTTGACCTCGATCTCGTCCTCGACGAACGCGCGGTCGATCTCACACCGCAGGATGATGTGCATGTGGTAGGTGAGTTCGTCGGCTTCGACGCGGATGAGGTTGTTCGGATAGATGCGGTTTGCCGCCTCGTGGATCTCCTCGACAGTGAGGTCGTCGTGGCCGTCGATCTGCTCTTTGAACGTCGGCAGGAACACCTCCCAGAACGGCTTCGTGCGGCCGACGTGGTTCTCCCAGAACCGCGACTGGGACTCGTGGATGCTCATCCGGGCGTTGCCCAGGGGGCTCCCGTAGGCGTCCTCGCGCAGGCCGAGCTGGTAGGTCGCGTGGCCCATCTCGTGGACCGTCGCCATCAGCGCGTATATCGGGTCCGTGGGCTTGAACCGCGTCGTGACGCGGGCGTCGAACTGGGTGCCCGCCATGAACGGGTGCGGCGCGGTGTCCAGCCGCCCGCGATCCCAGTCGTAGCCGAGGAAATCCAGCGCCGCCTCGCAGAGCTCGCGCTGGTCGTCCTCGGAGTACTCGCCCTCCCACGGATCGGCCAGCTCGCGTCCGTTCTCCCTGATCTCCTCGACCAGCGGCGGAATCTCCGCGCGCAGCGTCTCGAAGAGCTCCTCGATCGTCTCGATGGAGACGTACGGATGGGTCCCCTCGTACAGCACCGAGTACGGGTTCGCGTCCGGGTCGATGTGCTCCGCTTTCTCCCGCTGGAGGTCGCGCATCGTCTCGAGGCGCGGCGCGAACGACTCGAAGTCGTCCTCGGCTTTGGCCTCCTGCCAGATCTGCTGGTTCTCGGCGGCCGTCTGGGTCAGCCGTTCGGTCAGTTCGGCGGGGACGTTCGCCTCGCGTTCGTACTCGCGGCGGATCTCGCGGACGCAGGCCGCCTGCTCGTCGCTGAGGTCGGCCCCGTCGAGCTCGTCGAGCCACCCCGCCACGTCGTCGTCGACCAGCAGTTCGTGGCTGGTCGTCGACAGCGCCGAGAGCTGCTGTGCCCTGCCGGGCGCGCCACCCTCGGGCATCATCACCTGCTGGTCCCAGTTCAGGTACATCGACGCGTACTGGAGGTTCGTCAGCCGTCGGTTTCGTTCGAGCAACTGCTCGTAGGCATCGGGGGCCGATGCGTCTGTCTCGGGGTCCTGTGTTGCCATGTGAGTGTTATCGATGACCGTGACATTAACACCGGTGGTTTCCACCGAGCGATCGGCGCCGGTCACCCGGCACAACCGTGACTACTCCAGGCTCTCGACGAGTTCGACGACGTAGCCGTCGGGCCCGTCGAGAAACGACACGCGCGCGCTCGGCGCGTCCATCGTCACCGGGCCGTCGACGACCGCACAGCCAGTTTTCTCGACCATCTCCTCGGTTTTGGCGTCCACGTCGTCGACCGACACCGCGATGTGATCGATCGTGCGCCGGTCCGGCTCGGACACCTCCCGTTCGGGCTCGTAGCGGAGCTGGATTTCGCCGTCCTCGCCGCCGACGTAGACGTTCTCGACGCCGTCCAGCGTGAACGACCAGTTCTCGTCCAGCCCCAGCGCGTCCACGAAGAAGGCCCGCGCCTCGTCGAGATCCGATACCCAGATGGCCGTGTGAATGACGTCCATACGCCCCAATCGCGGCGAATCCTCTTATATCGTGGGTGAGGACGCCGACGGAAGCTTTTCGGCCTCGCCATCCGACAGGCTGGACATGGAGTACACCACCCTCGGCAACACGGGACTGGACGTCAGCCGCCTCTGTCTGGGCTGTATGAGCTTCGGCACCTCCGACTGGCGGGACTGGGTGCTCGACGAGGACGAGAGCCACGAGATCATCGAGCGCGCCATTGACCTCGGGATCAACTTCTTCGACACTGCAAACATGTACTCCGTCGGCGAGTCCGAACGGGTACTCGGTGACGCGCTTGAGGGCCGGCGCGAGGAGTCGGTCGTGGCGACGAAGTGTTACTTCCAGATGGACGAGGACAACCCCCACTCCGGCGGCCTCTCGCGGAAGGCGATCGAGCAGGAACTCGCCGCTAGCCTCGACCGCCTGGGGATGGAGACGGCCGACCTCTACCAGATCCACCGCTGGGACTACGATACGCCCATCGAAGAGACGCTGCGCACCCTGGATGACGCCGTCCGCCGAAGTCAGGTCCGATATATCGGCGGCTCGTCGATGTGGACCTACCAGTTCGCAGACGCCCTGCACACCAGCGACCGCCTGGGGCTGGAGCGGTTCGCCACTATGCAGAACCACTACAATCTCCTCTACCGCGAGGAGGAACGCGAGATGCTCCCGTACTGCCAGCAACGCGACGACGCGCGGGGAAACCGACGACTACGCCCGCCAGCACCCCTATTTCGAGGGTAAGGGCCGGGAAATCAACGAGCGCGTCGAGAAACTAGCGGCGGAGTACGACGCCACGATGGCACAGATCGCGCTAGCGTGGCTGCTCGAACAGGAGACGGTCGACGCGCCGATCGTCGGGACGACGAGCGTCGAGCACCTGGAGGACGCTGTCGCAGCGCTGGACATTTCGTTGTCCGAGGAAGACGTCGATTGGCTGGAAGAACCCTACGAATCGGTCCGGGTCAGCGGCCACGAGTGACTTGCCGTCCTGCGGGCGGTGCCCGGATCACTCACCCGAGCTGATCGCGTTCCAGGTCTCGTCGATAACGGTGGTCGCTTCCTGCCGGGTAAACTCGATCCGGCAATCTCGAACCGTGGACCCGCTCCGTCTCCTCGACGGCGTCACCCTCGCGGGCCATGCGCCGGGCTCGCAATGATCCTCTTCGGATAACCATCGACGGTCTGGTGGCCCGCTGTGGGGGCCGGGCCGCTGCACGCAGGATTCCTTCCGGCCGTTCTGGCGGGTCATTCCAGCTCCGTCAGTGAGTCAGCGGCACACAGTACCGATGAACTGTTATACGGTCGCTCCCCTGAGGGTGGGACAATGGTCGTCGGCACGGAGCTCGAACCGCTGTTCGAACTCGCCAGCCTGGGCCTGCTGATCGTCGCCCTCCTAGTGTCGAGCGTCGTGTTGATGCGGTACAGCCAGGACGAGCGACCGCTGGCGCCGCTGCGGGAACGGCTCGTCCTCGGCGTCCCCTGGGGCACGATGATCGTCATGGCGCTGGTGTACGCGATCTACCTGTACGTCCAGGGCGGTGACGAGTGGGGCGGCCCCATCTCGGTCGGCTTCCGGTCGTGGTCGCTGTGGTACCCGCAGGGCATCTTCTTCTCGTCGTTCAGCCATGCCGGCAAGTCGCACGTGATCGGCAACCTGCTCGGCACGCTCGCGTTCGCGCCGGTCGCGGAGTACGCCTGGAGTCACTACCCGCGCCAGCGGGGCAGCCAGTCCTTTGGCTCCTGGCGGACCAACCCGTTCGCACGCATCGCCATCTTCGTCGTCGGGGTGTTCCTGGTGGGCCTGGCGGGCGCGCTGCTGGTTCCGGGGGCTGTGATCGGTTTCTCGGGCGTCGTGTTCGCGTTCGCCGGCTTCGGGATCGTCACTCGGCCGATCACGACCGTCCTCGCCATCGTCGGGATCCAGGTCGTCAGCCTCCTCCGGCGAGCGTTTCTCACCCCGCTCGAGGTCGCCGTCGCCGAACCCGATCTGGTGACGCCGTCGTGGGCGAACACCGCCCTCCAGGGCCACCTGTTCGGTCTGCTGGTCGGCGTGGTGCTCGCGTCACTGCTCGTCCAGGCTCGCGGGAAGTGGCCGGACCTGCGTCACATCTGGTTCGCGGCGCTCGTGTTCGCCGTCTCGCGCTCGATGCACGCGCTGTACTGGTACCGCGGCGCCGACGAGTTCCTGTTCTTCCGGGCCATCGGCACTGCGGGCGTGCTCGTCATGGCGTCGCTCATCGCGCTGACGGTCCTCTCCTGGGAAGAACCGCTGTTCGAGGCCTCGGACATGTCCGCCGGCCACGTCGCGCTGGGCATGCTGCTCGCAGTGGTGTGTGCGCTGTCGCTCGTCGGGGTGGGGTACAATCTGGTGTCGTTCACCCCCGATCAAGGGGGCGACGGGATCGAGGTACGCGACTACACCGTTACGTACGACGAGGACGCCGAAAACGAGTACATCTCGTTGTTCGAGGTGCCGATCGTCAGGGAGTCGCTGACGGTGAACATGAGCGGGGTGATCGTCACCAGCGACGAGCGCAACGTCTGGGCGCTGGAGACGTCAAAGGAGACGCTCGCGCAGTACGGCGGCTCCCTGGTCGTCGTCGGCGACGCGGGCTGGCGGGAGACGGTGTACGTCAACCGCACGGAGTGGGCACTCGCCGCCAAAAACGGCAATACGAACGAGACCTACAAGGTGTACGGCTCCCACGACGGCTCACGGGAGCTTCTGTACACCTCCGAGCCGGCCATTGCGGAGCCTGTCGTCAACGACAGTCGGATCGGCGTCGCCCCGACCGAAGAGTTCTACGAGGTAGTCGTCGCGCAGAACCAGTCGGTGGTCGACACAGCGCCGATCCCCGGTCACAACGAGACAGTCGAGGTCGGCGGGATCAGGTTCGTCCGCGAGGAGCAGACGCTGTACGCGGTCCACGAACGGACGAAACTCGCAGTCGGCACCTACCGGACGAACGGCCAGATCGAAACGTTCGACAGCTGATACTGGTGGCTGTACGTACGTGAAAACTCGACTTGAGAATCCAGGCGGAGAGGGTCTGTCTCCGCAGATAGACAGCCAGACGTGATTCAGGTA
>PXSQ01000018.1:0-4228 GCA_003022725.1 Halobacteriales archaeon SW_7_65_23 | reverse complement strand
GCCATGACACAGCCGATGGACTGTCCTGGCACTGGACGGAGTCACGTCTGGCTGTCTAGCAGAGACTGGTGAGCAAACGAATTACAGCCACCAGTATGAATTGACGCCTCCGACAGCTGGACGCTCAGTTTCCGCGCGACCGGACGGCGTAGTAGCCGCCGAGCGCGCCGATGATGGCGGGGAATACGATCCCTGCGATCAGCACGGCCATGAAGATGTCGGGTGTGCCCTCGGTGTTCAGATACGACATCTCGAACAGCAGCGCACCGAGGAACGAAAGCGGCAGGTAGCCGACGACGATCGAGGCGCCGTAGACGGTTCCCTCGTCCGTCGTCGTCCCTGGCTCGAGCAGGCGGGTCGTCAGCAGGTACCCGGCGCCGAAGAGGATCAGCCCGACCGCTATCGTGAACACGATCGCCGGGAGACTGATGACGTTTGCGCTCGCGTTGAGCCCGAGGAAATCCAGCGTCGCCGGCCCGTCGAACTCGATGCGGACGAACTGGGCGTTGAAAAACAGCCACCCCGCAGCCTCGAACGTGGCGTCCATCTCCTCAGACGAGACATCGATCATCAGCCAGAGAAACGTTACCAGGTACCCGACGATGAACGCCCCCGCGCCGAACAGTGCTCCCTGCTGTAGCGGAAAACTCCCCTGCACCTGCTCCTGCTGTTGCGCGGCCATGTTTCCTAACGCAACGCAGTGGCTGTTAAGCCTGACGGTAGTTTGGACGCGAAGTCGGTATACAGCCAGACGTGACTCCAGACAGTGCCAGGACAGTCCATCGGCTGTGTCATGGCCCGAACAACGGGATTTAGGACGGCATGGCTTACCTGAATCACGTCTGGCTGTATATCGCTCTCGAGGAAGGCGGTTTATTCCCTGCCCCAGGTGATCCGGAACACCTCGACGTCGATCGTTCTGGTGTCGTCGGTGTGGTGGTCGAACGTCGCAGGGAGATCGAACGCCGCCTGGAACCCGTGGGTCACCTCACCGTCGTTGTCGGCGGCGAACGACTCCACGAACGACTCGCTGCCGGCGTTGTGGACCGAGTAGGAGACGGCCGCGATCCTCGCGGCGGTTTCGAGGAAGGCCCTGTCGGCGTGTTCGTTGCCGGACTGGGCGCCGAACGGCGGGTTCATGATCACGGTGGCGGGCTCCGACGGACAGATCGGCAACCGGGTCGCATCGCCCTGGACCCACGACACAGGGCTGGCTGAGGCTACCCGCCGCTCGTTGGTGAGGGCGGTCGACAGCGCCCCAGCGTCAAGGTCGACGCCGACGACCTGCTGGGCTCCCCGCAGCGCTGCGGCCAGCGCCAGAATCCCCGTCCCACAGCCCAGATCGACCACCAGTCGGTCTTCCACGTCCCCCTGCAGGTCGGCCGTGTGGACGAGGTGAGCCGCCAGCTCCGGCGGCGTCCGGTACTGCTCCAGCGCCGCGCGCGGACTGTCGAACCCCGCGACGACCCCGAGCTGCTGGGTCAGTTCGCTCTTCGTTGCCATCGCTGGCTATTCCCATTGTTAATTAAAAAATGTTTGCAAATGACTGGCACGAATCACGGGGCCGGGCACAGCTCCTCGACCGTCTCATACTGATTGTTGTGATTATTTTCGTGACCACCTCACGTGAACGGTTGGTTCGCGGGCTGAAGCCCACGAATTGTGACTCCCCAGCGGTAAAGACTCACAACAATCAGTATCGGGACGTGGTGCGGACGAAGAACGTCTCACTGCGCTCGGTGGCAGTTTCGACTTCGAACCCAGCAGCTGAGAGGAGGGACCGCGCTTCCGCAGCGTCGAACCGTTCCGAGCGCGGCGGGCCGCTCTCGCCCCGGCCAGCGCCGGACCAGTCGACCGCTACAAACGGCGCGTCGTCGGCCAGCACGCGGTACAGGTCGCGGAGACCCTCCTCGGTCGTGCTCTCGTGAAACGTCATCGTCGAGACGGCGGCGTCGAACGCGCCGTCGGCGAACGGTAGCGCTGCTGCGTCGCCGGTCACCGGCTGTACGTTCGCGGGCATCCCGCGCTCGCGGTACTGCCGGTGCATCGCCGGCTGGAGGTCGACGGCGACGACCCGCCCGAAAAACGGGGCGAGTTCGTCGGTGTAGAAGCCGGTACCGCTCCCGAGATCGAGTAGCGTCCCACCGTCGGGAAGCGCCTGGAGCAGTTCCTCCCGCGAACAGAAGCGGAACCGCGAGGGCTGTTCCAGCCGGTCGGTCTCGGCCAGATCGAACGTGTGTACTCCTCGTAGTCGTAGAACCCTTTGCCGGTTTTCTTGCCGAGGTCGCCGGCCTCGACTTTCCGTTTCAGGAGGTAGGCGGGCTTGTAGCGGTCGCCGAGTTCCTCGTGCAGCGTCTCGCTGGCGTCCAGCACGATGTCCAGGCCGATGTGGTCGGCCAGCTCCAGGGGGCCCATCGGGACGTTGGTGCCGAGCTTCAGCCCGCGGTCGATGTCCTCCTTCGTGGCCAGCCCCTCGTCGAACGACCGGATCCCCTCGTTGATCCAGGGCATCAGCACGCGGTTGACGACGAAGCCCGGCTTGTCGTCGGACTCCCAGGTGGTCTTGTCGAGGTCCTCCGCAAACTCGTGGGCGAACTCCAGGACTTCGGGGGCGGTTTTCTCGCCGTCGACGACCTCGACGCCTTGCATCACGGGCACGGGGTTCATGAAGTGCAGGCCGACCACCTGCTCGGGCCGGTCGGTCACTTTCGCGATGCTCGTGACCGACAGTGTGCTGGTGTTGGTCGCCAGCACGACGTCGTCGTCGGTGATCCCGTCGAGGTCCTCGAACACGTCCTGCTTGCTGTCGAGTTCCTCGATGACGGCCTCGACGACGAGGTCGGCGTCCGCGAGGTCGGCGAGCGCGGTCGTGCCCGTGATGCGGTCGCGCGTGGCGTCGGCGTCGGCCTGCGAGAGCTTCTCGCTTGAGACCAGCCGGTCGAGGCTGTGCTCGATCGACTCCAGTCCGTTCTCGACGTACTGCTGTTCGATGTCGCGCATGACGACGTCGTAACCGTTCATCGCCGCCACCTGGGCGATCCCGTTGCCCATCGTGCCGGCACCGACGACGCCGACGGTGTCGATCTCTGATAGCTCGCGCATGTCCGGAGGGACGGCTGGCCGGTGTGTAAGTCTGCCGGGATCGACCGGCGTGCTCTTTAGCCTGCCGGGAGCCGCGTGTCGTGTGCGGGTCAGGGTTCGGCAGCGACTGCTTCGGAACAGTTTTACACCCAGTTTGCCACATTATACCCAACAGATGAGCGATCTCGAGGAGGAGTATCAGCTCGACTATTTCGAGGAGAACGGGTTCCACAGGATGGAGTGCACAGAGTGTGGGGCCGCGTTCTGGACGCGCGAGGAGTCGCGGACGACCTGCGGGGAACCGCCGTGTGACGCCTACGAGTTCATCGACAACCCCGGGTTCGACGAGGAACTCACGCTCGAAGAGACGCGCGAACGGTTTCTCTCGTTTTTCGAGGAGCGGGACCACGAGCGCATCGAGCCGTACCCGGTCGCGGCGAACCGCTGGCGCGACGACGTCCTGCTGACCCAGGCGTCGATCTACGACTTCCAGCCGCTGGTGACCTCGGGCAAGACGCCCCCGCCGGCGAATCCGCTGACGATCAGCCAGCCTTGCATCCGCATGCAGGACATCGACAATGTGGGCAAGACGGGTCGGCACACGATGGCGTTCGAGATGATGGCCCACCACGCATTCAACACCCGCGAAGACGTTCCAGAGGACGAGTACGCCTACCACGGTGAGGTGTACTGGAAGGACCAGACCGTCGAATACTGCGACACGCTCATGGAAGAGATGGGCGCCGATCTGAACGAGATCACCTACATCGAAGATCCCTGGGTCGGCGGCGGCAACGCCGGCCCGGCGATCGAGATGGTGTACCGCGGGCTCGAACTGGCCACGCTGGTGTTCATGTCGATGGAGCAGGACCCCGAGGGCGACTATCTGCTGAAAGACGGGAACCGCTACTCGAAGATGGACACCTACATCGTCGACACCGGCTACGGCCTGGAGCGGTGGACCTGGATGTCCCAGGGGACGCCCACCGTCTACGAGGCGATCTACCCCGAGATGATCGACTTCCTGCTCGACAACGCCGGCATCGAGTACGACGACGAGGAGGGCGAGATCGTCCAGGGCGCCGCGAGGCTCGCCGGCAACCTCGACATCGACGACGTCGACGACGTCGAGGCCGCCCGCGGCGAC
>PXSQ01000017.1:12448-61237 GCA_003022725.1 Halobacteriales archaeon SW_7_65_23 | reverse complement strand
CGCGTCGCGCCAGGGCTCGTACCGCGGGTCATCCCGAACGTTCTGCGAGACGGCGATCTCCCGGTTGTGGTAGGCCCGTCCCTCCGGCGTCCGGCGACCCGCGGCGCCCTCCGCGACGGTCATCGACAGGCGCTCGAAGTACCCCCCGTCGGCACCTGCCCACGTCCGGGGTTCGACCCGCATTGTTTCGGGATCGACGCCGGCCACGCAGGCGGCCCGGTACGGGTCCGCCTCGCTCAGCAGCTCACAGACGGCGGTTTCGATCTCTGCCACCGAGGAGGCGTGGACGAGGACCTGGTTGACGTCACGGACGAGCGTGCGGACGCGTTCGAGGGCGGCCACGCGTCGCCCGGAGCGATACTGCTCGACGGCGTTGCGGATCCGGTTTGCCAGCAGTTCGTACTGTTCGGTACCGCTCTGCTTCTGGAGGTAGTCGGTCGCGCCGCCCGCGAGCGCGTCGCTGGCGACTGTCTCGCTGCCCTGGCCCGTGAAGAAGATGAACGGGAGGCCGGGGTGCTCGCTTCGGACCGCCTCGAGAAAGTCGAGCCCGTCCATCACCGGGAGCGCGTAGTCGCTGACGATGCAGTCGACTCCGTGGTCGTCCTCGAGATAGTCGAGCGCCTCCGACGTGCGCACCCGCGAGACGACGTCGAACCGGTCGCTCTCCTCGTGGAGGAACGTCGCCGTCAGCTCCGCGAACTGCCGGTCGTCGTCGACGTGGAGGACCCGGATCCGCTCTGACATAAAAGATTGTCATGGTGTTGTGATTGAAGCATAAATAGTGTTTTGCCGGCTGTACGCATAGTGATTATTGTGAGTCGTTCCGGGATCGACCGCGCGACTGCGTGCGGTCGACCCGGTACACAGTCATAATACTCACTATCAATCCGCGCTGTGCCGGGGGACGGTGAGCGTGAGTTCGATGCCGCGGGGCTCCGCATCCTCGACTGTGAACTCCCCGCCGACGCCCCTGACGACCCAGTAGATGAACCAGAGACCCAGCCGGTCGGCGTGGTTCAGCGGCGTCTCGCCAGTCTCCAGCACGGCGAGTTCCTGCTCCGGGATGCCGGGGCCGTTGTCCTCGATCTCGACGGAGATCCAGTCCGCCGACTGGCCGGCGATCCGGATCTCCACGACCGGCTCGGGCGTGTCGTTGTGCTTGATCGCGTTCTCGATGGCTTCCTCGATCGCGGCCATGAACCGCGGGACTGCGACCCGGCAGGGGTCGTCTTGGGGAGCGGTCAGGCGGAACGTAGCGTCGGGGAACCGGTCCCTGAAGGCGCCGACGAGCTGTTCCAGCCTGTCGGTCAGATCAGTCGGCTCGGCCGGCGCCGGTCCGGAGAGCGCCGCGTCAACGTCTCTGACAGTGTCCGCGAGGCCCACCAGGTCCGTCGCGGTCGACTCGATGGCGTCGAGTGACTCGGGGCGGTCACCGTCGTACTCGTCCTGAAGCAGTTCGGTGTGGCCCTCGATCACGTTCATCTTGTTCCGGAGGTTGTGGCTGAGCACCCGGTTCAGGACCTCCAGTCGGCGCTCCCTGATCTTCCGGTCGGTGATGTCGGCCTGGAAGCCGACAAAGTACGTGACCGCCCCCGTGTCGTCGCGGAGCGGCGCGATGTCGAGCTTGTTCCAGAACGACGCCCCCTCCTTCCGGTAGTTCAGGATGTCGACCGAGACCGGCCGCCCGTCGTCGACGGCCTCACGGATCTGCGCCCGCGTGTCGGGGTCGGTCCCCTCGCCCTGGAGGAACCGGTGGTTCTCGCCGATCACGTCCTCGTACCCGGTGAGGCGCTCGAACTGCTCGTTGCAGTAGATCAGCGGGTTGTCCTCCCGGCTGGGGTCGGTGATCGTGATGCCGACCGGGGCTTCGTCCATCGCCCGCTCCTTCAGTTTCAGGTCCTCGACCGTCTGTTCGAGCTGTGCCTCCCGCTCAGCGAGCCGTACGGCAGTCCGGCGCCGCTCGACCAGGTTCCCGATCCGCGACAGGAGCGCCGCCTTCTTCACCGGGAGTTCGATCACGTCGTCGACGTACTCCCTGGCTTCCGTGGTCGCCGTCTCGGGGGCATCCTCGCCGACGAGCAACACGAACGGCAGGAAGACGAGGTTCGAGGTGTCCCGCCGCGGCTGGAGGGTGCCCGCGACCCTGTTGAACTGCTCGAGGTCGAACACGCAGCAGTCGAACTCCGAGTTCAGCGTCTCCACGTCAGTCGTCGTCTCGACCTGGTACCGCTCGCCGAGCGTCTCGACCAGCAACTCGCGGTTCCGCCCCGCCCCCATGAACAGCAGCACCCGTGGGTCGTCGGGGGTACCCTCGCCGCCCCCGGGACGGTCGTCCGACCCGGCAGGCCCCGAATCCGATGACACGATACACAACTATATGCGGGGTTCGCTTATAATTGTACTGTCCTTTTATATAGGATACTGACCAAATGCAACCGTCCAATGGCATCTCCGTTAACTGACAGGCTATCGACAGGCATCGAGGGGCTGGACGAAATCCTCGACGGCGGGCTGATCCCGGCCCGGAGCTACGTGCTCCGCGGCCGTGCGGGAAGCGGGAAGACGATCATCGGGTTCCACGTGCTCGCGGCCGGGATCGCCGAGGGCGAGACGGTGCTGTTCATCAACCTCGAGGAGGACCTGGACGATCTGCGGGCCAACGCGGCCGCGCTCGGGTTCGACACGGACGCGATCGAGTTTCTGGACCTGAGCCCGACCGCGGACGTGTTCACCGAGGACCAGTCCTACGAGGTGTTCGAGGCCGCGGAAGTCGAACAGCAGCCGCTGACCGAGGAGATCGTCGAGACAGTGACCGAGGTCGACCCGGACCGGGTGGTGGTCGACCCGCTGACGCAGCTTCGCTATCTCACGTCAGGCGACTACCAGTTCCGCAAACAGCTCGTGGGGTTCATGCGGTTTCTCAAGGGGCAGGGTGCGACCGTCGTGTTCACCGTCCAGGACACCGCGGACCTGCCGACCGACGACATCGAGTTCATCACCGACGGGACGATCCTGCTCGAGGCCGGGCGCCACGACCGGACGATACAGGTACCGAAGTTCCGCGGGTCCGCAACCAGGGACGGCGAGCACGCCTACCGGATCACCGACGGCGGGATGGAGGTGTACCCGGCCCTCCAGCCGGGTCCTCACGGCGCCGACACCAACAGGGAGGACGTCCCGTCGGGCGTCCCCGGGATCGACAAGCTGCTCAACGGGGGGCTCGCCCGCGGGACGGTGAGCATCATCAGCGGGCCGACCGGCGTCGGTAAAACCACGCTGGGCACGCAGTTCATGAAAGAGGCGGCCGGGCGTGGCGAGCGGTCCGTCATCTACCTGTTCGAGGAGAACGAGGGGACGTTCCGGAGCCGGTCGAACGCGGTCAACATCCCGGTCGACGACATGATCGAGCGGGGAACGCTGCAGGTCCGCGAGGTGGAGGCCCTGGAGCGGTCGCCACAGGAGTTCGGACGGATGGTCCGCGAGGACGTCGAGGACGAGGACGCGGAGATCGTCATGGTCGACGGCATCGCGGGCTACCGGCTGACGCTCCGGGGCGCCGACGACGCGATGCTAAAGCGGATGCACGCCCTGGGCCGGTACCTCAATAACATGGGCGTGACGACAATCTTCGTCGACGAGACGAAAAACATCACCGGCGAGTTCAACGCCACCCAGGAGAACATCAGCTACCTGGCGGACAACATCGTGTTCCTCCGACATCTGGAGCTGCAGGGCGAACTACGGAAGGCGATCGGCGTCCTGAAAAAGCGGACGAGCGACTTCGAGCGCACGCTCCGGGAGTTCGAAATCACCAGCCGCGGGATCACCGTCGGCGAGCCGTTCACGCGGATGCGCGGCGTCCTCAGCGGCACGCCGGAGATGGTCGACAGCGAAGAGGATACCGGCGGGCGCGAGCGATAACGCGGCTAACGCGACAGCGCAAGCGATTGCCGGGGCAACCAACGGGGTCGCCGCTACGAAACCACGGTTCGGATCGGTGGGGACAGAAACACGCGCTCTCCGTCCTGCATAATCCGGACGAACAGCTGGCCTTCGCCCGCCGAACGACCGTAGATCGTGACGAGGTCGTCGACGACTTCGACGTCGACGAGGTCCGCCGACGTTTCCTCCCCCCGGCCGACGGCAAGCTGGTAGGTCTCGTCGTCTCCCAGCGGGATCTCGTCGCGGTCCCGGTCGACGGCGACCGCCCGGAATGACCGGGAGCCGTCCAGCGGCAGCTCCAGAGGCTGGAGGTGCCAGTGTCTGTCGTCGCCGTGCCAGTGGATGACGACCACCCGGTCGCCGCTCTCGACCTCGACGAGCTCCATCGGGAAGTTCGAGCTGAGCGCCGTCCCGTCGAGCTTGAGGTCCGCGTGGATCTTCTCCTCGGTGTCGGTCGGCTCGTCGTCGCCCTGTCTCCCGCTGCCGACACAGCCGGCGAGGGTCGCCGTCGCGGCCCCGAGTGCGCCCGCGAGGACCCGTCTGCGCGACGACATCACGGCACCTCGACGGTCATCGGCGGCATCTCCAGAAACGCCGTCTCGTACCCGCGGTGTCTGGCGACCTGCGGCGGCGACTCGACGACGAGGTCCAGCTGCTCGTCCGACGCGAGGTCGCCCGCGATGCCGTAGTGGTGGCCCAGTTCGCTGTCCAGCGTCTGGATGAGTTCGCCCTCCAGGGCGCCCTCGACCGCCAGCGCCGTGTCCGCCAGCGGCACGCGGTTGTACGGCGTCCGGGGCGACACCAGCAGGTACCCCGACGATCCGTCGGTCAGCCGCGTCTCCGTGAGGTACCTGACGACGAACGTCGCGTCGCCGCTGGCGAGGGTTCCCAGATCTGTCCCGAGGTACGCGTCGGCGGGCTGGAGGGCGGAGAACGGCATCGACATCTCCATGCCACCCTCGCTACCGTTGCCGTCGCCGCCGTCGTCCATGTCGTCGTCGCCGGCACCGTCTTCCATTTCGCCGTTCATCCCGCCCATCCCGGCCATCGGTTCGAGCGCCCCGCGGTCGCCCCACTGGTCCTCCTCGAGGTACTCGACGCCGTTGACGACGGACTCCTGGAACTCCTGGTCGAACTCGAACTCGAAGCGCACCGTCCGGGGTTCGGTGAACCGGTCCGCGAACTCGCCCGTCTTGCGGACGGTGTCGCCGCCGATCGGCGTCAGGTCGAACTCGACGGCGTAGGTTCCCTGCTCGGGGAGCGGGACGTTGTCGCCGAAGTGAAACCCCATCGTCTGAGAGATCATCGGCCACGGGGCCCGCTGGTCGACCAGGTCGCCGTCGCGGGTGAGCCGCAGCTGTGCGCCGGTGTCGACCGGGAGCACCTCCCCGGTCTCGGCGTCCCAGACTGTCGCCATCAGGTGGACGCCCGTCGAGTCCGGCGTGACCGCCTCGCGTTCGGTGCCGCTGACGAGCCAGAACTTGTGGGGGTAGGTGAGCATCGGCATGACGGCGTACTCCCCCGCCTCGACCGTCTCGAGGTGCTCCATCGACTCCTGGTGTGTGGGCAGATACACCGCGTCCGGCGGGTCCTCGACCGACGGCGTCGTCGGCGCGTTCGAGGAATTGACGACGTCGGGTGAAGATGGCTCGCCGTCGCCCTCATCGCCGTTCGTCCCGTTGCCGCCGTTCCCGTTGCCGTCCTCGTCGTCGCCGCCGATGCAGCCGGCGAGTGCGCCCGTCGCGGCCGCGCCGGCTGCGAGGAACGCCCGCCTGGAGAGTCGATCCGTTCTGCGTCCTGGGGAATGTCGTGTCATGTGATCGTCTGATCTCTCGTTAGGCCTCCAGCAGTGCCCGGTCCTCGCGGGGCGGGAGCAGGAAGTTGCCGCGTCGCCGGACGAAGATGTACTGGAGGATGCCGTTGTTGAGCCGCTGGCCGACGCCCTCGCCGGCCAGATCCTCGCCGGCCATCGCCTGCCGGACCCGGACGAACTCGTCGATTGATCGCTGCAGGCTCAGGAAGTGCACGCCCGGCACCTCGTTGTCGACGGTGTTGAAATCGCGGCGCAGCAGCGGCGGCGTCCCGTTGTCGTCGCGCGCCCGGGCGGCCTTCTGTGCGTGACCGACCATGCCGCGCTCGCGGGCGTCCTGTTCGGTTCGCTCCGCAATCTCACCGGCGACACCCGTCGATGTCCCGAGTTTCTCGCCGACGTCGCCGGCCAGCTCCTCCTCGCCGTGCTCCGGGCTGTAGATCTTCGACACCCGCTGGAAGTGGTTGTCCTGCTCGAACCAGGTCTGCAGCTGCAGCGTTAGCGACTCGACGTGCATCGTCGTTCCGCCGGCGTAGGGCCCGTCCTGGATCGTTACGCGCTCTTCGGGCGCCTGGCTCTCGGCGAACCCGGAGCGAAAGCCCATAAAAAAGGGCGCCTCCTCGGGAACCGAGTCGGGGACGCCGTCGAGACCGGTGTGCTCGGCGGGCAGCCCCGGCCCGACGAACCCGGTGCGCCGCGGCTCGGCGCGCTCGAACACCCCCTCGAGGGTCGCGTCCATTTCGACGCCGTTGGGCTCGTCGGTCTCACCGAGTAGCGCCTGTTCGGCCTCCATCACGACGGCGGCCTTGTCGCTGGCGAAGTGGACCACGGCGTCGAACTCGTCGAACTCGGGCGATTCGAGCGTCGTGATCGCCTCGGGCGCTGGAATCGGCTTCTCGCTGCTGACCTGCGCGAAGTAGGCTGGTGAGTACCCGACGGTGAACAGCAGCCCGGCGGGATCGTGGGCGTAGGCGCGTTCCAGGGACTGGAACGCCGCCTCGACGGTGTCGCTGGCGTCTGCATCGGGAGTTGTCGTCAGCGAGAGCGGAACCAGAACGTGGTGTTCCGGCGGGCGGGGATTCCCGTCGTCGTCCGTCCCGAGGGCGTCGTTCCAGGCGTGCTGGCGGGCGGGCCGCTCCACAGGGTCGCCCGTCGGGACGCCGCTCCCGCTCTCGTCGCCAGTCAGATCGAGACACGCAGAGAGAGCGGCCGTCCCGCCGACGGCGACGAGCGACCGGAGGTAATCGCGTCGGGAGGTCTCGTCAGGGTCGGGAAGCTCCATCACCCCCGCCTTGGGCGTGTGCGCTCTTTCATATTGCGGTTCCGTGTCCGGGCCTGACACACGCGGCCAGGATTTAAATCCGGGCAAGCCGGGTATCACTGGCTCGCTCCGCCGAGCGCATCCCAGAACGGGAGTCCGGGGTGAGGGATGTGGACACCGAGGCTCATCAGGCCGTGGGCGAACAGCACGTAGCCGAGGACGAGGAAGACGGCGCCCAGCACCCGGTGGAGGCGACGCCGGTGGACCGCGTCGACGCTCTCGATGATCGTGCCGTAGGCGAACACCGCGGGGATGGTGCCGACCCCCAGCGCGGCGAGCGCGACGGCGCCGGCCACGGGGGAGCCGCTGGCGAACGCGTAGAGGTACGCCGGGTAGAGGATCGGGCACGGCAGCAGGCCGTGCATCGCGCCCAGGCCGACGATGCCGGGGCCGCTTGCCAGCCGTTCGACCCATTCGGTCAGGCGGTTCATGATGCGACCCGTCCCTGGCAACTGAACTCCGACGGAGATCCGTCCCAGGACGTACTGGCCGCCGATGAGGATCACTGCGGCACCGACGACGACCCCGACGACTCCCCGGACGGCTTCAGCCGTCGCCGTGACCTCGCCGAGGCCGAGGAAGACGAGGCCGCCGAGCGCGCCCAGCAGCGCGCCCAGCAGCGTGTAGCTCGCGGTCCGGCCGACGTTGAACAGCGCGTGCTGGCGCACCTCGAACAGCGTGAGGTGGGAGCCGCGGACCCGGCGCCGGCGGTCCGCAGTCTCCGCGCCGCCGTCGGCGCGCGTCGGGTCCATCTTGCTCGCGTAGATCGTCACGAGCGGGCCGCACATCCCGATGCAGTGTGCACCCCCGAGTAGGCCGACGAGGAAAAACAGGACGATGTCGGTCCCGAAGATCGTTGGGAGTGCCATTCGACTCGCCTCCGACTTGGTGGCGTCGACACATAGACCCGTTGGTCCATCCTGGAAGGTGGGAATTCATCCGTCCGACCCCGAATACTGTCGTTCCGTCCCGGGTCACCCCGGTGGTGTTCAGAGACGCCTCGCTCGTCGAACGCCTCGCCCCTTTCAGTCCCGCCCAGCCTGGACTGCCACGCCGGGCGGGACTGATACTGTCGGACGTAATTTCGTGGAGTCACGCGTCACGTTCAGCCGTTCAACCGTACGAATACAGCCAGGAGAGTGTCACGATGTGACACAGAGTTACGTCCGACAGTATACTGGTGGCTGTACGTACGTGAAAACTCGAATTGAGAAAAGAATTACAGCCACCAGTATGAAAGGGGCCGGCCGCTCATCCGTCCCGGACGATGCAAGCACCGTCGTCCGAGAATCGAAGATTCTCGGGATCACGAAACTCGAAGACGGGCTTTATGTCCGCCACGCCGGAAGCGGGCGTATGGCACTCGACAGATTCGACACGGAGCGGGAACAGCTCGATCCCGGCGTGGGACAGGTCGAAACCGCGGAACTGGTCGTCGAGGACGACGTGCTGGTCAAACTGTTCGCACTCGGGCCCGGCTCGACGGTCGAGCCCCACGAGCACGACGACAGCACGAACGTGTTCCACGTGCTCAAAGGGACGGTCACCGTCATGCAGGGCGACGAGGAGCACGAACGCGAGGACGTCGCGGCGCCGGGCGTCGTCCTGCACGAGCGCGGCGTCGTTCACGGCGCGCGGAACGACACCGACGAGACGGTCGTCTTTACCGCGAGCCTCTGTCCGCTCCCGTCCTGACGGAACGGCTCATGTGGTTATTGTGATTATACAGCCAGACGTGATTTACTCAAGCCGGGCCGTCCCAAATCTGATGTTTCGTGGCTTGAAGTAGCCGATATACTGTCGTGGCACTGGACAGAGTCACATCTGCCCGGCGGTAAAGAGTCACAACAACCACTGTCAGTCGCTCTGGTACTCCTTCTGGAACCCGCGGAACTCGGTCCGGTGGGCCTCCTCGTCGGCCAGAATCGTCACGGCGAGGTCCTCGGTGACGGGGTCGTCCGCCTCCTCGGCGGCGTCGATCAGGTCGCGGTAGGTCGAGATCGCGTCCTCCTCGGCGTCGAGCACGCCGTTGATGACCGCGATCACGTTCGTCGAGTCCTCCGGCGGCTGGAGGGACTCCTGGCGGGCCGTGAACTCCATGGACGCGGGCGGTCGGGCGTCGAGTTGCTTGAGGCGGTTGCCCAGCTGCTCGGCGTGGCCCAGCTCCTCCTGGATGTCCGCCTGGAGGCTCTCTTTGATCTCCTCGGCGCGAACCCCGTCGAGGACGATGGCGTTCGTCTGGTAGTTCATCACGGTCTCGATCTCGTCGCCGTAGGCGTTGCACAACAGCTCGATCACTCGATCGGAAGACATACCGTGTTGACATTCGCCTCGGGCACCGAAGTGGGTTCTTACCAGCTTGTTGCCCACCGCCTTTCCGCGCTCGGGGGCCCTCGCTCGCTATGCTCGTCGCGGTATGCTGGACGGGTTTCGTGGCGATCAGAGCAGGTCGTACTCGTCCAGCCGGTCGACGGCCTCGCGCAGCCGTTCCGTGCTGTTGGCGTAGGAGATGCGGGCGTAGCCGGGCGTGCCGAACGCACTCCCGGGGACGGTCGCGACGTGTGCGTCGCTGATCGCCTCGTCGCACCACGCCTGGTCGTCGTCGGCGACCGGCAGCATCATGTAGAACGCCCCTTTCGGCTCCACGACGTCGACGCCGCGGTCCTGGAACGCGTCGACGAGCATGTCACGACGTTCCTCGAAGGCGGCGGCCATCTCCGCGACCGCCTCGTCGGTGTTTTCCAGCGCCTCGACGCCAGCGTGCTGGACGAAGTTGGTGGCACAGGAGACCGAGTGGCCGTGGACCTTCCCGGCCTGGTCGAGCAGCGACTCGGGACCGGCGAAGTAGCCCAGCCGCCAGCCCGTCATCGCGTACGCCTTCGAGAACCCGTTGACGGTGATCGTCCGGTCGCCCATTCCGTCGAACGTCCCGAGGCTCGTCATCTCCACGCCGTCGTAGGTGATCTCTTTGTAGATCTCGTCGGAGACCACTGTGATGTCGTGCTCGACTGCCAGGTCGCGCACCCCTTCCAGGGCGGCGTCGGTGTACACCGCGCCGTGGGGGTTGCCCGGCGAGTTGACCACCAGCAGCGTCGTCCCGTCGCTCACGACCTCGGCGAGGTCGTCGAGCGCCGGCTCCAGGGCGAAGTCGTACTGTGCGGTGTCGACCCGCGAGAGGTCGCCGCCGGCGATTTTCGCCATCGCCTCGTATGACACCCACGCGGGGTCGAGCAACACGACCTCGTCGCCGTCCTCGACGAGCGTCTGGAACACCTCGAACAGCGCCTGCTTGCCGCCGGGCGTGACCATCACGTTCTCCGGGCCGTACTGGTCGAGGCCGTCGGCATGGAGTTTCTCCGCGATGGCCTCGCGCAGCCGCGGGATGCCCGGCGACGGCGTGTACCCCGTCTCCCCGGCGTCCAGCGCCTCCTCCGCTGCACCCTTGATATTCCCCGGCGTATCGAAATCCGGCTCGCCGACGCTCAGGTCGACGACGTCGACGCCCTCGGCCTTGAGTTCGGACGCCTTGTTGCTGATCGCGAGCGTAGCGCTCGGCGACACTCTCTGTACCCGCTCCGCGAAGGTGAGTTGCTCAGTCATGCTTGATCAGTAGCTTCGAGCGCTGTGACCATGTCGACCGCACTGTCGACCGCGGTCGCACCGTAGTCGATCCGCTCGCGCGCTTCGGCGTGGCTCATCCCCGGGCCAATGATCCCCAGCGCGACCGGCGTGTCCCGGTCGAGACTGACGTCGGTCAGGCCCTGTGCCGCCGCGTCGGCGATCACCTGGTCGTGGTTCGTGTCGCCGGTGATGATCGCACCCAGCGCCACGACCGCGTCGACGTCGTCGCGGCGAGCCAGCCTGTCGGCCGCCAGCGGCGTGTCGTACGAGCCCGGAACCTCGATCGTCTCGACTATCGTCGCGTCGCGCTCGACCGCGCGCTCGCGAGCCGCCGTCGCCATCTCGTGGGTGACGGGGCTCTCTTTGTTGAACTGCGCGACGACGAACCCGAGCCGTACCATGTCTAGCTCCCGGGATGGGCCGGTAAAAGGTCTACCGGTAGCTTCTTTTACCCCGGCATTGCTCGGCCGCCTTCGGGACCGGCAGGCCTCCTCCGACGGGTACTCCTACACCGGGTCGAGCGCGTCCTCCTCGTCTCTGATGAGCTCCTCCATCTCCCGCTTGCGGGTCTCTTTGTGTTTTTCGATGTTCTCCTCGGCCTCGACGGCGAGCTCCTGGAGTCGATCGACCGGCGGCACGTCGGTAACGTTCGAGAGCAGGACGACTGCCCTGAGCGAGTTGGCCCGGGGACGGGGGTCGTCGCCCGAGAGCACCTCGACGCTCCCGGTACGCCGTTCGAGCCACTGGCGGGCGCTCTCGATTCCCTTCTGCGAGATGGCGTCCGGCGGCCCGGAGACGACGATCAGCGATCGCTCGGCGGAGCCGATCCCAGCGGGGCAGGTGAGCCGTGACTGGACAGCCTGTCTGATCAGGCCGTTGACCTTCGCCGCGGCGTCGGTCTCTTCGAGGCCGTTTTTCCCGCTGGACTTGAAACGGCCGAGCAGCCCGGGGTTCGTGTTCGGGATCCGTTCGTCCTCCGCGTAGGCGATGCTGCTGACGCCGCTGTTCGAGAGGGTACGGCGGATGTCGCTCGAGTCTATCGCGTTCTCCGAGACGGGCGAGCCATCGATCTCGCCGGCGCCCAGCAGGGTTACGACGCGCTTGGCGATCTCCTCGTTCGTGCGGTCGTACCCGCTCTCGACAGTGTCGCCGCTGCCTCGCCAGACATTGTTGTCGAACAGGAAGAGGTTGTTCGTCGCCTCTGCGAACGACCTGAACGAGCGCGCCGCGTTCAGCACTGCGCGGCTCCCCTCGTCCGTGCTTGGGAGGATACCGAGCCCGTAGACGGGCTCTTCGTACCGGTCGCGAATTTCCTCGGCCAGCCGCGGCGCGCCGCCGCTGCCGGTGCCGCCGCCCAGCCCTGCAACGACGAGGAACGCGTCGATGTCAAACACGGGGACCGCGTCCAGCGCGCGGTCGATCTCGTGTCGGTCCATTTCGGTGATCTCTGCGCCCAGGTCCGGGTCGCCGCCGACGCCGTGGCCTTTCATGCGCGGGTCCGTCTGGCCGACCAGGAACTGGTTGTCGTGTGGCAGGTGTTCGAGCCGCGCCAGGTCCACCCGCGCGGAGTTCACCGAGATGGCCGACGCGATCAGGTTTCTGCCCGACTCCTGCTCGTACCAGAGCAGTTTGTCAGTTATTTTCCCCCCAGCGTTCCCGAAGCTGATGACAGCGATTTTCATGCAGTTACCGTGCGATAGAATACACTTTGTACATTAGTGATTATTCGCGACCGGCGAGGGTAAGGGAGGGTTACCGGCAGGAACGACCACCCGGACCCAGTCGGACCCGGTCGGACCCGTCAGGATTAACAGTGTCGGGCGGGTAAAGAACAGTATGAGCACCACGGAGGACGTGCCCGGGCGAGTCGAGATCGCCGTCACGGAGACGGCAGCCTCCGAGGCCCTGGATCTCCTCGAGGGGGAAGACATGGACACCGACGAGGCCGGACTCCGCCTGTACGTCCAGCAGGGCGGCTGTGCGGGCCTCTCCTACGGGATGCGCTTCGAGAACGTGCCGGAGGAGGACGACACAATCTACGAACACCACGGCCTGCGGGTGTTCGTCGACCCCGCCAGCATGAACTACATCGAGGGCTCGGTCCTCGATTACGAGGGCGGGCTCCAGGGCGAGGGGTTCCACGTCGAGAACCCCAACGTCGTTAGCGAGTGTGGCTGCGGCGAGAGCTTCCGGACCTGACCGACTGCGGCGTTCAGTCCTCCAGTTCGAACGCGACTGTCACTTCTGCCTGGTACTCCCGGCCGTCGACCGACGCGATCTCTACTCCCAGTTCGTCGACTTCGACCCAGTGGACGTTCTGCAGCGTCGCGTCCGCGCGGTCGACCGCGTCGTCAACCGCGTCGTCGAACGATTCGCCACTCGATCCGATCAGCGTGATCTTCTTGAACACCATTGCGCTAGCACATGACACACCCCGCCGGCAAAAAGGTATCTTTGTGCTGGCAGGAGCTTCCTGGTTCCCAGTCGGTTGGCGGACTACTCACCGTCTACCGGCCACCCGCCAGATTACGTTCGCGCACCCCTGTACGGTTCGGGAACTCAGCGCTGTCACGGAGTGGGCCCGTCGTCCAGCGCGAGTTTGAGCCCGAACCCGATCAGGACGCTGCCGCTAGCGTACTGGACGGCCCGTCTGGTGAGCGTGGCGTCGAGCAGGCGGTGCCGGACCCGGCCCGCGAACAGCGCCACCCCGCCGAGGTACAGGAAGCTAAGCGCGGCGTACACCACGCCGAGGATCGACAGCTGGAGGGTGGCGTTCGCCGACGGCGGCACGAACTGCGGGAAGAAGGCGATGACGAACACGGCCACCTGCGGGTTGGAGACGTTGATCACGACTGCCCGCCTGTAGGACCCGAGGAGTGACTGCTCACCCGTCCCGGACTCGGCGTCGATCTCGAACGTCTCGTCGCTCCTGAGCAGTTGGACCCCGAGATACACGAGGTAGAGCGCTCCCACGTACTTCACCAGCAGGTACGCCTCAGCCGTGGTCCGCAGGAGCGCGGACAGCCCGAGCACGGCGGCGGCCGTGTGCACCAGCACGCCGGTAGCCGTCCCGAGCCCCGCGGCGACGCCCGCCGCGCGGCCGCCGCTGAGACTCCGTGTCAGCGTGTACACCGAATCCGGCCCCGGCGAGACGACGATCGCCAGCACCGCCGGAACGAACGCCAGCAGAACAGCCAGATCGATCGCGTCGGTGAGAACCACGGACCGTCACTCACCAGGGCGTTACTGGTAGTCGACCTCGCCGTCGCCCTCGCCGACCCACGCTTCGCGGTCGGGCTCCCGCGACTCCAGCGGGTCAAGATCTTTATACCAGGGAACGTTCTTGAGCTCCTCCTTGTTGTAGGCGAGTTCGTCCTTGGTGTCGCCGACGAACTCGAAGTTCTCCGTCAGGAGAATGGCGTCGACGGGGCAGACCTCCTCGCAGAGCCGGCAGTAAATGCACTGGCCGATGTGGAGGTTGTACTGCTCGCCGTTGCGCTGGTCGTCCATCACGATCTGGATGGTGTCGTTCGGGCAGACGTTCTCACACTGCCGACACCAGATACACCGTTCCTGGCTGAACTTGTGGACGCCGCGGAACCGCGGCGACACGTCGGGCTCTTCTTCCGGGTACGAGACGGTGAACGTCTCGCCGTCCAGGGCGTGTTTCATCGTCGTTGCCATGCCTTTGAGTATGCCGATCATGCTGTGATTCCTCCGTGTCGTGGCGGTCGCGCGTCGATGCTCGGGGTCATAGCGGGGCCAGCACCCCCACGATGACCGCAGTCACGAACAGGTTCGCGAAGGCGAGCACCAGCATGCCTTTCCAGCCGATCTCGATCAGCTGGTCGATGCGAACCCGCGGCAGCGCCGAGCGTGCCCACTGGGTCAGCAGGAACACGCCCCAGATCTTCACCAGGAACCACAGCAGGCCGATCGACGCCGGCCCCGGCCCTGACGGCCCGCCGAGGAAGATCGTCGCGATGATCGCGCCGCCGAGAAAGATGTGGACGAACTCCCCGAGGTAGATCAGCACGAAGTACACCGAGGAGTACTCCGTCTGGAAGCCGGCGACAATCTCGGTCGGTGCCTCCGGAATGTCGAAGGGGTTGCGGCCGACCTCCGCCATGTTCGCGGCCAGAAACAGGATGAACGCGAACGGGTTGACGATCGCGAACCAGGCGGGGATTGCCACCGGACCGAGCTCGACGAGCGACTGTTGCTGCGTCGCGACGATCTCGCTCAGCTGGAGCGTGCCGGCGAAAATCACTACCGAGATGCCGGTGAGGATCAGCGGGATCTCGTAGGCGAGATTCTGGGCGACGGCGCGCAGGCCGCCGAGGAACGAGTACTTGTTGTTCGACGCGTAACCGGCCATCACCAGGCCGACCGACGCGATCGACGCCACCGCGAACACGAACGCCAGCCCGACCTCGGGATCGGCCAGCTGCAGGTCGACAGAGCCGATCGACCCCATCGGGATGACCGCAAAGCCCAGGATCGCCGAGGAGGCGATAATCAGCGGCGCGATGTCCCACGCGGGACGGTCGACGCCCTCGGGGACGATCAGTTCCTTGGAGATCAGCCGGACGGCGTCGGGGATGATGATCCCGATCCCGAGCGGGCCGAGCTTGTCGACGGAGATCCGGTCGGTAAACGCCGCGGTGATCTTCCGCTTGGCCCACGGGCCGGCGACGGCGGCGTTCGCGAGGATGAACGTCCCGACGATCGCGGCTCCGATGAAGCCGCCGACGAACTGCCCGACGGCGCCCTCAAGGCCGAGCGCGGAGCTGATCGTCTCCGCGAGCGTCATCGGTCCACCTCCCCGAGCACGATGTCGAGACTCCCCAGCGCGGCGACCATGTCCGGAATGTACTCGCCCTCGGCCATCACCTCCAGCGACTGGAGGTTACAAAAGGCCGGGCTCCGGATCTTGAACCGGCCGGGTCTGTCGGTGCCGTCCGACCGGATGTAGATGCCGAGTTCACCTTTCGCTCCCTCGACCGCGCGGTAGATCTCCTTGTCGTGGTCGGGCTTCAGCGTCCGCGGGACGTTCGACTGGATCTCCCGCTCGTCCTCGGGCCAGTCTTCGAGTACGTCCACACACTGCTCGATGATGCGGGCCGACTGCTCCATCTCCTTCAGGCGCACCAGCGCGCGGGCGAAGTTGTCACAGCCGTCGTCGGTGATGACGTCCCACTCGAGTTCGTCGTAGTAGCCGTAGGGATCGCCCCGCCGCAGGTCGTAGTCGATGCCCGATCCGCGGGCGACGGGGCCGGTGCAGCCGTAACTCTTGGCTTCCTCCGGCGGCAGGATCCCCGTGTCGAGCACCCGCATCTGGAACAGTTCATTGCTCGTCAGCAGGTTGTGGTACTCTTCCAGGCGGCCGGGCATGTACTCACAGAAGTCCCGGACCTTCTGGAAGTACTGCTCGCGGGGTTCGGGCAGGTCCCAGGCGACCCCGCCGAGCCGGAAGTAGTTGAACATCAGCCGCTGGCCCGAGAGGTCCTCCAGCAGGTTCTGGAGCTTCTCCCGGTCGGTGATAGAGTACATGAAAATCGCCGTAAAGTCGCCGTAGATGTCCAGCGCGAACGTGCCGATGGCGAGCATGTGGGCGGCGATGCGGGACATCTCCGCCGCCATCGTCCGGATCACCTGGGCGTACTCCGGGACGTCGATGTCAGCGAGATCCTCCGCGGCGCGGGCGTACGACCACTCGTTCAGCATCCCCGCCGAGATGTAGTCCCAGCGGTCGGGGTAAGGCATGATCTGGTGGCGGTAGGTGCCCTGCTCGCACATCTGCTCCTCGCAGCGGTGGAGGTAGCCGATGTCGGGGTCGACGTCGACGACCTGCTCGCCGTCCAGCACCGTCTCCAGGTGCAACACCCCGTGTGTCGCCGGGTGGTGGGGCCCGATGTTGATGAACATCGTGTCCGAGCGGTCGGGCACCTGCGTGCGCTTTTCCATCGGGTTGGCGTGCTCGCGCAGCGGCACGATCTGTGGCTGGTCCTGGTTGTAGTCGTTCGAGAGCGGGTGACCCTGCCAGGTTTCGGGCAGGAGGATCCGGCGCAGATCCGGGTTGTCCTCGTACTCGATGCCGACCAGATCGTACGCCTCCCGTTCGTGCCAGATGGCCGTGTCGAAGACGCCGGCCGCGCTCCCGCTGACCGGCTCCTCGCTGGCGGTCGGGACGACGACCGACAGCTCCTGTGTCGGATCGTCGTACTTCTTGAGGTGGTAGATCGACTCGTAGCGGTCCGGGTACTGCTGGGCGGTGAGACAGGAGAGGTGGTCGAACCCGGCCTCCTCCCTCAGCGTCGCGAGCACCGTCTCGACGCTGTCGGGGCGGATCACGAATCCCTTGGCATTGACGTGCTCCTCGCGGTCGAGGACGTGTTCACCGAGCAGGTCGGCGAGTTCGTCGTAATCCAGCTCGCCGTCGGGCGTTTCGCCGACGTCCAGTTCCGGCTCCGGCGGTTCGAGGCTCATGGCGGATCAGCCCAGTTGTACCGCATCACCAGGTCGTCCTCGTCGATCTCCGAGGCGAGCTTCTGGACGAGTTCGTCCCGCTCGAGGTCGCCGAACTGCTCGAGTTCGTACGGTTTGACCGTCACGGGGGCGCTCTCGCCGGCGCGGATCCCCTCCTGGAGCTTCAGGACGCCGTAGATCAGCGCCTCGGGGCGGGGCGGGCAGCCGGGGACGTGGATGTCACAGGGGATGATCTCCTCGGCACCCTTGACGACGTTGTACCCCTCCTGGAACGGGCCGCCCGAAATCGTGCACGAGCCCATCGAGACGACGAACTTCGGCTCGGGCATCTGGTCGTACACCCGCTTGAGCCGGGGGCCGAACTTCGAGACGATGGTCCCGGGGACGATGATGACGTCGGCCTGCCGCGGGGACGCGCCATCTCGATGCTGCAGCAGGCGATGCCAAAGAGGAGCATGAACATCGAGTTGCCCCGGACCCAGTTCATGAACTTGTCGAACTTGGTGAGGATGAACGGTGTCGAGCCAAACGCCTCCCGCAGCTTCGAGTTGAAGCGGTCGTCGACGCCCTCGCCCATCCGGGCGTCCTGCGTGGACTGTGCCTGTTCCAGCGTGTCGTGGAGTTGTTGATCCTTGCTCATGGTTACTCGATTCGCTGGCGCTCGGCCTGCTGGCTTTTGGCCCACTGCACTGCGTCGTTGCGCCAGGCCCACACGAGACCGAACACGAGGATGCCCAGAAACGCCGCCATCGGCGCCAGAGCGCCGACGAACCCGACGGCGTCGTTGGCGACGGCGTCCTCGAAGATGACCGCCCAGGGGAAGATGAAGACGGTCTCGACGTCGAAGACGACGAACAGCAGCGCAACCATGTAGTACTGGATGTTGAACCGGATGTTGTAGCTGCTGCCGGTCGGCACCTCGCCGCTCTCGTAGGTGGCGCGTTTGCCCTGTTCGGGGACGCTCGGTCGCAACAGCCACGAGACGAGCATCATCGACAGCGGAATGGTTACCGCGACGATGGTCAGCCCCCCGATTGCGATCCACTCACTCATTGCCGTTGTCCAGTGTTTGAATCGGCAGCATATAAGGGTTGATTGTTTCCCTCCATCCGACGGAGACGAAGTACGAGGAGACGACCTACTGTCTCCAACTCCATTTCCTACCGTTCGTCGAGGTAGTGGAGGACGCCCTGGACGTTCATCCGTTCTTCCTGGCGGGCGTGCTGGCCCGTCCAGGCACCGCTCTTCTCGGCCTCGTCGGCGAAGAACTCGGCGACAACCTCGTCGTCGCCCAGCTCCACACGCTTGCGTTCGACGCGCTCGACCCACGACTCCAGCAGGTCGGCGTACTCGGCCAGCAGGTCGCCGGTCTCGTAGTCGCCGAAGTGGCCGTAGTACAGCGCGGCCGGGTCGAGGTCCCCCAGCAGTTCGACGTCGTCCAGACACCCCTCCAGGCCGAATCCCGGCGGCGGACTGGTCTGGCGGAGGCCGCCGACAGTCGGGCTGTTGATCCCCGCCGCGTCAGCGGTGAACACGCCGTCGTTTGCGGGGTCGTAGAACACCGCCTGGTGGAAGGCGTGGCCCGGCGCGTGGTGGACGCGGAGTTCGTGATCGCCCAGGTCGACGACCTCGCCGTCGTCGAGCGCGACGAGGCGATCCTCGGGGATCGGCTTCGGCTCAGCGTAGTACTCGATCCGATCGCCGACGACGGCCTTGGTCCCCTCCCAGATCTTCGTCGGATCGGTGAGGAACCGCGTGCCGGCCTCGTAGAGGTAGACGTCGGCGTTGGGAAACTCTTCGAGGAGGTAGCCCGCGCCGCCCGCGTGGTCGAGGTGGACGTGGGTGACCGCGATCACCGCCAGATCCGCGGCGTCGATCCCCACGCGCTCGACGGCGTCGACGATCAACTCCGGGCGGTAGCCGGTGCCGGTCTCGATCACCGCCGGGCGCTCGCTGTCGAGCACGTAGATCGAGCCGTAGCCGGGTGTGTCGTACAGCCCCGCGTCGACGTAATAGAGGTCCGACGTCCCTGCAGCGGTTGCCTCGTAGAAGTCGCCCGTCGCCATCTCCTCTGGCTCGATTGTGGCGTCCATCCGGCGGATGTCCTGCTCGTCGTGTCCCATATCGGAGAGCAACGGGGCGCGGGCAAAAGTGTTGTTCACGACAGAAGCCTGTTGCGAGCCGGTTCCGACTGGGGCGAGGGATCCGGCGGACCGGGCCCCTCGCTGTCATTCCGCTCCGTTGCTCATACTGGTGAGTAAAAGAATTACAGCCACCAGTATCAGACAGCGTCCCGCTCGGCGTCGATCTGGTCGGCGTACTCCTCGGCGACCAGTTCGAACGCCTTCTCGCCGGCCTCCGCGGCCGCGTACGTCGGGTTGCCGAGCACGCCGTTCTCGGTGACGGCTGCGAACCCGTCGCTGAGCAGGCGCGCGGTCGAAACCGGCCCCTCGTGGCCGGGCTCGTACTCCTCGGTGCGGACGAGGTCCTCCTCGGCGGCTAGCACCAGCGACGTCTCGGTGGCGCCGGCGTGACTGACCGGTTCGTCGTAGTCGACGTCGGCGGCCTGCAGCCCCTCGTTGAGCAGCCCCATGTACTCGTCCAGATCGGCGAGGGCGATCACGTTCGCCTCGATCTCGCGGGCGATGTCGGGCGCGACGGTGTTGGTCGGCGCGAAGTTGCCACCGTGGGTTGGCATGAGGACGATGTGCTCGAACCCGTGTTCGTTCAGCGACCGGCAGTAGCCGCGGATGGTGTCCATCAGCGTCTCCGGCGGGATGGTGATCGTCCCCGGGAACTCCATGTGGTGGCCCGAACAGCCGGGACGGATCGTCGGCGCCGCGACGGCGTCACCCAGGCGCTCGGCGATCCGTTTGGAGAGTTCGTCGCCGGCCATCGTGTCCATCCGCAGCGGCAGGTGCGGGCCGTGCTGTTCGATCGACCCGACTGCGACGATTGCCGTCGTGACGCCGCTGTTGAGTGCTTCCTGTACCTCCGGCCACGTCATCTCCTCCAGCAGCACCGAATCGTACTGTGTCATGTGCCTCCGTACTCGCGGGAGCGTAGAAAAGGTGGGTATTGCCCTGTCAAAGTAAGAGGAATATATTTCGGTAAGGAGAGATAATACTACGTAAGACGATGGGGATCACTGAAGACGCGACGATTACCAGCAAGGGACAGATCACGATCCCGAAGGAGATCCGGGACGCGCTCGGGCTCGACGCCGGGACGGAAGTCGAGTTCGTGCTCGAAGACGACGGGAGCGTGCGGGTGCGACCGAAGGAACCGCCGACAGAGCGGTTGCAGGGGATCCGGGAGCGACTTACCGACCGCGACGTGGATCTGGCAGCGATGCGACGCGAGTCGAAACGCGCCTGGGGCGGCAAGGAGCGCGAGGAGAGGCTGTGATCTTTCTCGATTCCTGGGTGTGGCTGGAGTTCCTGTTCGACGGCGACGCCGCCGACGCAGCCGAATCGGCCATCGAACGCGCGGCGTCACCCTCCGATGGTGGGCTCATCGCGCCGACAGTGATCACGGAGGTGTCGTACCGGATCCGATCCGTCGAAGACGAACGGACGGCCGACGAAGCAGTCCGCGCCATCCGCGACTACGACAATATCACCAGCGTGCCGATCGTCGACGAGGCCGGCGAATACGCGGCCGAACTCCGGTTCGAGTACTACGATCGCAGCGAGCGGAACCTGTCGTACGCCGACGCAATCCACCTGGCGATTGCCGCACTGCACGACGACTGTGAGGTACTGTACACCGGAGATCCGGACTTCGAGGGCGTCGACGAGGTCGAGACGGTCGTGCTGTGATACGGTCGTGCGTGACTTTTTGTGCGTTTCAGCCCGTGAAACCAACGATATTGGGCCCCAGTGCTGAAAATAATCACGCACGACCATATGAGCAGGTGTCGCTCCGCCGTCACAGCAAGACGTCGTAGCTGATCCCCTCGCTGCTCTCCACCCGGTACTCCTCGACCTTTTTTTTTCGTCGACGGTGACGCCGCGACCGAGGTCGTCGGGGACCGGCATGGTCCCGTCGGTGACCTCGAAGCGGTCCTCGATCACGTCGTCGGCGAGCGCGTAGTTGACGCGATCCGGTGGCAGATCCATTGTAGGCGAGGCCGCCACGAGCTGGAGGACGGCGGCGGTCTTGATCCCGAGGTCGAAGCTTGAGTGGTGGGCGATCGAAAGGTTGCGTCGTCCGCGAGTCCCATGGCTTGCTTTGCCGCGAGGAGGCCGCCCATCGGGATCAGGTCGACGACGGCGGCGTCGATGGCGTCCTCGTTGACGGCGATCGCCGTCTGAAGGCGCTGGCGCAGGCGCTTGTACCGTAACTGAATCACTCTGGCTGTATAGGAATGGAAGACTCCAGTTGAGTTACCGCGGATGCTTTCGTGGGAGTATCCACGAACCATCGGCGACGATATCCCATAAGTTGTCGGATTTCACCCCTTTGCAGTAGCTCCTCGCGGCACAGCACGGAGACAGTCCCGTATGCGGCGACACGCCGTGACCGGCACGTGGTTCCGAGCGGTCGGCTCCCCGGCTCTGGTACACGTTCACAGACAGTAGCAAGCCTTTTGTCCACGCTCCGACCGACTACAGGCATGAGTAGACGCGAAGACGTGCTCGGGGTTCTCCGCGAGAACGCCCGGGCGAGCACCGAGGATATCGCCCGCCAGATCGACAGCGACCCGGAGACGGTCGAGGCGGTCATCGAGGAGCTCGAAGCAGCGGGGGTCGTCCGCGGGTACCAGGCCGTGATCGACCGCGATCAGCTCGAGAGCCAGCCCGTCCGGGCGACGGTCGAACTGAACGTCACGCTCGACCGCGAAACCGGGTATGACGACATCGCAGAGCGCATCGCCCGCTTCCCGCAGGTCAAGTCGCTGTACCTCGTCAGCGGCGACTTCGACTTCATGATGGAAGTCGAGGACGAGTCGATGCAGGAGGTCTCGGCGTTCATCAGCGACAAGGTCGCGCCGGTGCCGGAGATCACCCAGACGGTCACCCACTACGTGATGGACTCCTACAAGGAGCAGGGGATCGAGATGGGTGACGGCGACGAGGACGACCGGCTCTCAGTCTCGCCATGAAGCCCGCCGACCGCGTCGACGCGGTGCCGCCGTCGGGCATCCGCCGGTTCTTCGAACTCGCCGCGGAGATGGACGACGTCATCTCGCTCGGGGTCGGCGAGCCGGACTTCGCCGCGCCGTGGGCTGCCCGCGACGCCGCCATCACGTCGCTGGAGCGTGGCCGGACCTCCTACACGATGAACCGGGGCCGCAGCGACCTCCGTGCGGCGATCGCCGCCCGGATGAGCGACCGGTACGACCTCGAGTACGACCCCGAGACAGAGGTCCTGGTCACTGCCGGCGCCAGCGAGGGGATCGACCTCGCGTTCCGGGCGCTGGTCGACCCCGGCGACACGGTCGCCGTCGTCCAACCGTCGTACGTCTCCTACGTCCCTGGCGTGATCTTCGCCGGTGGCGAGGTGCTTGCGGTTCCTACCCGGGAGGAGGACGCGTTCAAACTCGGCTACGAGCGGCTCGCCGAGGCCGGGGCGCAGGAGGCTGACGTCCTCGTGTTCTGCTACCCCAACAACCCGACAGGTGCGACGATGACCGGCGACGAACTGCAGGGGGTTGCAGAGTTCGCCCGCGAGCACGACCTGACGGTGCTCTCGGACGAAATCTACGCGGCGTTGACCTACGAGCACGAGCACACGTCCATCGCCACGCTCCCGGGTATGCGCGAGCGCACGGTCGTTTTCAATGGATTCTCGAAGGCCTATGCCATGACCGGACTTCGACTCGGCTACGCGCTGGCGCCGCCGGAGGCGATCACGGCGATGAACCGCATCCACCAGTACACGATGCTGTCGGCGCCGACGACCGCCCAGCACGCAGGGCTGGAGGCGCTTGACTCCTGCGACGGCGCAGTCGCGGAGATGCGCGACCAGTACGACCGCCGGCGCAACCTCGTGCTGTCGCGGTTCGAGGAGATGGGGCTTGACTGCTTCCGCGCCAGCGGCGCGTTCTACGCGTTTCCGTCCTGCCCGTGGGACGACGCCGGGGAGTTCGCCGAGGCACTCCTCGAAGAAACGGGGGTGGCGGTCGTTCCCGGCACCGCCTTCGGCGAGGCCGGCGAGGGGCACCTGCGCGTCTCCTACGCGACCGGCATCGACGACCTGACCGAAGCACTGGACCGCATCGAACGGTTCATCGCCTGATCGGCCGCGTCAGTAGGAAGTGCTTCACGACCGTGATATCAGGTAACGAAAGGTTACCCGATTTAGCGCAAAGCTTTTTCATCCTATACTAGTAGAACAAGGGTACTGGCAATCGATGACACGGGGGGTTCCGAGGACGAGACGGACTCGGGGGTCGTAGTCGCGTTCGACGAGTTCGACCTGCTGGAAGCGGCACTGCGCCAGCGGCCCGACTACATCGTGATGGGCGAGGTCCGCGGGGAGGAGGGTCGTGACCTGTTCCAGGTGATGTCGACGGGGCACGTGACCTACTCGACGTTCCACGTCGACTCCGTCGGCGAGGTGATCAAGCGGTTCACGACCGAGCCGATCAACGTCTCGAAGACGCTGTTCACGGCGCTGGATCTCGTCTCGATCCAGACCCAGACACGGATCGACGGCCAGAAGGTGCGCCGGAACAACAACCTCACCGAGATCAACGAGTACTCGCCGGAAAATGACGAGATCAACGTCCGCGACGTCTACGAATGGCGCGCCGAGACGGACGACTACCCGCGGTTCTTCTGGGAACTCGAGGCGGAGGGCGCGTTTATTCCGACGATCACCGACACGAACAGCCCTGTGATCGTGGGCGAACAGCTCAACCTCACGGTCCAGATCGAGAACGTCGGTGACGCGGAAGGGACGCAGTACATCTATCTGGAGCATCCGACCGATTCGAGCAGGATTCTGGACATCGTAGAAGTGAATCTGGACGAGAAGGGAGGGTCCGATGATTCGACTGAGATCGAGTTGCAGTGGTCTACGACGACCGACTACGAGGGTGATATTACCGTCCGCAGCGAGGACGATAGCGACAGCGAGCGCGTCGCCATCGAAGTCGACTCAAGCACCGCAGTTGGAGGCGAGATCAACAGCCCCATCGACGTCAACCTCGAACAGGTCCGGATCTCCTGATCGCCGCGTGCTATCTCTGCAGTTCAAATAGCATGTGCATCAGCGCCAGCCAGATTACGAGTACGATGAACACGAGCCCGCTGATCAGCGCCGGCGTGGGGGCCCCGACGTGACGACTTCGCGGTATGCGCGCTGGATCGTCTCCCGGTCCGCGTCGGTCTCGATGCCGAGGGCGGTGTAGAACGTCTCACCCATCCGACGATCAGCCACACGTTGGATATAGACGCTGAAATATCTGGTCCCTACCGGAAAGCAGTTCACAGAGTCTCGTCTACGTGAACAGCCCGCCTGGCAGTCGTCGGTGACAGAGTGGGCGAAAAACCGGCCGGCAGGCCGGTGATGAGCGCCCGGACACGCCGGCCACTCGTCGCAATACTGCGGGCGAAAATTCGTCAGGATTTTCCTCCGACAGTATTATTCGATCAGGCGCGCGAAGCGAACGTATGGAGACCGCCGAGCGGCTCGACCTCGTGACACGACACACGGAGGAGGTCGTCACGACCGACGAACTGGAGGCACTGCTGGCCGAGGGGTCGCCGTCGGCGTACATCGGGTACGCTCCCACCGGCGAGATGCACATCGGGCACTTCACGACGATGCGCAAGCTCGCGGACTTCCTCTCGGCCGGCGTCGACGTGACGGTACTGATCGCGGACCTGCACGCCCACCTCGACGACGAGAAGAGCCCCTTCGACTTGCTGGACGCGCGCTCGGAGTACTACCGGGAGGCGATCGAGGGGATGATCGACGCCGCGGGCGCCGACCCCGACGAGATCACGTTCGTCCGCGGGACGGACTACGAGCTCGACGAGGAGTACACCCTCGAGCTGTACCGCATGGCTGCGGAGACGACGATCGCCCGATCACAGCGCGCCGCCAGCGAGGTCGTCCGGGACAGCGACAGCCCCGCCCTGGGCGGGCTGCTGTACCCGCTAATGCAGTCGCTGGACGTCAAGGCGCTGGAGGCGGATATCGCCTATGGCGGCATCGACCAGCGCGGCATCTACATGCTGAGCCGTGAGATCCTGCCCGACTACGGCTGGACGGAGCCGGTCTGCCTGTTCGCGCCGCTTTTGTCGGGGCTGACGGGCGGCAAGATGAGCGCCTCCGACGAAGCCTCGAAGGTGAACCTCACTGACGACCCCGGGACGGTCGCGGAGAAACTCGATGCCGCCTACTGCCCGATTGGCGAGACCGAGGACAACGGCGTACTGGAGTACCTCGAACTGCTCGTGTTCCCGATCCTCGACGAACGCGGCGAGTCGTTCGTGGTCGAACGGCCCGAGCAGTACGGCGGCGACCTGACCTACGACAGCTACGATGACCTGGAGGCGGAGTTCGTCAGCGAGGAACTGCACCCGGCGGACCTGAAGCCGGCCGCCGCCGAGTACATCTCCTCGGTCATCGACCCGGTTCGCGAGCGGCTGACCGCCCAGCCGGACCTGCTCGCCGAAGCCTACCCCGAGTCGTACGGCGACGAGTAGCCGCCGATGACCGACGGCTCCGGGGATGGTGACGACGCTGCCACCGGCGACGACGCCACCGCAGGCAACGGTGTCGCCGGGGGTGAGGCGCTCGACGCACACCGCCCCCGTCGGCGCGTGCGGGCCGTCTACGACGAAATCGCCTCGCACTTCTCGAAGACGCGGGCCTACCCCTGGCCCGAGGTGGAATCGTTTCTCGGCGAGCGGTCACCCCACGGCAGCGGGAGCGTCGGGCTGGACGTCGGCTGTGGCAACGGCCGGCATGCCGGACGCCTCGCTGACATCGTCGAGCGTGTCGTCGGGCTCGACGCGAGCCGGGACCTGCTGGCGGAGGCGCGGGATCGCAGTTCCACGGATGGCTGGAGCGCGGCATTCGTCCAGGGCGACGCGGCGCGGTTGCCGCTGGCCGCGGGGAGCGTCGACCTCGCGCTGTACGTGGCGACGCTGCACCACCTGCCGGACCGCGAGACGCGGGTGAGGAGTTTGGAAGAACTCTCGCGCGTGCTCGCGCCGGGCGGTCGCGGGTTCGTGAGCGCCTGGAGCACCGCTCACGACAGCTTCGACGCCCCGACGGACGCGGAGACGGGGTTCGACACGACAGTCGACTGGACGCTGCCCGGCGGCGAGACGGTGCCGCGGTTCTACCACATCTACGCGCAAGCCGAGTTCGAGATTGACCTGACGGCTGCCGGCGTGAGGATCGAGGAGTCGTTCGTCTCCAGCGGGAACTGCTACGCCGTCGTCCGGACATCCGAGTGAGGTGCGGCGACGGGCCCTCCTGGTGTGTCGACCCGTTGGCGCTGACGAACACCCCTGGTATCGAGCCACCCGCCCCCTCGACGAGAGCTGTCGTTTTCGAGGAGGGGTGGCGACTGCTCATACTGGTGGCTGTAAGTACGTGAAAACTCGAATTAAGAATCCAGGCAGAAAGAGTCTGTATCCTCAGATAGCAGAGACTGGTGAGTAAAAGGATTACAGCCACCAGTATCACCTTCGAGATGGTGCTTCCGCATTCTCCACCGACTATATACAGCCAGACGTGATTCACTTAAGCCATGCTGTCCCAACTCCCGTTGTTCGGGGCATGACACAGCCGATGGACTGTCATGGCACTGGACGGAGTCACGTCTGGCTGTATATCCTGGTCAAATCGGACGATCTGGAGGCAGCGATCGCACAGCTGTCGGAGCTTGGTTGTGACATCCAACGGGGACCGTAATGCGAGTGCGCGGCCGGGGAATTGAACCCCGATCGCTAGCTTGGAAGGCTAGAGTCATAGCCATTAGACCAGCCGCGCACACCGGTGGGTTCGCTTCCCCACGATTAAGGGCTTATCATTTTGGCTGTGACCGGACTGATCGACCAAAGCGAGGAGTTCAAGAGGGTGGACGCGCAACCGGTGGACCACGATGCCGGAAAACGACGCCGACCCGACGGTGCCGATCATCTGCCCGGAGTGTGACACCGAGACGCGGATCCCCATCTCGGAGCTCGCGGAGACGCTCGACCGGCACAACGAAGGGCGCCACGACGGCGAGGAGGTCGCGCGGGTCGACCCCGACATCGCCGACCAGCTCGCGGACCTCGTCGCGGAGGACATGGGCCTGCTCTGATCGGTGCGCCGGATTTTCTACTGCGACGTCCCGTCCACCGACACCGTCGGCGCGCGACCCGCGGCGTCGAGGTCTGGCTCGAACCCGAACGCTGCCAGCAGGTCGAAACTCGATGTCGATCACATACAGCTAGACGTGACTCCGTACAGTGCCAGGACAGTCCATCGGCTGTGTCCTGGCCCGAACAACGGGAGTTGGGACGGCATGGCGTAACTGAATCACGTCTGGCTGTATACCTGGGGGTTGGCGGGCCACTCTCGAAACAGCACCGGTTCGTCACCGCTCACCGCCTCCGGCCGATCGAAAAGTCGATGGCATCGACGGTCCTCGTTCGCAGTATGGAGCTTCTGGACGTGACCCTGCGCGAGGGCGAACAGCGCGCCGGCCGGTCGTACACGGTCGACGAGAAGGTCACCGTCGCGGAGACGCTCTCGGCGCTCGGGGTATCGTACGTCCAGCTCGGCTTCCCCGTCGCCGATGACGGGACGGGGGCAGCCTGCGACCGGCTCTCGATCGACGCGAAGGCGACCGGAATTGCCCGCGTCCTGGAGCGGGACGTCGACGCGGCGGCAGCGTCGGGCGTCGACGTGATCGAACTGTTCGCGCCCACGAGCGACCGTCAGCGCGAGCAGCTCCTGGACGTGGGCCGCAGGGAACTCCGTGACAGGATCGGCGATGCGGTCTCGCACGCCGCGGAGACGGGCTGTGAACTCCACTTCACGGCGATGGATGGCTTCCGGAGCGATCCCGACTTTCTCTCGACGCTGTACGCGGATCTCGCGGACGCGGTCTCGTACGTCTCGATCGCCGACACTGTCGGCGCCCGGACGCCAGCCGGCGTCAGCGACTTCCTCGCGGACCTGTCGGCGGGGGTGAACCGATCGCGGTTGGGTGTCCACTTCCACGACGACCTCGGCGTCGCGACGGCCAACGCCCTCGCGGCGGCACGGCACGGCGTCGGCAAAGTCGACGTGTCCGTCGCGGGTGTCGGCGAGCGCGCGGGCAACACCCCCCTCGAGGAGTTCGTCGTCGCGGCGGTCACCGGCCAGACGAATCTCGCCGTCGACGTGTCGTTCGAGCGGCTGCTCCCGAGCGCGCGGTCGATCGTCGAGGCGCTCGGGGAGACAGTGCCGGCTGGCAAGCCACTCCTGGGCGAGAGTGCGTTCGAACACGAGTCCGGGCTGCACACGGCGGCGATGCTCGACGACCCCTCGACGTTCGAGCCGTTCGATCCGGCCCGCTTCGGCGGCGAGCGCCGCCTGCTGTTCGGGGCCGCGACCGGCCGGGGCGCGGCGGAGCGCCTTCTGGAACGCGCCGGCGCGGAACCGACGTCCGATCAGGTCGACGCGCTGCTCGACGCCCTCGCGTCTCGCGGGGAGCTGCCGCTGGCGGAGGCACTATCGGTCGCCCGCGACCTCGATTGGTCCGAGAGCCCGGACGTGGAGACCGAGGAATAGCGGGCTGGGGAATTAGATGACGCCGTCGCGCTGGAGGTCGTCGATCGTCTCGCGGTCGTAACCGAGCGCTTCGAGGACGGCCTCGCTGTCCTCGCCCAGCGCCGGCGGGTCCGTCGAGTCGACGCGGTCGAACCCCGTCGATCTGGCCGGAAACCGCGGGACCGAGACCGTCGCGGTGCGCCCCTCGACGGTCCGGATCTCCGTCAGCGCGTCGGTCGCCTCGAGGTGGGGGTCCTCGCTGACCTCCGCCACGTTGCGGACGACGGCGGCGGGAACGCCCGCGTCCTGCAGGCGCTGTCGGATCGCCTGGGCCTCGAACTGCTCGACGCGTGCCGCGAGTTCGACGGCCAGGGCGTCGTCGTTGCGCCGGCGGTCCGCGAGCGTCCTGAACCGGTCCTGTTCGTGGAGGTCACAGTCCAGCGCCTCACAGAGCGCCTGCCACTGGCGCTCCGTGGAGGGGCCGACGAACACCCATCGGTCGTCGGCGGTCGGGAACACGTCGTACGGCGACCAGTTGGGGTGGCCGGCGCCCAGCGGCTCGGGCACCTCGTCGTACGCCTGCGCGTAGGCGAGCCAGTAGCCCATCAGGGAGACGGTGCTCCCGAACAGCGGCACCTCGACGAGCTGCCCTTCGCCCGTGCGGTCGCGCTGGCGGAGGGCGGCGACCACCGACACGGCGCCGTACAGCGACGCGGCCATGTCGGCGAGACTCGTCCCCGAGCGGACCGGCGGCTGTCCGGGATGGCCGGTGGTGCTCATCACCCCGCTCATCGCCTCCGCGACGGGGTCGAGCGCCGGGTACTCCTCGTAGGGCCCCGGGTTGAACCCCTTGATCGAACAGTAGACGAGGTCGGCCTCGCGCTCCCGGAGCGCGTCGGGGCCGACGTCCAGACGGTCGGCGGTGCCCGGCGCGAAGTTCTCCACCACCACGTCCGCCTCCCCGGCCAGCTCGTAGAACGCCTCCCGTCCGCGGTCGGCCTTGAGATCGAGCGTGAGGCTCCGCTTGTCCCGGTTGACGTAGTTGAACGAGCTCGCGCCGACCGGGCTCGAGTCCCTGATCGCGTCGCCGCCGTCGGGGTGTTCGACCTTGATCACGTCGGCCCCGAGGTCGGCGAGCAGCAGCGAGCAGAACGGTCCCGCGACGATGTGGCCCAGTTCGAGGACCGTGGCGTCCCCGAGGGGGTGGTCGCTCCCCGTCACGTCGGGCTCACCCCGCTGGCGCCCGGGGCGGCAGTCGAGCGATCGATCACGGCGACCCCTCCAGTTCGGCGAGGTCGGCGCCGAACGCCACCGTCTCCCCGCCGGCGTCGAACAGGTACAGGTGTTCGGTGTCGAAGCCCGCGCGGACCGTCTCGCCGGGGTCGACTCCCGCGAGGTCGCTCGTGACCACGTCGAACGGCGTACCGTCGGCGGTGCGGCAGTGGACGACCGACTCCGTCCCGAGCGGCTCGACGACCTCGACGGTGACGTCGAGCCCGTGTTCGCCGCTGTCGAGGGTGACGTACTGCGGGCGCACGCCGAGGCTGACCGTCTCGCCGACGCGGTCCGCGAGGGCGCCCGTCGGGAGCCTGACGGTCGTTCCCTGTCCTTTGACGAGCGGCCCGCTCTCCCCGCTTTCGACGGTCCCCTCGAACACGTTGGTCGACGGGGTACCGATGAACCGGGCGGCGTAAGCGGAGGTCGGCCGGTCGAACAGCTCCGTCGGCGGCGCGAACTGTTCGAGGCGACCCTCGTTCAACAGCACCACGTGGTCGCTCATCGTCATCGCCTCGGTCTGGTCGTGGGTGACGTAGACGACCGTCGTGTCGAGTTCCTTGTGGAGGCGCTGGACCTCGACGCGCAGCTCGGCTTTGAGCTTCGCGTCCAGATCGCTCATCGGCTCGTCGAGCAGGAGGGCGTCGGGGTCCTGGACGAACGCGCTCCCCAGCGCGACCCGCTGTTGCTGGCCGCCCGACAGCTCGCTCGGCATCTTCTCGAGCTGGTCGGTGATCTGGAGCGTCTCGGCGGCCTCCTCGATCTTTTCGTCGCGCCCGGCTTTCGGGACGCCGTCGATCTTCAGCGCGTAGCCGATGTTCTCCCGGACGGTCATGTGGGGGTACAGCGCGATGCTCTGAAACACCATCGCGACGTTGCGCTCCTGTGGCCGGAGGTCGGTCACGTCCCGGTCGTCGAACCGGATCCGGCCGCCGGTCGGCGTCTCCAGGCCCGCCAGCATCCGCAGCGTCGTCGTCTTGCCACAGCCGGAGGGGCCGACGATCGTCGTGAACGAGCCGTCGGGGATCTCCAGCGAGATACCGTCGACCGCGACGTGGTCGGTCCCGCCGACGCTGAACACCTTCCGGAGCTCTTCAAGGTGGATCGTCGCCATCTATTCGAGCCCCCCGACGTTGAACCCCTGGAGCAGGTACTGCTGGAGGAACAGCGCGATCAGAAACGGCGGGATGCAGATGAGCACGGAGACGGCCATCGTCTCGCCCCAGCCGATCGTCGGCCGGTCGAGAAACAGGCTCGCACCCACGGTGATCGGGTACAGGTTCTCGTCGCTCATGATCACGCGGGCCATCGTGAAGTCGTTCCACGCCACCGAGAACGCGAAGATGGCCGCCGAGACGTAGCCGGGGCGTGCGACCGGCAACACGACGTCCCAGAGGGTCCGCCAGCGACTCGCGCCGCGGACCCAGGCGGACTCCTCCAGCGCGATCGGGACGGTCTGGAAGTACTGCCACATCAGCCAGATCGTAAACGGCGTCGAGATGGCGGTCAGCGCGAGCGTCAGCCCGAAGTAGCTGTTCAGCAGCCCGAGCGCGAAGAACACGACGTACAGCGGGATCGCGAGCACGATGGGGCTGAACATGTACGAGAAGAGGATCGCCCGCGCGGCGTAGCTCTTGCCCCGGAACTCGAAGCGGGTGAGCCCGTAACCGGCCGACACCGCGATCGCCGTCGAGAGCAGCGTCGTGCTCGCGGTGACGATCAGGCTGTTTCGGAAGTACGTCGACGTGGCCGTTGTCTCGAACAGCACCCTGAAGTTCCGCAGCGTCGGGTTCGTCGGAATGAGGTTGACACGGCCCCCGGCGAAGGCGTCGGCCGGCGCCTGGAACGCGAGCGTCAGCATCAGGTAGACGGGGACGGTGACGAACACCGCCACCACGACCGCTGTGACGTAGACACCGAAGCGGGTCAACCGCGCCTGGATCCGCTGTGGAACGGCGACCAGCCCGCGAGGCGAGGTCGCCATCAAACGTTCACCTCCTCGCTCGGCTGGAAGACGGCGAAGTAGACCACCGCGGTGGCCGCAAGCAGCGCGAACATGATTCCGGCGAGCGCGGTCGCGCGGCCGAACGCGACCGAGGAGAACGTCAGCCGGTAGACGTAGATCGGGAGCGTCGTCGTGGCCTCGATTGGGCCCCCGCGCGTGGACAGCCAGATAATGTCGAACTTGTTGAACATCCAGATCCCCCGCACGAGCAGGATGATCAGGATCGCGCTCCGGAGGTTCGGGAGCGTGATGTCGCGGAACATCTGCCAGGTGGTCGCGCCCTCGACGCGGGCCCGCTCGTAGAGGTCGTCGTCGATCGCCTGCAGGCGCGCGAGGATGATGAAAAACGCAAAGGAGCCGTACTTCCAGACGCTGGCGACGATCACCGAGGGCATCGCCCACTGCAGCGACGAGAAGAAGGCGATCGGTTCGTCGACGACGCCGTACTCCACGAGGAACTGGTTCAGGACGCCGACGTTCTGGTCGAGCAGAAACGTCCACAGGAAGATGACGATCAGCGTCGGGAGCAGGTACGGGAAGATCATCATCGTGCGCAGCCCGAGCCGGCCCCGGATCCGGCGGTTGACCGCGAGCGCGAGCCCGAGCCCCACGAGCAGGCTCAACACCGTCGATCCGACGGCGTAGACGACGCTCGTCCAGAGGAACTCCCAGAACCGCGGCGTCGTCAGCAGCTCAACGTAGTTGTCGAGGCCGACGAACTCGGCCGCGGTGGTCGGGTTCTCGAAGAAGCTCATCCAGAGCGCGAACGCGATCGGGACGACCCACACGGCCGCGAAAAACAGAAACAGCGGGACGAAACACGCGAGCACGAGGAGTGTTCGCCCGTCGAGCCCGCCAAGCGGGGGGCGACGCCCCGTTTCCGTGCTCATTCTTGCAGGGTGCGAAGTTCGTCCGCCACCCAGTCGACGGTGTCTTCCGGCGAGCGGTCGCCGATCAGCAGCTCGTCGGCGCCCCGCCCGAAGACGTGGTTGGCGTACCCCTCCGCACCCAGCAGGTTCGGGGCGCCGCCGTCGGCGGTTTCGAGCACCGTCGTGAACACGTCCCAGTACTCCTCGGCGAGATTCATGACGCCGGGGTACTCCTGGACGATCTCGTGGTTGCGGTAGGTCTCGTTGCCGAGCTGGTCGCGCGTCGGCGGGAGCTGGAACAGCGGCGCGGTCAGCAGGAAATCCATGAACCGCTCCGATTTGCTGAAGAACTCGACGAACTCCTGGGCGCCCTCGGTGGCGCTCCCGTCGTTTCTGACGACGTGGCCCTCGTAGTAGGCCCACCAGTTCTCGTGCTCGCGGCCCTCCGGGATCGGGAACGGCGCCGGCGAGAGGTTCTGTGCCAGTTCCGGGCGGTTCTCGGCGATCGAGAGGATCGGGAACCCGCCAACGCTCGCGATGGCGGCGACGTTCTCCTGCTGGAGCGCCCCGATGGCGTCGCCCCACTCCCAGCCGCTCCCGTTGGGCGAGTACTCGTTCATCTCCTGGATCCACTCGTAGGTCTCGATCGCCCGCTCGCGGTTCTCGCCCTGGTCGATGCGGACCTCGACGTCGCCCGTGGGACCGCCGTACGGCTGGACGCCGTTCTGCCAGAGGTACTGCGTGTGCTGGGTGTCGGCGTTGTTGGTCTGGCCGGTCTGGACGCAGAACCCGTTGATGTCCTCCTCCTCGGTGACCCGCTGGGCTTCCTGCGACCAGGCATCCCACGTCTCGGGGTACTCCTCGTAGAGGTCCGTCCGGTACCAGAACATCAGCGGCTCGACCATCGTTGGCGCCATGTACGACTCGCCGTCGACGTTGACCGGGTCCGGCAGGCCGACGTCCTGGACGGCGGAGGTCACTGGCGCGAGGTCGCCGTCGAGCTGGTACCGGTAGGCGTCCGCCGACGTGTCGAAGATGATGTCCGGCGGGTTGTCCGCTGTCACCATCCGCTGGAGCTCCTCGTCAGTCGAGGTGCCAGTCGACGTGTACGTCACGTCGACGGTGTAGTCGAACTCCGACTCGAACTCGTCGATGATCTCGTCGACGAGGTCGCGCGAGTCCCCCCTGTCCGAGAGGTAGGTGATCGTCGACCCGCCCCCGTCGTCGCCGCCGAACAGCCCCGTACAGCCCGCGAGGCCGATCGTCGCTCCTGTGCCCACCGCCGTGAGGAACCGCCGCCGTGTCTGACCACCGTGTGACATGGTAGTTCATGACAAACCCGCAGCGGGTTTGCGTTCTTCCTACACGTGTAGGCTCTTTATATGCCCGCGCTGTGTTCATACTGGTGGCTGTCGGGACCGCTCCGGGGACGAATCGCTGGGTACGGGCTGGCGTCGCTACGCTTCCGATCCGGACTCTTCGAGCATGAACGCGCGTTCTTTCGGCGGGCTTGCCGTCTCCGAGCCGTGGTCGAGCGCCTCGACGAGGAGCTTCTTCTCGGCCTTGCGCAGGTGTTCGAGCAACGTCGGGTGGGCGATGCCGAGCGTCTCCGCGAGCGTCTCGGCGTCGGTTTCGCGGGGCCACTCGAAGTACCCGTGGTCGAGGGCCAGTTCGACCACCTCGGCCTGGCGCGCCGAGAGCGTGCCGCCGCGCTCGTCGTACGGCGAGAGCTGGCCGAGGCTGACCGTGCCGATGTCGTTCAGCTCCTTGACGATCCGTTTCAGGTCGTCCCGCCGGAACACGAGGATGTCGAACACCCGCTGGCTCCCGCTGACCCGGTCCATCCCGCGGAGCTTCCCGTGGTTGCGCCGGATGACCGGCAGGGCGCCACAGGACCGCTTGGTCACCAGCAGCCGCCCGTCGTCGATCCGCTCGACCTCCGTGACTTGCTCCGACGCCTCGAGCTTCGCGGCGATCGACGACGAGAACTCCCCGGTGTCGATGAGGAACGTGATCATGTGGTCGTCGTGGACCTCCTCCTGGGAGACCGCGAAGGAGCCGTCGATCGGCTCGGTCACCTCGCTGAGGACGCACTGTTTCTCGAGGTCGAAGTAGAGTTTTGCACGGAGCACTGGTCTTCCCTCATACTGGTGGCTGTAATTCTTTTACTCACCTCAATTCGAGTTTTCACGTACTTACAGCCACCAGTATCAGTGTGGGGTGGTACCGGCAAGAGTGTTGTGGTAGTTGGTACCAAACTGGGTAGGAGGGAAGCCGACGACAACGTTTAGGGGGTGGCCACTCCCACGGTCGCACATGACCGAGAAACTCGCGGCCCTGATCGAGAGTCTGGAGCGCGAGGCCGACCGCGACCGGTCGCCGGCGGAGACGCCCGAGATCGGGATCGTCATGGGCTCGGACTCGGACCTGGACGTGATGATGGGGTCGGAGACCGGCCGACCTGGCGCATACGACGCGCTGACGGAACTGGGGTTCGAGGAGCAGACCAGCTACGACGACCCACCCGAATCGCGGTTCACCTTCGAGACGTATGTCGTCTCGGCCCACCGGACGCCGGAGCTGATGTACGCCTACGCCGAGACGGCCGCGGACCGTGGGTTAGACGTCATCATTGCGGGGGCGGGGGGTAAGAGCGCGGACCTGCCGAACATGACCGCCTCTATCGCGTATCCCCTGCCCGTGATCGGGGTGCCGGTTCAGGAGAAGTCGCTGCAGTCGGTCATCGGCATGCCCCAGGGCGCGCCGCTTGTCGCCGTCGACGCGGGCAAATCGTTCAACACCGCGTTGTCGGCCACGCAGATCCTCGCGCGCGAGCATCCGGAACTGCGCGAGCGCCTGGAGGCCTACCACGAGGACCTGAAGGAGGGCGTTGCGGCGGTGTCGCGGGACCTCCACTCGCTCGGGACGCCCGAGTTCAAGGAGAGTCGGGACTAGGAAGGTGTGGTACCGTCTGACGGGATAACGTTGGACGTAAACTCCTTTCTGGGATGAAACAGTCCGGCCGGGCCGTGCAACTGGCCGGAAGCCGGCGGGAGCGACTGGCCGATTTATCTGGAAACAGGCGCAAGACCCCTCCCTCAAGGAGTGCCGGGCTTCCGGCCCCCGGCGGAAACAGAGGTTTGGCGTTACTCGGCTTCGCCCGTCTCGATCGGGGAGCGGATGAGGTTGCCCCACTCGGTCCAGGAGCCGTCGTAGTTCTCGACATCGTCGAAGCCCAGCAGTTCGTGCAGGGCGAACCACGCGATCGAGGAGCGCTCGCCGACGCGGCAGTAAGTGATCACTGACTGGTCCTCGGTGACGTCGACGTCCTCGTAGATCTGGCGGAGCTCTTCGGCGCTTTTGAACCGGCCGTCCTCGCGCAGGACGGTCGTCGTCGGCACGCTCTTCGCGCCGGGGATGTGGCCGCCGCGCTGGGCGGTCTCCTGTAGGCCCTCGGGCGCGATCAGTTCGCCGGTGAACTCCTCGGGGCTGCGGACGTCCACAAGCGGGATGCCGCCCTTGATCGCCTGGTCGACATCGTCCTTGTACGCCCGGATCCCCTCGTAGGGGCCGCGAGCGTTGTACTCCTGGGGCGTGAACTCGGGCTCTTCGGTGGTCAGCGGGTAGTCGTTGGCCACCCAGTAGGGCTTCCCGCCGTCGATGACGCGGACATCCTCGTGGCCGAAGTACTTGTACTCCCAGTAGGCGAACAGCGCGAACCAGTTCGGCACGCGCCCGCCGCCGTAGAGGACGACCGTCGAGTCCTCGGTGATCCCGTGGGAGGCGTTCAGCTCCGCGAAGGCGTCCTTGTCGAGGATGTCCCGCGTCGTCTGGTCGCTGAGGTCCTCCTCCCAGTGGAAGAACTGCCCACCGGGGATGTGGCCCTCCTCGTAGGGCGTGTACTCCGAATCCGCAGTCACCGTCGGGTTGTTCACTTCCAGCAGCCTGTACGCCGGGTCGTCCGACTGGAACTCTCCGAGGTGGTCCTCTACCCAGTCAGCCGAGACGAGCACGTCGTTCGCGTAGTCTTGCTGTGCCATACACGACTGTACGAACCGTGCACCAATAGACCCCACCCTCTCGGAAGTATGCACCGAGACTCGTCAGACGCGGCAATTGTTACCAGGACTACCATTCTGTCTGTCGGTTCAGCCGCTGGCGTGCGGCATGCAGGTGTGGGCAATCGGCAGACGTGATTGCCGTGGGTGTGCGTGATCGGGGCCCAGCCGGACGAGCAGCGTCCACAACGTCGGCAGACGACGGGGGGCTACTGCTCGGTGGACAGCTGGAGCAGCGCCTGGACGTCGGCGATGGTCATCTTGTCGGGGTCGTTGCCGCTGAAGTTGAAGTCGCTGGCGTTGTTCCGGACGACGTCGCTGTCGCGGTACTCGCCAGCGTCGAAGCCGGCTGTCTGACTGGCGACAACGTCGCCGTCGGTGAACCCGTCGTCGTCGGCGTCGACCAGCAGTTCGACGGTGACGCCCGAGACGGACGCGTCGGCGTTGTTGTTAACGAAGACGCTGACGTCGGCGTCACGCCCCTGGACGACGGCCACTCCCTGTTCGAGTTCGACGCCGAAATCGAACGGCTCGTCGTCCCCTCCGCCGGGCCACGCGTCGTTGTGGCCGAGCGTGCCGAGCATGACGCGGGTGCCGACGCTATCCCCGCTCCCGGGGTCGGTGACGACCGTCGGTGACGACGGCAGCGCCGCGTTGGTGTCGTCGAACGTCCACTCGCGATCCCCGGTTTCCGCGTCGAAAGCGTACAGGTTCCCGGCCTGACGAACGTCCGTCTGTCGATCGAGTGCTCCTGAACAGCGGCGCCGTCCCCCACGAGGGACCAATCTCCTCGCTCATCGTCAGCCTGAAACTACGTTGCACACAGACGGCAACTGTAAAAAGTCTTCCCGGGGTGTTTCCAGTCCGGAAACAGTCGGTATAGTGTCGGTACCGCGCCGAGGGCGAGCAGGTCTGTCACCGACGCGTTGAACTCCCCGGGGCCGAAACGGGCGCGTATGGCCCGTCGGACGACGCGCGCGCCGGCCACCGACGCCCGGTTCCCGGTGCCGCTCCGTGGCATCGACGTCGACGCTGAGACGCGGTGTGCCCACTGGGAGGACCGGGTCGACGTGATCGCTCTGCGCTTCGCCTGCTGTGACACGTACTACCCGTGTTTCTCGTGTCACGAGGCCGCGACGGACCACGAGGTGGTCCAGTGGCCCGCCGACCGATTCGACGAACCGGCGGTGCTGTGCGGCGGCTGCCGGACGACACTTACCGCGGCGGCGTATCTCTCCGGCGGGGACGCGTGCCCCCACTGCGGCGCGGCGTTCAACCTGGGCTGTCGTGAGCACCGCCACCTGTACTTCGAGGTATCAGCCGACGGTGCCGAGCCACCGGACGGAGCGGAGCAGTCCCCCGACTCGTCGTGAGGGCTGGAGGACTCGTTCGGTGTCTCATAGTGATTGTTGCGATTATTTTCGGCACCACGTCGCGTGAACGGTTGGTTCGCGAGCTGAGCCCTACGAACTGTGACTCCCCGGCGGTAAAGAGTCACAACAATCACTATCAGATGCCAATCTCGACCGAACTATCAATTCTATATGTAGTTTTTATATTTTATTCTTCCTGGATCGCAGGTGTAATTCTTTTACTCACCAGTCTCTGCTATCTGCGGAGACAGACCCGTTCCGCCTGGATTCTCAGTTCGAGTTTTCACGTACTTACAGCCACCAGTATGAAAACCGGATTTGGCCGGGTCAGGCGGCACAATATCTGCTTCGGAGCTAGCCAGGAAGGAATACAGACCTTTACAACACTCATCTGGTATGAATCGATAACAGACGTATTTCAGATATTTATACCCCTAATTCTGTCGTCGACACCGCCACGAGGAAGACAGTTCCCGAGCCAGTCTCCGGAAGAAACTTGACGTGGCACGTCAATACGTGGCATGTGATGGCGGGTCAGTCAGTTCAGAGACAGCTCTGGGAGCAGTACGATCATCTCGTTGAAGGCAACTGGGTGGAGCCGGCGAGCGGCGAGTACGTCGAGACAGTGGATCCCGGGACGGAGGAACCGATCACGGCGGTCGCGGACGGGACGGCAGCCGACGTGGATCGGGCGGTGACGGCGGCGATCGAGGCGTTCGCCACCTGGCGGGACACGGACCCAGTCGAGCGCGGCCAGCGCGTCGGACGCGTCGCCGACCTCATCCGCGACCACCTGGACGAACTCGCGCAGATCGAGAGCCGCGACCAGGGCAAGCCGCTCTCGCAGGCGCGACACGAACTCGAGGGCGCGGCGCGGTACTTCGAGTACTACGGGGGTGCCGCGGACAAACTTGAGGGGTCGTCGATCCCGGTCGGGCCTGACGGGGTCGACTACACCGTCCGGGAGCCGTACGGCGTCTCGGCACAGATCATCCCCTGGAACCTCCCCGGAAACCTGTTCGCGCGCGGCGTCGCGCCGGCGCTGGCCGCCGGCAACGCCGTCGTCGTCAAGCCGGCGCCGACGACGCCGCTGTCGGCGTTCTACCTCGCCGAACTCTGCCACGAGGCCGGGATCCCTGGCGGTGCGGTGAACGTCGTCTCGGGCGGCGGCGCCGCCGGCGCTGCCCTCACCGAACACGAGGGAGTCGACACGATCACGTTCACCGGGAGTGTCGTCACTGGACAGAAGGTGATGGAAGCGGCCGCCAAGTCGATCACGCCCGTGACGCTGGAACTCGGCGGGAAGAACCCGGCGATCGTCTACCCCGACGCCGACCTCGAGCGGGCGGTCGAGGCCGTCGCGATGGGGATCTTCACGAACGCCGGGCAGGTCTGCTCGGCGGCCGACCGCGCGCTCGTCCACGAGTCGGTGTACGACGAGTTCGTCGACCGCATCGCGGCGGTCGCCGAGGGGTACGACCTCGGGCACGGCCTTGACGATCCGGAGATGGGTCCGCTCAACAGTGCGGACCACCTGGCGAAAGTCGCCGGCTACCTCGACACCGGCAAAGCGGAGGGCGCAACGCTCGTCACCGGCGGCGAGGTCCGCGACGGCGAGGGCTACTTCGTGGAGCCGACCGTGTTCGCCGACGCCCACAACGACATGCGGATCGCCCAGGAGGAGATTTTCGGCCCCGTGCTGACGGTGCTCCCCTTCGACAACGACACCGACGTGTTCGACGTGGCGAACGACGTGGACTACGGGCTGACCGCCGGCGTGTTCACGACCGATCTGGCGCGGGCCCACCGCGCAGCCAAGCGCCTGGAGGCCGGCAACGTCTACGTCAACCAATGGTTCGGCGACACCAACCGGACGCCCTTTGGCGGCTACAAGCAGTCAGGGATCGGCCGCGAGAAAGGCCTCGCAGCGCTCGACTCCTATCTCCAGACGAAAAACGTCGCGATCGACCTCGGGTAGGAAGTATCGCGAAGCGGCGGTCACAGCGACCGCTGGAAGATCCCCTCGACGTCGTCGGCGTCCATCCGCCGTGGGTTACCGACGAGCAGCCGCTGGAGCTGCATCGTGTCCGCCGCGAAGCGCGGGAGTTCGTCCTCGGTGACGCCGACAGCCGCAAGCCCCTCGGGGAGGCCCACGTCCCGGGCGAGATCCTCGACGGCCGCGGCGGCTTTCTCGGCGGCGTCGCGGCGGTCGAGGCCGTCGACCTCTTTGCCCAGCAGGCGCGCGATCTCGGCGTACCGCTCGGGGGCGCTCGTGGCGTTGTACCGCATCACCTCCGGCAACAGGAGCGCGACGGTCAGGCCGTGGGCCGTGTGGTGCTCGGAGGCGACGGGGTACGCAAGCGCGTGGGCGGCGCCGAGGCCGGCGTTCGAGAACCCCAGCGCGGCCATCGTGGCGCCCAGCGACATGTTCCGGCGCGCGTCGAGGTCCTCGCCGTTGTTGACTGCGCGCCGGAGGTTGTCGCCGACGAGTTCGATCGCCTGCCGGCAGAGCGTGTCGCTCAGCAGGTTCCGGCCGCCGTAGTCCGGCCGGTCGGCGGGCGAGTCGGGCCGTTCTTTCGCGTCGAACCGCCGGGTCGTGTACCCCTCGATGGCGTGCGAGAGGGCGTCCAGGCCCGAGCACGCCGTCGGCGCCGGCGGCAGCGACACCGTCAGCGCGGGGTCGACGACCGAGAGGTCGGGAAACAGGTGCCGGTCGGAGATGCCGACCTTCAGGTCCTGTTCGGGCAGCGAGACGACCGCGACCGAGGTGGATTCGGAGCCGGTGCCGGCGGTCGTCGGCACCGCGACGTACGGCGTCGTCGGCCCGGGGATCGGCTGGCCCTCGCCGGTGGGCTGGGCGACGTAGTCGAGCACCTCACCGCCGTGGGTCGACAGCAGGCTCGCGGCCTTGCCGACGTCGATCGAGCTGCCACCCCCGATCCCGACGATCACGTCGGGGTCGACCTCGTCGGCGTACCGGGCGGCGCGGTCGAACAGCGCCGCCGAGGGGTCCGGTTCGACGTCGTCGAACACCTCGTAGCGCAGGTCTGCGGGGAACGTCTCGACGACAGTGTCGACGATGCCCGCGTCGCGGACGCCCTCGTCGGTGACGATCAGGACCGTCCCGCCCCCGAGCCGTTCGATCTCTGCGGGGAGTTCCTGGACGGCCCCTGGACCGAACTTGAGCCGGTCCGCCATGCTGTACTCCCAGACCTGGTCCTCCTCGAACATGGAAGGACTGTCTCGCTACTCTGTATAAAATCTATTCCCGGTCGAGGGAGATAGAGTCGATAATTCTCTGAGATCAACTCTACCAGCATATACAGCCAGACGTGATTCAGTTACGCCATGCCGTCCCAAATCCCGTTGTTCGGGCCATGACACAGCCGATGGACTGTCCTGGCACTTTCCGGAGTCACGTCTGGCTGTATAAAAGCCCTCGGCCCCTTTCATGCTGTCCGAGGTGTATCCTTCTTCTCTGAAAGTACAGGCTGGACGACCGAGCCCGGTACCAGATGATACTGGTGGCTGTACTTCTTTTACTCACCAGTCTCTGCTATCTGCGGAGACAGACCCGTTCCGTCTGGATTCTCACTTCGAGTTTTCACGTACGTACAGCCACCAGTATGAGAAGCGAATATCAGAAAGAATCAGTACCGCAAGTCCGTCACGCAGCCTCGCGGATGAGATCGGCAGCCTTCTCGGCGATGGCGATCGTGGGCGCGTTCGTGTTGCCAGCGATGATTTGTGGCATGATCGACGCGTCGACGACGCGCAGGCCCTCGACGCCGTGGACGCTGAATTCGTCGTCGACGACCGCCATGTCGTCGTCACCCATCTTGCACGTCCCGGCGGGATGGTACACCGGCGCGTTGTGGAACTGCAGGTCCGGCTGTGGCTCGTCCTCGCTCGTCCGGACGAAACAGCCCGTCTCGACGACGTAATCCCAGCTGTCCGTCATCCCTCCCACCTCCGGTCGGTGGATATCTCGACTGCTTCTCCCGCTGCCTCGTGAATCGTGAACATCCTACGTGTTAGTGTTCGATAACTGGCAAAAAATTCACGATTCCGTGCCGGTGAAGCGTCTGTCAGTCGGCCGGTTCGGCGTTCATCAGTCAGCCAGTCTCGCAGCAGTCAGGGGCTGCTCATGTTCAGCACGGGTTTGATCGTGTTGCCCTCCTCGGCGTCGTGGATGGCGTCGTGGAGTTCGTCGAACTCGTAGTGGGTGATGATCTCGTCGAAGGGGAACCGGCCCTGCTTCCAGAGCTCCACGAGCGTCGGGATGAACAGCTCCGGCACCGCGTCGCCCTCGATGATCCCCCGGAGCTTGTGGCCGAAGTGGAATCAGCCCGCACTCGCCGGGGATCGTCGTGCAGTCGACGGCCTGCCGGAGCACCTCCGGCACGGCGGTCGTCTCTATCGAGTAGTCGGCGCCGCCGCCAGTGACCTCGTGGATCTCCTCGACGACTTCGTCGGTCTCCTCGGGGTTGATCGTGTGGGTCGCACCAAGCTCCGCGGCTTTCTCCAGGCGGTCGCCGTTGAGGTCGACGGCGATGATCTCGGTGCAGCTACTGACGTTGGCGGCCGCCATGACGGAGCTGATCCCGACGGAGCCGACGCCGAACACGGCCAGCGAGGAGCCCGACTCGGGCTCCAAGGCGTTCATCACCGCGCCCGCGCCGGTCTGGATCCCACAGCCCAGCGGCCCGACGATCTCGACCGGCACGTCGTCGTCGATCCTGACGACGTTGCGCTCGTTGGCGATGGAGTACTCCGCCCACGACGACTGGGCGAAGAAGTACCCGCTCACCCGGTCGCCGTCCCGCGACAGCGGGCTGGTGCCGTCGCCGGTCCGCTCCCCGAGGAAGTTGTGCTCGTAGAGGTTCTCGCAGTAGGGGATCTGCCCGCTGAGGCAGTTCGGACACTCGCCACAGAAGTCGTAGCTCATCGCGACCTGGTCGCCCACCTCGACGTCCGTCACCTCCTCGCCGACGGCCTCGACGATCCCTGCGCCCTCGTGGCCGAGCACCTGGGGGTACGGCGGCCCGCCGTAGAAGTTGTCCGCCGTCGAGAGGTCCGTGTGACACACCCCGGCGCTGACGATGCGCACGAGCACCTCGTCCTCGCGCGGCTCGTCGTCGAGTTCGATCGTTTCCAGTTCCGGTTCCGCACCCTCCTCGTTTACGACTGCTGCTGTGATGTCTAGTGTCATTGCTAGCCATGCGCACAATGTCGGAGAACCCACTTAGAGTTTGTGCATCGTCTCACAGATAATTGCCGTCTCGATGGGGTGAGACATCGCTAATCGACCGGAACGCGGCTGGACGGAACCAGCCGGCCGCGGTCGTGGAACGGCCTGCGCTACAGCGTCGGGATGTAACCGCCGCCCGGGAAGACGCCGACCGTCCCGAGGATGGCGATGAGCAGCGTCGTCGCCGCGATGGCGGTCGCGGGCGGGTCCCAGTGCGTGTCCCCGTGGGCGTACACGAGTCGCTCGGCGAGTTCACCGATCAGCGCGGCGATAGCGCCGAAGACGGCCCCGACGACCAGCGCCTGCCACAGCGGCACGGCAGCCGCGACGGTCGCCGGCGTCGCCTCCGCGATCGCCACCCCCGAGAACGCCAGGACACCAGCACTCCCACACAGCGTCATGTGGTGGGTCAGCGGCGGCGTGATGCTGAAGTCGGCGAAGTCGTCGTCCAGGCCGTCGTTGAGGATCATGATGCTGGCCGCGCTGATCCCGAACGCCAGGAACGGGCTGCCGCTCCGGTGGAAGACGTACCCGGCCAGCGCTCCCGCAACGAGACCGAGGACGAGGACGCCGGTCCACTGGTAGTGCCAGGGGATCCAGGGTTCGACCGCCAGGCGCTGCTCGGGTGCGCCCTCACCGCCGTCAGTCGCGATCAGTTCCTCGCGCTCGAACGGGGAGACGTCGAGGAAGCCGTCGCCGTGGGGGCTGCCGAAGATGCTGTACCCCAGGATCGCGCGGTGGGCCGCCGCCGAGACGACGATGGAGGCGGCGATCGGGTCGACCGGCGCGCTGACCTGCGCCAGCGCGTACGTCAGTAGGTAGCCGCCGACGCCGAAGGCGCCACCGACCGCGAGCACGTCGAGCCGGTGACAGCTGGCACACCAGAAGATGTTCTTCCCTTCGTGGTACCCCCAGCCGGTGTCGATGTAGCCTTTCTTTGCGGCGTAGGCCGTCGCCGCGACGCCGCCCGCGAAGGCGATGTGCGGCCCGAACAGCGCCCCGAACCCGATGTTGCTGGTCAACCCCACGGCGCCCAGTGCCGCCGGATCGCCGGCTGTCGCGTCGAGTCCCGCGATCGTCCGGCCGCTGACGTTGACCGCCTCGCCGACGATGATGACGAACCCGGCGAAGATGAACGAGTGCAACGCGCCGATCATCGCGCCGAATGCGCCGCCGGCGAAGGCGGCGACGCACATCGTCGCCACTAACTGGACGTCAACCACCTCCGCTCACCCCCGTGGCAGTCGCTGCGTCCGTATGCGATGCGCCTGCGGCGTGGATCACCCACGCGCTACCGCCGATCTCCAGTCTGTCCGTTGACATGTATAAACCTGTTCGTGGTCAGGGTTCCCGCGCTGTGCGTGGTTCGACTCGCTGCGGGTGTCGCGGCACGCTGTGCGTGATCGCGACTCAGTGCGTGGTCACGACACGCTGTGCGCGGTCGCACCCTGCTTGCGCGGTTGCCTCTGGGTTGTGCAGTCGTGTCTCACTACGGCAGCCACTCGATGCTGCCGCGTCCTGTCACAGCCACTCTACGCTGTCGTCTCCTACCCACTGTGTCGATTGTTGAACAATAACTATTAAAGATTGTGCTCGATCCGCGGGTGACTGTGCCGATGCGCGCCCTCCCCCGTCGGGACGCTCTCTGTCGACAGGATGGTTCTGACCGCTGTGAACGCTCACGCCGTAGCACAGCGGCCCCGGGAGCAGTCACTCGGTTTCGTCGACGTCGTCGGGCTGTGTACCGACACCCTCGGGCCAACCGGGCGGCCGGGCGGCCGACAGCTCGACAGCCTTACGTTTGAGCATCATGTTCGTCCGCTGCAGCGAGAGCACTTTCTCGTCGTCCTGGTTGTACGCGCGGAGTTCGGTCGTAACGATGCCGACGTGGTCGCGGGATTCGCTCTCCCGCTTGGAGACGACCTCGCTCTCGGCGAAGATAGTGTCGCCGTGGTAGACCGGGGCGTGGTGACGGACCTCGTCGTAGCCCAGGTTCGCCGTGGCGTTCTGCGAGACGTCGATGACGCTCATCCCCACGGAAAGCGCCATCACCACCAGCCCGTTGACCAGCCGCTCGCCGAACTCCGTCCCGGCGGCGTACGGTTCGTTGAAATGCATCGGGTTGAGGTTCATCGTCAGGTTCGTCAGCCAGACGTTGTCCTCCTCCGTGACTGTGCGACCGTAGGGGTGTTTGTACACGTCGCCGACCGTGAAGTCCCCGTAGAACCGCCCCTGCCAGCCGCTCACCAGTCGCCTGTCGGTGTCTTCCATACAGGCTGACCACGGCGACGATTCACTAAATGCTACCGCTAGAACTGTGCTTGACCGTGATGCAACGGTTGCCGGAGCGTCGAAGAAAGCCCTCGGTCGCCTCGCGGGTCCCGCTGAGCGGGATACCCTCGCTCCGCTCGGGTAGGGCCCGCTCAGCGACCGCGAGGCTCCCTCGCCCTTTCATAGTGATTATTGTGAGTCGTTCCGGGATCGACCGAGCGACGGCGTGCGGTCGACCCGGTAAACAGTCACAATAATCACTATCAGTCCGCCAGGAACGATGACTGGTCGGCCGGTAGATACGGACGGTTGGTCAGCCGATCGACCACCGGACGCGGGTAGCTACTGCTGGTCCGGGTGGTCGGAGCGCCAGTCGAACACGCTCGGGAGGTGGTGCGGGATGTTCCCCGCCGTTTCGGCGGCGCGGTCGCGGTAGGCCCGGAGGTCCGGGCGGACGTCGGGGTCGGCACACTCGGCGATCATGCGGTCGGCGCGCTCGCGGGGCGACAGCCCGCGGAGGTCGGCCAGCCCGTGCTCCGTGACGACGATGTCGACATCGTGTTCGGTGTGGTCGACGTGGGTGACCATCGGAACGACCCGGGAGGTGCCGCCGCTCGTCGTCGACGGCAGCGCGATGATCGACAGCGGGCAGTTGCGGGTGAAGTCGCCGCTCCCGCCGATCCCGTTGACGACCTGGGCGCCGTCGACGTGCGTCGAGTTCGCGTGGCCGTAGACGTCGACGCTGAGCGCGCTGTTGACGCCGATCACGCCGAACCGGTCGATGATCTCGGGGCTGTTGGAGACGCTCGCGGGGCGGACGACCACGTCCGACGCGTACCGCTCCAGGTCCGCAAACAGCCGGTCTTGGCCGTCCTCCGAGAGTGCGAGCGAGGTGGCGCTGGCCGAGGCGATCTGCCCCTCGTCCAGCAGGTCGAGCAGGCCGTCCTGGAACACCTCCCCCAGGTAGTGGACCGTCCGGTCGCCGAAGTCGACGGCGTCGAGGGTGTCGATCATCGCGTTGCCGATGCTCCCGACGCCGAACTGGAACTGGACGCTCTCGGCGAGGATCGGGTTCCGGTCGAGCTCCGCCGCTAGGAACTCTGCGAGGTTCGCGCTGATCGCCCGCTCGGTCTCGCCCGGCGTCCGGAACGAGTAGGGGGTGTCCGGCCGGTCGGTCAGGACGACCCCTGCCAGTTTTTCGGTGTCGAACTCGACCTGCGGCGAGCCGATCCGTTCGTCCGGGCGGGACAGCGGAATCGGTTCGCGGTCGGGCGGTGCCCGGCGCCGGTAGACGTCATGGAGGCGCTGCAGGCCCAGCGGCTGAGCGTGGTTGAGTTCCACGAACAGCCGGTCGGCCGCCTCGACGTACGCCGGGGTGTGGCCGATCGACGTCGATGGGATCAGCCAGTCCTCGCCGACCGCTACGGCTTCGATCACTGCCACGTCGACGTCGGCGAGGCCGCCGTGGGCCACTTCGTCGCCGAGCGCGGAGATGTGCCGGTCGTGGAACGCGACTGTCCCGTCGTTGATCGCCTCGCGGATCGCGCTCCGCGCCTGAAAGGGGTGCCGCCGTTCGACGGCGTCGGCCTCGACGAGTGCCGTGTCGATCTCGTCGCCGACGCTCCCGCCGCTGACCACCGTCAGTGACAGGTCCCGCCCGCTCTCCGCGAGCGCGAGCGGGATCTCCTTCGGGTACCCGACGCTGCCGAAGCCGCTGACTCCGAGTGTCGCGTCCGGGGCGACCGTCTCGGCCGCCTCGCGCGGCGACCGCCGCGGAACCGTCCCGACGATCCGTTCAGAGACCATCATGGATGCCAGTGCGACACGTCGCGTGGCTGTCGGTCACTGCTTCTCCGCTCGAATCGCATACTTGTGTTGAGGTGGGTTCAACACTTCAAAATAGGGGTTCGTCCCCCGTTCGACCCTGCCGGAGCGTTCGTCCATGACTACTCTGTTCGACATTTCCGAACGTTTATGTCGGGTCGGTCACAGACAAACCCCATGAGGGAAGACGCAGCCACCGGGGGCGGGTTGAGTACCGGCGACAGGCTGCTCTCGGTCATCGAGGTGCTCGGAAGCCAGGACGGAGCGGGCGTCACAGAAGTCGCAGACCAGTTGGAGATCGCAAAGAGCACGGCCCACGCCCACCTGCGGACGCTGTACGACCGGGGGTACATCGTCAAGCGCGACGGCACGTACCACCTCGGGCTCCGGTTTCTCCAGCTCGGCCAGGCGGCAAAACAACCCTGGGACGAGTACTCCTTCATCGAGGAGAAGGTCGAAGAACTCGCAGACGAGAGCGAGATACGGGCCCAGTTCCTGGCGCCGGAACACGACGAGGCGGTGTACGTCTACCGGTCGACCGGCCGTCACAGCGTGCCGACCGACTCCCGGGTCGGCGTCCGGATCCCGATGCACTCCGTCGCTGCCGGCAAGGCCATGCTGGCGCAGTTCCCCGGGGATCGCGTCGACGCTCTCATCGACCGGCACGGCCTGCCCGCGCGGACTGACGAGACGATCACCGACCGGGCGGAACTCGACGCGGCGCTCGAACGGATCCGCGAGCGCGGCTATGCGATCAACGAAGGCGAGAGCTGGGAGGGTGTCCGGGCGGTCGGCGCACCGGTTCTGACGCCCGACGGCGACGTGTTCGGTGGTCTCAGCGTCTCCGGCTCCCCCCACCGCGTCGACCCCGAGGGCCTCGCCGACCTCGTTATGGGCGCCGCCAACGAGATCAAACTCGAGTTCCAGTACGAGTAACTGTCCGTCGCGCTCCCGGCGACGACTGCTGC
>PXSQ01000017.1:0-12212 GCA_003022725.1 Halobacteriales archaeon SW_7_65_23 | reverse complement strand
TCAGTCAGTCGGCGTCGCCGCGTCGTCGGAGACGACGTCCCACTCCTCGGGGCTGATCGTGCGGCCGTCGAACGCTCCGACCTCGGGGTAAGCGGTCGTGACGAGGTACTCGCCCGTGTCCCGGAGATAATCGGCGAGGTTGTGGAGGTGTTCGGCGGCGAGCTGGCCGATGCCGTCGACGACGACCGCCGGGACGCGTTCGTCGACGTCGAACGCCCGGTAGCCGGCGAGCGCCAGCGCGACGCCGACGAGTTCGACCTCGCCCTCGCTGAGCGCGTCGACGGTCGTCTCCCGGCCTTCGCGGGCGATCACCAGGTCGATCCGTTCGACGTCGCCGTCGGGGCCGGTCTGCAGCCGGAGGCGGGCGCCGCCGAAGCCGGGCGCGAACCGGTCCATGACCGCGGCCATCGCCTCGTCGAACTGGGCCACCAGCTCCGCCTGCGCGTCCCGCTTGCGGTTTCGCAGCGCCGTGAGCTCCGCGTCGAGCTCCTCCCGCCGCTCGCGCAGGGCCGCGAGGTCCTCCCGCTCGTTCTCGAGGTCGGCGAGCTCCTGGCGCTTCTCCGACAGCCGACGTTCACAGTCGTTGATGCGGACGGTCACGTCGGTGAGCTCCTCGTCGACGGCCCCCTCCCGCTCGTCGAGGTCGGATTCGAGTTCCGCCAGCTCCGCCTCGAGCGCGTCGCGGTTCTCCTCGAGCTGTTCGAGCTCCGTCTCCGACTCTTCGACGTCGAGCCGCAGCCGCTGTACCTCCTCGCGGAGCGACTCCGCCTCCCGCTGCTTGCGCTCGGCCTCGCGCTGTCTGGCGGCGTGAGCCTCGACTTCCCCGGTGAGCGTCGCTTTCCGCTCGCGCAGGTCAGCCAGCTCCGAACGGAGGGCGTCGATCCGCTGCTCCATCCGGTCGACACCCGCCAGCTGGCCGCAGGTCCAGCACTCGACCTCGTCGCCTGTCAGCGAGCGGTCGACCGCCGTGATCAGGTCCAGCTCGCCCGCCTCGAGGATCTCACGGGAGACCTGCGAGACCCGCGTCAGGAGGTCGATCTTCCGCTCGAGCTCGTCGATGCGCTCACGCTTGGCCGCCACGTCGGCGTCGTCGTCCACGGCCGGCACCTCGAGCGCGTCGAGCTCTGCCTCGGTCCCGGCGAGGCGTTCGCGCTTGCGCTCGATGCCGGCTTCCGTCTGCTCGATGTGGCGCTCGTACTCCTCGAGCGTACTCCGTTTCTCGACGACTTCGTCAGCCAAGTCGTCATCGGTGCGCTCCGCCTGTTTTTCGAGTTCCTCCCGGCGCGAGCGGAGTTCCTCGAGTTCGGCTTCGAGCTGGGTCACCGACTCCTGGACCGCAGGAATGCGCTCGGTGACCCGCTCGGCGCGGGAGAGCTCCTCCTCGAGGTCGCGGCGTTCAGCCCGGAGGGCGTCGATCCGGCTGTCGACATCCGCAATGTCGAGCGGGGCCTGCAGGAGGGGCGTCAGGTCCGCGCCGTCGCGGACGGCGATCCGGATGGGATTGTCCTCGTCGAGTAACGCGAACAGTCGCGCACAGACCTGGTCGGTCTCGTCGGCGAGGTACGGGGTGCCCGACTGCGTGACCGTCCCGTCGGGCGCCCGTTCGATGGCCACCTCGTAGGTCTCGTCCTCGGTCGTGAGCGTCACCGACCCCGACTCAGCGCCCTCGGTGAGCGGCGGTGCGTCGTATCGGCCCGTCGCGCCGAGGACGGTCCGGATCGCGGCCGCGAAACTCGACTTCCCCTGGAAATTGGAGGCCTGCACCACGTTCAGCCCCGGCTCGAGCGTGGCCGTCCCCGATCGGATCCCTGCGATGTTGTCGATCTCCAGCCGCCACATACCAGTCCGACGTTGCAGCCTCCGGGTAATGAAGATGGTGCCGATCACTGACGGTGTATGGATAGCCCCGGTGGCGGCGCTATTCGGAGATGTGTCACCCCTCCGTCGGTTCTAGTAGCGGTCCGGCGGGCCAGCCCCCTCGGTCATGTGCGTCTCGCAGACGTGGCCGCGCTCGCGGGCGCGCTCGACACTGACCTGCCTGTGACACACCGGACACTCCAGGGTGACGCGGACGCCGATGCTCGCGTCGGTAGCGAAGGGGACTGTCCCTTTGTTCTCCCAGGACTGGAGCGCGTCGGCGATGTTCTCCCGCGCAGTCTCGACTGCGTACGCGATCTTGTCGGCTTCCCAGTCCGAGTCGCTCCGCCCGTCGGCGTCGGGTTTACTCACACCCAGACAGTCCGTCAGATGCCGGTACATCGTGGCGACGGAGACGAAGTCTCCGCGCAGGGCGTCGCCGTCGATGCCGTCCTCCGCCAGGTCGTCGACGAGCAGCGAGCGGTCGACCTCGTCGTCACTCCGGAGGGTGTCGTACTCCGCGGCCAGGCGGCTATCGGTCGCAAGCCGGTCGTTCGCCCGGTAGACGGTCCCCATGACGCGGCGGTCGAACCACTCCACGAGTTCCGCAAGGCTCGTCTCCGGGTAGTCGTCGTCGCCGCGCCACCGGGCGGCGAGGTACTCGTTGACGCCGCCGCCCACCCCCGGCGACAGGCTGTGGTCGTCGGCAACGCGACCGACCTTGCAGCAGTGATCATACTCCCCGCCAGCGCCGTCGTCGGTCGATGACATGTCTGTGACCCTTGCGTCCCCGTACCCGTGGCCGACTAATATATGTTGACCCGACCCGCCGTCGGTCTACGGGGCTGCCAGCACAGACAGGACGATCCCGGACCAATCGATTCCCGAGCCCCCGATAGTATAAAAATAAAGTATATCCTATGATTTTTATATTTCGTAGTAGTCGAGACGGCAGATCGACGAATTGCCCGGCTGATCGATCGGTCGTGACAGACACCTCTCGACACCCTGACGAGGAGAACTGTCCAGAAACCGCAATACTGCGCACGTCCTGGACTGTTATACTTCCAGTTTTTGCGATCTCTGCGACGGAGTCCGAAGGTGTCGTCAGACGGCCGAAATCAGCGCCATTCGGACCAATGTCTGTCCCAATAGTAGATCCTATCCCGGAATCGTGCCCGTAGCTGCCGCTACCAGTCGTCTCCAGACTCCTGTGATGCCAGCCCAGTGCAATAAATATAATAAATCATAGTAGAATCCGTAGCAATAATTTTTCTTATTACTCTGGCGCCGCGAGATCGGAGCCTTCGGCACTCGCGGCCCCGAAGTGCCGACTGGTCCGACGGCGATCTTTTGACTCGGGGGGTCGAATACGTCGAAGTGGCGGTAATGAACGCGTAGTTACCAGAACTTCACGCCGAGGTCGTGCAGCCCCTCGTTGTTCGATGCGAGGTTGATGAGCAGCGGCGTGAGCGACTCGACCTCGGCGGCGTTGCCGAGGCCGCCGGCGTCCAGCGGCCGGAGGCCGTCGAGTTCCCCGACCAGGTCGGTGACGGTGCCTTTCGCCGCGTCGTCGTCGCCGACGACCGGAACGTCCCAGTCGGGGTCCGCATCGAGGTCCGCGAGCCGGCCGGCGGCGAGGTTGTGGAACGCGCCGACGACCGGGACGTCGTCGGGGGCGTTCGCGGCGGCGAGCTGCGTGACGCTGCCGACGCCGGGCGGGTTGTACTGCATCCCGTCCTCGTCGCGTTTCATCCCGACGGCCGGCGAGACGAGGACGGCCTCCCCGAGGTCGTCGGCGACGGCGTCGATGGTGTCCGTGAGGTGGTACGCCGGCACCGCGAGCACGACCACGTCGGCGCCCGCGGCAGCGTCGGGGTTGCTCGCACCTGTGACGTCGGCGTCGACGCCGTGGTCCGCCAGCGTGTCGGCGTAGGACGACGCCGCGTCGGCGGCCTTGTCCGCGTCGCGCGAGCCGACGACGACCGCGTGGTCGGTGCCGCGTGCCACTCTGAGCGCGATCCCTTCGCCGATGTCACCTGTGCCGCCGAGGAGTGCCAGCTGCATACCGCCCCATTGGGCGAGAACCCGTTAAGCGTTGTCCGTAGCGGCAACCTGACGGGCCGCGGTCGGCGACCGTGACCGGGATCGGGTGGCCGTGACGCCAGGTCGACACCCTCATCCCTGCCGAGATGCATGCCCGAGCATGGACCGACGCGACCTGCTCGCTCTCGCCGGCGGCTCGCTCGCCGCCGCGGTTGCGGGCTGTCTCGGCGACGACTCGGACGACGAGAACGCCGACACGCCGGAGCCGATCGACACACCGACCGACGACCCCGACGACGCGAGCGATGACGGATCCGACACGGACGACGGGTCGACCGACGGAACGGGCGACGACACCGAATCAGGGGCCGACGACGGGACCAACAGTGACGACGGCTCCCAGGAAATCCCCGGCGAGCCGCTGTCGACCGTCGACCAGTACGTCGAGGCGATCGACAACGAGGACGAGGAGGCGGCGATCGACCTCCTGCACGAGGACAGCGAGCTGACCGCCGAGAACGTCGCCCGGGACATCGAGTTCTTCGCGGGGGCGGACGTGACGCTCGTCCAGCGCGGGTTCGCCGACTTCGGCGAGAACGAGATCACCGCGCGCGGCATCCTCGAAGTCAAGGGAAAAGAGGAGGGACCGATGACGGTCGGGCTAGAACTGACGCTGAACAAGATCCCGAGCGGACCGTGGCGCATCGTTGACGGCAGGGCCACCCGACTCGACACCGGTAACGGCGACGAGACGGGGCAAGACGCGGAGAACGGCACCGAGACGGAGTCCGGCTGACGCCGGCCCGTGGGACGCCGTCGCACACCAGGGGAACACACTTGCCGGTGCTTCCCGTCGGGCCCGCCATGGAGCTCTTTCCGGTCGAGATGGCGAGCGAGCGGCTCCGCTACGAGCGGCTCCATCCCGAGACAGCAGTATGAGCCCCCGGCTTACTCCAGCAGCGCCGGCAGCTCGTTGACCGACTCGACGACGGCGCTGGTGCCGGCCCCCTCGAACAGGCGCCGGCCCTCCTCGCCGGAGAGGCCGCCGGTGAGCACGCCGATCCCGTAGTAGGTGCGGGCGTCGGCGTCGGCGGCGTTGACGGCCGTCCGGACGTCGTCGAGCGTATCGCCGGCGTATGCGAGCGATCCGGCGCCGAACCGGTCGGCCAGCGTACACAGCGCGTCCGGGTCGGGCTTGCCGCCCTCCCAGTCGTCCATCGTAAAGCGGTGGTCATCGGGGACGTCCAGCCCGGCGCGGTCGAGCGCGATTTCGGCCTCGGCTGCGGGCCGGCCGGTCAGCACGCCGACCGCGAACCGATCGGTCAGCGCGTCGATCGTTTCCGCCTCGATCAGCACTGGCTCGTCGTGGATGTAGCCGGGCACATCGATGTCGGGCTCGGCGCCCTCGATCTCCCGGTAGCGGTCGCTGCCGAGGTACAGCTGCTGGAACACCGCCCGGAGGCGGTCGGCGTCCCAGGCCGCGAACACCTGCTCGCGGGCGGCCGGCGTCAGCTCCTCGTTGACGACCGTCCGCGCGGCGGCCAGCCCGCCGCCGGTCGCGGCGATCGCGTCGGTGAACTGAGCGAGCGACAGGCTGAGGCCCTCGCGCCGCCCGAGCACGTACAGCGCCGCCGCGTCGGTCAGCTCCCAGTCATTGTTGAACCTGCCGGCGTTCTTGAACTGCTGGATCCCGTCCCTGTCGATCGGTTCGCCGTACACGCGATCGAGCGTCTCGATGATCGCGCGCCTGTATGAGTTCTCGACGTCCACGAGGACGCCGTCGACGTCAAGCACGATCGCATCGACGTTCATTAGCGGCCAGCACGAACTCGACCCTCAAGCACGTTGCGGATCGGCGACGTACAGCGTCCCCCCAGGGATCGCCTCGCGGGAGACGGGGACGACGACGGGATCGCCCCCAAGCGTGGTGAACAACAGTGACGCGCCGATCCCGCGAGCGAGCGACAGTGCCGGCCGCTGGAGTTCCGGGGGGAGGTTGCACGCGTACAGCGCGTCCGCGCCGGCGTACACCGATCGATCAGGGTCGGTAACGTCGTCGACGACGAACGTCACGCCGGCGGGAACAGGGCGCTCGCGGAGGTCCGTCGCGGTCACGTCGAGGTCGGCCGCCGCTAGGGCGCGCGCGACAGCGGGCTGGCGGCCGATACCGATCTCGACGACGCGCTCGCAGTCCGACAGACGGCTGACGAACGCGTCACGCGTGGCGTCGTGCACGCAGGTTTTTATGCGAGGGATCGTATATAGGTGTGTATGCACGTCGACATCGTGCCAGTCGGGGACGTCGACCCGGTCGTCAAGCGGCAGGCCTCCTCCGGCCTGCGGTCGGTGTACGACTGTGACGTCACTGTTCACGACGCCGAGCCGATCCCCGCTGACTCCTACGACACATCCAGGGAACAGTACCGCGCCGAGGAGTTCATCGATCTAGCAAAGCGCGTCGGGACTGGCAGCAAAAACATCGCCATCACCCCGAAAGACCTGTTCTACCACCGTCGCAACTACGTGTTCGGTCTCGCGTACCTCGGCGGCAGCGGCAGCGTGATCTCGACGTATCGCCTGCGAACCTCCTCCGACGGAGGGTTCTCGAACCGCTCGGCCGACGAAATCTTCTCCGACCGCGTCCGCAAGGAGGTCGTCCACGAGATCGGCCACACGCTCGGCCTCGAACACTGCGAGAACAAACGCTGCGTGATGAATTTCTCCCCGACGGTCCGCGAGGTCGACGTCAAGGAGGAAGCCCTCTGTGGCTCCTGCCAGCGCGACGTGCTGTAGCTCGCCCCGCCGCCCTCTTGCGATCCTCTGATGCCAAACAAGTTTGGCATACCACCTATTATGATGGCTGTGCAACCTTGACACGCGTATGAGCCAGACCCAATCACGCGAACGTGCAGAGGAACTCAGTGACATTTTCGTCTCCGTCACAGGGGACGAGGAGGTCACTGAAACGCAGGAAGAGGACACCAACAACCGCGAGGTCCCCGGCGAGAGCCACATCGACGAAGCCGTCGCGGACGGCCTGGACGACGCCATCGACGGCGCGGAGCCCGACCCCGGCGATCCGGGCGGCTGATAGTGATGATTGTGACTGTTTCCTGAGTCGGCCGCACGCAGTCGTGCGGTCAATCCCGGAACGACTCCAGTGATTCCTCGCGAGCGCACGTCCTACCAACCTCTATCAGTCTGTGGCCCGAACAGCGGGTATGTCGACGGACACCCGGGAGACGCCGTCAGGCCGGCGGCTGGTCGTCTCGCAGTACGTCGCGGCCGACAGGGAAACGGTGTGGGAACTGCTGACCGACACGGAGCGCTGGCCCGACTGGGGGCCGACGGTCGCGGACGTCGAGAGCGACGATCGCTACATCCAGGCCGGCACGACCGGCCGGGTGAAACTGCCCATCGGAATCCGGCTCCCCTTCGAGGTGACCAGCTGTGGCGGGTACCGCTGGACCTGGGACGTCGCGCGGATCCCCGCGACGGGCCACCGCGTCGAGCGTGCGGGCGACGGCTGCCGGGTCGGGTTCGAGCTGCCGCTGTACGCCGCCGGCTACGCGCTGGTCTGTCGGCGGGCGCTCGACCGGATCGAGGAGCTGGCGACCGCGCCCTGATGGGGATCCCCGATCACCGTGTTGTCGCTCCCAGGTGTGTCGGTCAGCGCTCGGGATCCGGAACCTAGATGTTCTCGTCGGCCTTGGCTTGTTCCTGGATTCACTAACAGATATACAGCCAGACGTGACTCCGGACAGTGCCAGGACAGTCCATCGACTGTGTCATGGCCCGAACAACGGGATTCGAAGCGCCGCGAACACGCGACAGAATAGCGGTAATTAGCGGGCGGTCGGCGAGCGGTCGTCGTGCATTGCTTCCTTGACCTGGAGGGCGGCGCTGGCCGCGAGGCCGACTGCGAGGTCCTCGCGTTCGGTCTCGTCGATGTCGACCTCGCCGTCGACGGCGTAGTCGGCGCTGACGACGGCGCCGACGGGGGGCTGGACCGCCACCGTCGCGCGCGGGCCGTCGACGCCGGTCGTGATCTCGGAGCCGACGACGAACTCGCCGGGGAGCAGCTCGCGGGTCCGGGCGGCGACGCTCGACAGCTCCCGGCGCAACAGCTTGCGCTGGTCCGGCGTCAGCTCGGCGGTCGTCGACTCCTCGCCAAACGGGGTGTTTCCGTACATGCAGCGTTCCCCTACTGTTGCAGTCCACCCTATAAAAAGCCGCCGACTGCCAGGAGTGCGTCCGCGTTTCCCGATCCCCTGTGGCGATCCCGGAGGGGGCTGGCGGCGCTGTCGAGGAACCCGGGGGCGAGTATTGAGTGTTTCGTGCGAGTATCATCTGGAAAAACGACGGAGTCCAGGAAGCGCCCGCCCGAGCTGGCCGTTTCGGGCCGGTCGCTGTCACTCCCCGTCGAGGTCTCGGGCGATCGACGTCAGCGAATCGTCGGGCTGTTCGGGCGGGCTGTAGACGACGCGCTCACCCGGAAGCCGGAGGCCGTACGCCCAGCCCGGCGTGAGCACGTCGAGCAGCAGCGGATCGCCACCCGCCAGCCCCGCGTCGGACAGCCAGGCGGCGAGTTCGTCCTCGCCGTCGCCGCTCCGTGCGAGCTGCTGATCGGCTGCCGCCCGGCGGATCGCCGGTGCGCCGTCGAGGGTTGTCTCGACCTGTGCATAGAACGCCGCCCCGTCAAAACAGAGACAGACCACGTCGTCGACAGCAGGATCGAGGTCTTCGGGGAGCGGGAGCTGCACGCGGCTGGTGCGGCCGACCGAGTCGAGGTGAACGCGGTGGCTCTCGACGGCGTCGTGATCGGAGGGAACCCGTTCGGTCACTCGTCGTCGCCCAAAAGCTCCTCGACGGGGTCGCCGCCGCGGCCGACGATCCTGGCGTTGATCTGGCGCGTATCGTCGCTGACCTCGCGCCCGCGGACAGTCACGCGCTTGCGCTCGCCGTCGCGGCTGGGATCGTACCCGGTGCCGCCCTCGAGGAGGAGTTCCTTGAGCGCCGACCCGCGGACGTCCTCGCGCATCGGGCGGCCAGCGTTGTCCGAGCCGCCGGTGAGTTCGAGCGTGTAGCCCGGGAGGCCGACGGCGCCCCCGTCGACTTCCTCGCCGAGGTCCTTGCCGATGAATCGGTTGGCGTCCTGCTCCGCAACGTCGACCTGATACGTCGTGCCGCTCTCGGGATCCGAGACGGCGACGGTGAATTCAGCCATGTGTGTGTCAAATCCATCCCTCTAGAAAAGCCCGTCGAACCGAACCCGGCCCATCGAACCGGACAGGAGACGTGTCGTCCGGCGGGAGACAGTGTATTACGACATGGGACGCCGGGAACGGTACGTCGCGGGTCGACGCCTGCCGATTCCGAAAGGGTCGTGTCGTGTGGCCACCACGTTCGAGTATGCAGGTAGGACTCGTCATTCTGGACGGCTGGGGGTTGAACGACGACGGGAGCGTCCGGGACGCAGTCACGGCGGCGTCGACGCCGACGGTCGACCGCCTCCGGGAGACCGGCGCGTTCGGGACGCTCGTGACCCACGGCCACCGGGTCGGCCTCCCCGTGGGACAGATGGGCAACAGCGAGGTCGGTCACCTCAACATCGGCGCCGGCCGGGTCATTACCCAGGAGTCGGCGCGGATCTCCGACGCGGTCGCCCGCTGGCGGAGCGAAGCGGGAGCGATCGAGAACCCGACCGACCCGCCGCTGGACGAGAACCCCGCCATCGAATCGGCGTTCGAGTACGCGACCGAACACGGCGGCCGCGTCCACCTGCTCGGCCTGATCAGCGACGGCGGCGTCCACTCCTACCAGGACCACATCCACGCGCTGGTCGAACTCGCCGCCGACCGCAGCGTCGAGGCAGTCACCCACGCGTTCACCGACGGCCGCGACACTGCGCCGACCGGCGGCGCCGGCTACCTCCGGGACCTCGAAGCCCACGTCGACGCCCAGGGGACCGGCGACGTCGCGACGGTCTCGGGGCGGTACTACGCGATGGACCGCGACCGGAACTGGGAGCGCACCAAGCGCGCCTACGACGCCATCGTCGAGCGCGAGGCGGAGTACACCGCACCATCGGCGGTCGCGGCCGCCGAGGCGTCCTACGAGCGCGACACCACCGACGAGTTCGTCGAGCCGACGCTGATCGAGGGTGGCGCGGCGCTCTCGGACGGCGACGCGGCCATCTTCGTCAACTTCCGCTCGGATCGGGCCCGCCAGCTCACCCGGCTGCTGGCCGACATCGAGCCGGCGTGGCCGTTTGACACCGACCCGCCCGAGATCCGGTTGGTGACGATGACCGAGTTTGACGAGTCGTTCGACCTGCCCGTCGCCTTCCCGCCGCACCAGCCCGAGAACACCCTCGGCGAAGTGCTCGCCGCGGAGGATCTCACGCAGCTACGGATCGCCGAAACCGAGAAGTACGCCCACGTCACCTACTTCCTCAACGGCGGCCGCGAGGTGGAGTTCGACGGCGAACTGCGCGAGATCGTCCCCAGCCCGGACGTCCCGACCTACGACCAGCGGCCCGAGATGAGTGCCGCCGAGGTGACAGACCGGGCGATCGCGATCGTCGAGCGCGACGATCCGGACGTGCTGGTGTTGAACTACGCCAACCCGGACATGGTCGGCCACACCGGCGACTTCGACGCCGCCGTCGAAGCCGTCGAGGCCGTCGACACGCAACTTGGACGGCTGGTCGAGGCGCTGGAGGCCGCCGGCGCGCACGTCCTCGTCATCGCGGACCACGGCAACGCCGACGACATGGGCACCGAGGACGACCCCTACACCGCCCACACGACGAACCCCGTCCCGTTCATCTACCTCGCATCTGATGGGGGGTCGGGAACTGACCCCGAAAGCGCGAGCAGTGACACCGCGAGCGGAGGGACCGACGGCGGCCGGCGCGCCCGCTCGGGCGGCGCGCTCTCCGACATCGCGCCGACGATCCTGGAACTGCTCGGCGTGGCCCAGCCCTCGGAGATGACCGGCGAGTCGTTACTGGAGTGACCGACGCATGCGCGCATACCGAATCGCCTACGACGGCCAGCCCTACCACGGCTTCCAGCGCCAGCCCGACGTCCCGACGGTCGAGGACGCGCTGCTCGACGCGCTCCGGGACCTCGACGTTCTCGCGGGAGACGCGGACACGCCGCCCGGCTACGCCGCCGCAGGCCGGACCGACGCGGGCGTCTCGGCGCTCGCCCAGACCGTCGCGTTCGAGGCCCCCGACTGGCTCTCGCCGGCGGCGTTCAACAGCGAACTCCCCGAGTCGATCCGGGCCTGGGCGAGCGCCGGCGTCGACGCCGAGTTCCACGCGACCCACCACGCGACGGAGCGGGAGTACACCTACTTCCTGTACACACCCGAGGGGAGCGAGCAGCGGGCGCGCAGCGCGCTCGACGCGCTGGCTGGCAGCCACGACTTTCACAATCTCACGCCCGACGAGACGGGCACCGAGCGGCACCTGGCGACGCATCTCGAACAAGATGGCCCGTTCCTTGTCTGTCGGTTCCGCGCTGGCGGCTTCCCGCGGGAGTTCGTCCGCCGTGCCGTCTCGCTGGTCGCCGAGCGCGCCCGCGGGGAGGCGCCGCTGGACCGGATCGAGCGCGCCCTCTCGCCGGAACCGGTCGAGGGCCCAGAGGGTGTGGGTCCGGCGCCACCCGAACCGCTGGTGCTGACAGCGGTGTCCTACCCCGGCGCCGAGTTCGCTGTCGACGAGGGGGCCGCGACCAGCGCACGGACGCTTTTCGACCGACTACACGCCGAGCGTACCGCGGGCGCCCGCGTCGCCGGCCTGCTCGCGACGGCGGGCGAGGACCGGACCGATTAGGCGACGACGCAAGTTGACGGGCCGTCGAGCGACGACGCAAACTGACGGATCGTCTGACTGTCGTCTGACGAGTATTTTTCACTGCTCAAATGTATTCACGGATATGGCAACGGCAGCGAGTTCGGACCTCCCGAAGACGACCAGGGTCGAGCGGTATCTGCGGCGGCAGGTCGCCGACGGGGAGCAGTACTTCAAGAGCCGGTTCATCGCCGAAGACCTGGAGCTGTCGGCACAGGAGATCGGTGCGGCAGTCAAGAAACTGAGCGAGCGGAGTTCGGATCTGGAGATCGAACCGTGGTCGTACTCCAGCGGAACTACCTGGCGCGTCACGCTCGCTAGCGAGCAGTGAGCGGAAAGGAGTTGGCCGACGTGAACGTCCTCCGGTAGCTGCTTCTTACAACCCCGACCTGTTGAACCTTGGAATTAAGGTGTCATAGAAGAGTTCACAAGGTGGTTAATTTTAGAA
>PXSQ01000016.1 GCA_003022725.1 Halobacteriales archaeon SW_7_65_23 | reverse complement strand
AAGATCGACATCAGCGCGGTTCGCCCGTTCAGTCCGCCAGTGCGTGTCAGTGCGTGTAATAGAGAGCGCGTAGTGGCCACACGGCAAGGAAAATCGGCACGTATCGGTCACTGGGGGGCTGGTGAAATGCGTCACTCTAGCTCGACATCAAGATCCAGCTCCGTACACAGCTGTTCGATGGTCTCGATGACGGAGCTGACTCGGCCAGTTTCGCCGTAGTCCTCCTCGCCGACCTCGAGGCGTGTGAGTCGCTGTTCAAGACCGAGTATCCGGAGCGCCCCCTCACGACCGCCGCCGCCGAGGACAATGAATCTCGACGCCCGTCGTCCCGGGTGGCTGGATCGTCACGAGAACGGCCGGGCACGGTCCACACCTGGCGCCAAGTCGGCGACGACCGCTGCCAGGTTCCGTGGCCGATCGGACCCGACGTACACCGCAGGGCTGTTCCGGCGCTCGACCCGCACCCAGTCCTGCGCTCGACCGCCGATGTACTTCTCGGCCCGGACGTCCTCCAGGTTCATCTTCAGGCTTCCCTCGGGATCGTTGTACTCGACAGCGGTGATCGCCTCGAACGGGATGGTAACCTCGGCGGATTGCCCAGGGTATCCCCCATCGCGGTCGATCGTGACGCCGCTGTCGGTCACCCTGGTGTGGATCTCATCTCTGTAGGTCAAGCTCCCCCGCCTGACTGCCATCACCAGAACCAGAAGGGGAGTGCCAACGTAGAAGATAGCGAACACCACGAGAAACGCGAGCACAGAAAGGGGTAGACCCGAAACGACAGTCGTGGCGACGTCCACGATGGAGTTGCCCGACCGTTCGGCGACGACCCAGAAAAAGAGTACCATCGCGAGCGGGACAAACAGCAGTGTCGCGACGATCGACACGAGCACGCCCGCACCAGCCAGACTGGCTAGCCCGGCGTACTCGCTGTCGGAGAGCGCGATCGTCTCCTCGAAGTGGACCCCCCTGTCGGCCCCGCTGGAACGATCAGGACCGGACGGTCCCAGTCCGTCCCTCGGAGCGTCGGTCATGGGCAGTCACGTATCGCCCCACCGACATAAGTATTTGGCCGGCACACCGACTCGACCCGCTCACCGAGTGCAACCTGAAATGTCGCGCCGACACTGATAATCTATCGCTGCCACCCTGCTCTGTTCTACGGATCGAGTCCCTCGATACCACACCACACACCAGCCGAACGCTTATCCCTCACCCAGGCATCCTGACAGATATGACCCGTGTCGCTGTAGTACAACCGCTATAGCCTTCCCGGCAGCCCCGGATACTGGCGGCAGCGGCGGGTTTCTTCGTCTGTGCTGGCCCGGGTATGGTGGATAGCAGCGGCGCCGCCGACGCGAGTAGCATCAGCGTCACAGAGGCCAGCGAGCGCGGCAGATTCACACATCGATCAGCCATGACAGAGTTACCGGAGACGTACGACCCCGAGAGTATCGAATCGAAGTGGCGCGAGCGATGGCAGGAGCTGGACGTCTACAGCTACGACGGAAGCGGCGACCCCGAGACTGAGTACGTGATCGACACGCCGCCGCCGTACCCGACGGGCAACCTCCACATCGGCAACGCCCTGGGCTGGTGTTACATGGATTTTGCGGCCCGCTACCACCGCCTGCAGGGCGCTGACGTTCTCTTTCCGCAGGGCTGGGACTGCCACGGCCTGCCGACGGAGGTGAAAGTCGAGGAGATTCACGGCATCCACCGGACGGAGGTGCCCCGCGAGGAGTTCCGGGAGCTGTGCATCGAGCACACTGAGGAGCAGATCGCGGCGATGCGGGAGACGATGGAACGGCTGGGGTTCTCCCAGGACTGGGACCACGAGTTCCGGACGATGGACCCCGAGTACTGGGGCGAAACCCAGCGCTCGGTCGTCCGCATGGCCGAGAACGGCTACGTCTACCGCGACGAACATCCCGTCAACTGGTGCCCGCGCTGCCGGACCGCCATCGCCGACGCCGAGGTCGAAACCGCGGAAGACGTGCCCGCGACGCTGTATACGATCACGTTCCCGGGCACGGACGGTGGGGCCGACGGCGAGGGCGACGAGCGAAGCGAGTCGATCGACATCGCGACGACGCGGCCGGAACTGCTTGCGGCCTGCGTCGCCGTCGCCGTCAACCCCGACGACGAGCGCTACGCCGATCGCGTCGGCGACACCGTTGAAGTGCCGCTGTTCGGCCAGGACGTCGAGGTGCTCGCAGACGACGATGTCGACAGCGACTTCGGCACCGGCGCGGTGATGATCTGCACCTTCGGAGACAAGCAGGACGTGGACTGGTGGGCCGAGCACGACCTCCCGCTGCGCTCGGTGCTCGAGAAAGACGGCACGCTCACCGACGCCGCCGGCGAGTACGCGGGACTGGCTCTCGACGAGGCCGAGGATGCGATCGTGGCGGACCTGGACGCGGCAGGCTACCTGCAGGACCGATCCGAAACGATCGGCAACGTCGGCCAGTGCTGGCGGTGTGACACGCCGATCGAGATCCTCTCGACCGAGCAGTGGTTCATCGAGGTCCGCGAGGAGGAGATCCTCGACACGGCGCAGGCCGTCGAGTGGATTCCCGAGCACATGTACGAGCGGCTGGCCGACTGGACCCGCGGGATGGACTGGGACTGGGTGATCTCCCGCCAGCGGGAGTTCGCGACGCCGATCCCTGCCTGGCACTGCTCCGGCGAGGACTGCGAGCACACACACATCGCGAGCGAAAAGGAACTGCCGGTCGACCCTACGGAGACCGAGCCAGCGATCGACGCCTGTCCCGAGTGCGGTGGGGACGCGTGGATCGGCGAGACCGACGTGATGGACACGTGGGTCGACTCCTCGATATCGCCGCTGTACGTCCAGGGCTGGCCAGCGGAATCGTTCGAGCCGACGACGCTGCGCGAGCAGGGCCACGACATCATCCGGACCTGGGCGTTCTACACCATCCTCCGGGTGACCGCGCTGGAGGAGGACGTCCCCTGGGAGACGGCACTGATCAACGGGATGGTGTTCGGCGAGGACGGCAACAAGATGTCCAAGTCCCGCGGCAACTCCGTCCAGCCCGAGGAGGCCGTCGCGGAGTACTCGGCGGACGCGTTCCGGCAGGCGATGGCACTTGGCGGCCAGCCCGGCAGCGACATCCAGTTCCAGTGGAAGGAGGTGCGCTCCGCGTCGCGGTTCCTGACGAAGCTCTGGAACGTCACCCGCTTTGCCGCCACACACCTCGACGGCGATGGCTGGGAGCCGCCGGCGAATCCCGCCTACCGGGACGTCGACCGCTGGATCCTCTCGCGGTGCTCCCGGGTCGCCGACGAGGTGGCCGGAGAGATGGACGAGTACCGCTTCGACGCCGCCCTGCGGACCATCCGGGAGTTCGTCTGGAGCGACCTGGCCGACGACTACGTCGAACTGGCGAAGGGCCGCCTCTACGAGGGCCGTCCAGGCGAACGCGACGCCGCGCGGGCGGCGCTATTCACTACTGTCTCCGCATCGCTGCGCATGCTCGCGCCGTTCGCCCCGTTCGTGACCGAGGAGGCCTGGCACGCCCTGCCGGGCACCGAAGGGAGCGTCCACGGGAGTACCTGGCCGGAGCCGGGGATGGCCGACCGCGAGGTCGACGCCGTCGGTGCGATCATCGCCGACGCTGCCTCGACGGTCCGCGGCTGGAAGTCCGAGTCCGGGCTGGCGTTGAACGAACCCCTCGACGGCGTCGAGGTGTATCCCGAGAAGTCGCCCGACGCACCGGTCGACACCTACGACCTGAGCGAGGCGGTGAGCGCGCCGGTCCGGGTCCGCGAGGGCGAGCCCGACGTCGAACTCGTCCCCGCCGAGGTGGAGCCGGATCACGCCACGCTCGGCCCCGAGTTCCGTGACCGCACAGATCAGGTGGTCGACGCACTGGAGGCGATGGATCCCGAGGCGGCCGCCGAACAGCTCCGCTTCGAGGGCAAACTCGAGGTCGATCTCGGTGGCGAGGTCGTCATGGTGCCGGCGTCGGCCGTCGAGATCCGCAAGGAACACCGCTCCTCGTCAGGCGAACGGGTGACCGTCCTCGATGGCGAACAGTCGACGATCCTCGTCACGCGGTAATTGCATCTCTCGTGAAACCAGTCGGGTGGCGGAAAAATGCCGGCACTGCCGTCGGTCGAGCGGCGGACTCGGCGATCGTCGGACGGGGAGCCGGGACCGCACCGCGGCGGTGGGACCGCCGGCTTTTTGCTCGCCGGCGTGCAATCCCGTCCCGATGAACCAGCTCCACGCACGCTACCCGTTCCTGGAGTCGGCTCGGGCGGCGGTCCAGGCGGCCGACGTCGACCTCGCGGCGGTGGTGAGCCGCGACGGCGCTGTCGTCGAGCGGGCCCTCGAGCGCGTCGAGCGGGCGCTGGATGAGGGCGACGTCGGCGAGCCCCGCCGCCGGACGCGCATGGAGCTTCTGTCCTATCCGGTTGCGCGGGTGCTGGTCTCGCTGGTCGACGAACACGTCCTCACGCGGAAGTACGCCCGCGCGGAGGCAGCGACTGCCCACGAGCGCATCGAACGCGACCGCACGGACACGACCGAACTCAAAAGCACCGGCGCGGAGTCGATCACGCTCGGGGCCCTCCTCGCGGAGTTCGACCTGACCGACGACATCCGGGAGACGCCGGAGGGATACCGCGTCGACGTCGGCGCGTACCTCCACCTGGCCGCCGACGAGTGGGGCGACGAGTGGCGGCTGGTCAACCGCGACCTCCAGACCGGGGAGGTGCCGCTGTCAGAGGGCGAACTGCTCGTGCTCGTCCGGCAGGCGGTCCGCAAGCGCGTCGCCGACGGCCTCCCGCTGTCGGTCCCCGACGCCATCGGCGACGAACTGGAGGCGGAGATGGCACAGGTCCGGGAAACGCTGGCGGACCTGGAGCTGATGCGCGACATCGACACGGTGGTGCCGGACCTGTTTCCGCCGTGCATGCGGTACCTGCTCGACCAGGTACAGAAGGGCGAACACCTCGAACACCATTCGCGGTTCGCGATCGCGACGTTCCTGACGAGCATCGGGATGTCGACCGACGACATCGTCGACATGTTCCAGGTCAACCCGGGCTTCGGCGAGGAGGCGACGCGCTACCAGGTCAACCACATCCGCGGCGAGACCAGCGCGACGCAGTACTCGCCGCCCTCGTGTGCGACGATGCAGTCCTACGGCGACTGCGTCAACATGGACGACCTCTGCGAGCGGATCTCCCACCCGATGGCGTACTACGAGCAGAAACTCGACGGCGCCGACGAGGACGAGGTCGTCGACTGGCGGGAACGCGAGGGCGAAGCCGAGTCTCAAACGTCCTGATACTGGTGGCTGTACGTACGTGAAAACTCGAATCACGAACAGACTCCCAGTTCCGGGAGTCTGGGGCGGCTATTCTTTTTCGTCGGGCGTAATGCGCCGGATCACGTAGCCGACCAGCGGCATGACGACGACGAACGCGCCGATGAGGGCCACGAGAGCAATGCCGCCGTCAGGCGACATCTGCTGGGTGGTCCCGTTGACGGTCCCGGAGAACTTGCCGGAGAAGGATCCGTCGTCGGTGTCGAGCGTCCCGTTCTCGATGTCGCCGCTGATCGTCCCGTCGACCGGCTGGTCGACGTTGCCCTCGAATGTGCCGGTCATCGTCTCGTCGGTGATGGTGCCCTCCACGCCGGCGGTCAGTTCCACGTCGACTTCCTTGCTCAGGTTGCCCTCGAAGTTGCCGTCGAGCTCCCCGTCGAAGGTGCCGCTGACGCTGTCGCCCTGGACGTCGAGGTCCTCGATTTCGCCGTCGAGCTCGCCCGAGAGCGGTTCATTCTCGACCACGACGTCTTCGACGAACACCTGACTCAGGACGGCCAGGGCAACGACGAACAGCACGACCACGGCGATCGTGACGCCGACCTGCCAGACCGTCTCCTGGTCGAGATCCATGCTGCCGGGTTCCGCAGGAACGGTCAAAAGGGCTTCGAAGGCGGCTTCCCGGCTGTGAGTTCGTGTCAGTGTCGAATTTGGTTTAGTCACTGGTGGTGATGGTCGTCTCATAGTGATTGTTGTGACTCTTTACCGCCGGGTATTCGCCAGACGCCAGTTTCGGGCCGTGAAGCCGCCGCTACTGCGATGTCGGTCAACGGCTTCACATCCCGGTCGCAGTCGACAGGACTCGACTACTCGTGGATGGCTCGTCTCGGGGCTGGACCCGGAGACGTGACGGGAGAGCCACTCGTACTGTAGCCTATCTTGATTCAGCGAGAGAATACCGGCCTTCAGGCCGGGCGTGAATCGCGTAATCCCGGGTGTCTTTTCAACGGGGACTGCCGGGCTGGATATTCCACTTTCACTCCGGCAGGCTACCACTTATCAATCTCCCATACAACAGACTATGTATGGCGAATCAGGTCACGCGCACCTACGTTGCCTCCATTCGCAACCACCAGCAGGTGCGTGCCGACCTCGATTCGCTCGGGTTCGCCGCCTCGAAACTCTGGAACATCGCCCGGTGGACCTGCGACCGGATTTGGGATGAAACCGGCACGATTCCAGACCACGGCACGCTCAAAGCGTACCTCAAG